>NZ_CP070982.1:300000-495000 GCF_018417595.1 Pseudomonas entomophila
TGGTTAACACAGTCAACACCGTTGGGGTGATGGGTAAAGGCATTGCGCTGATGTTCAAAGAGCGCTTTGTTGAGAACTATCGCCTGTATGCGGCTGCCTGCAAAGCGGACGAAGTTGTCACTGGAAAGATGTTCATCACCGAGGTTCGTGAGCTGGACGGCCCGCGCTGGGTCGTGAATTTTCCGACCAAGCGTCATTGGCGTTCTCCATCACAGCTTGCCTGGATCACAGATGGCCTTCATGACTTGCGGAGCTTCATTCTTGCCAATGACGTGAGGTCCATAGCAATCCCTCCACTGGGGGCGGGTAATGGCGGGTTGCCTTGGGCTGCTGTGCGCGAACAGATTGAAGTGGTGCTGGGGGATCTGGATGCTGACGTGCTCGTATTCGAGCCCACGAGCAAGTATCAAAATGTCTCGAAGCGCACAGGGGTCGAGAAGCTTACCCCTGCCCGAGCGCTCATAGCCGAGCTGGTGCGTCGTTATTGGGTACTTGGCATGGAGTGCAGCTTGCTGGAGATCCAGAAGCTGGCGTGGTTCCTGGAACGCTCAATCGAGTGCTTCACCCCTGATGACAACCCGCTCAACCTGCAGTTCAGTGCTCACAAATACGGTCCTTATACTAACCGACTGGAGCATCTACTGAATAATCTCGATGGTAGTTATCTCCATTGTGACAAGCGTATCGGTGATGCTGGCCCTTTGGATGTGATCTGGTTCGATGAGGGTCGGAAGGCTTTCGTTGATACTTACTTGCAAAGTGAGGCTAAGGTCCATTTACCTGCGTTGGAGTTTACGGCTGAGCTGATTGATGGCTTTGAGTCTCCATTTGGTATGGAGCTTCTGGCCACGGTCGACTGGATGCTTCATCGGGATGGGGTGGCACCAACGGTCGATGCTATTCGGGAAGGGTTGCAGAATTGGTCAGGTGGGAAGGAAGCAGCTGCCCGCAAGAATGCCCTCTTCGATGACGACTCTTTGGCAACTGCGCTAAAAAAACTCTCGGTTTTCCAGGCTCAAGGCGTAGTGCAAGTACATTGATACACCAGAAAGAAAAACCGGCGCACCAGGCGCCGGTTTTTTTATGCCTTCAAAGCCTCACAGCCCGTCGAGCATTGCCTTGTTGCGCACCGCGCCCTTGTCGGCACTGGTGGCCAGCAGCGCGTAGGCCTTCAGCGCGGTGGTCACTTTGCGTGGCCGCACTTCAGCTGGTTTCCAGCCCTTCTTGTCCTGTTCGACGCGACGTGCGGCCAGCTCGTCATCGCTGACCAGCAGGTTGATCGAACGGTTGGGGATATCGATCAGCACCTTGTCGCCATCGCGCACCAGGCCGATCGCGCCGCCCGCCGCCGCTTCCGGCGAAGCGTGGCCGATGGACAGGCCCGAGGTGCCGCCGGAGAAGCGGCCGTCGGTGAGCAGGGCGCAAGCCTTGCCCAGGCCTTTCGACTTCAGGTACGAGGTCGGGTAGAGCATTTCCTGCATGCCCGGGCCGCCTTTCGGGCCTTCGTAGCGGATGATGACGATGTCGCCGGCTTTCACCTCGTCGGCGAGGATGCCGCGCACGGCGCTGTCCTGGCTCTCGAAGATCTTCGCGTTGCCTTCGAACACCAGGATCGAGTCATCCACGCCGGCGGTCTTCACCACGCAACCATCTTGCGCGATGTTGCCGTACAGCACGGCCAGGCCGCCTTCCTGCGAATAAGCGTGCTCGACGCTGCGGATGCAGCCTTCGGCGCGGTCGTCGTCCAGCGTGTCCCAGCGGGTCGACTGGCTGAACGCGGTCTGCGTCGGGATGCCGGCCGGGCCTGCCTTGAAGAAGGTGTGCACGGCTTCGTCATTGGTCTGGGTGATATCCCATTTGGCGATGGCTTCTTCCATGCTGCGGCTGTGCACGGTAGGGAGGTCGGTGTGCAGCAGGCCGCCGCGGGCCAGCGAGCCGAGGATGCTGAAGATGCCGCCGGCGCGGTGCACGTCTTCCATGTGGTACTTCTGGATGTTCGGCGCCACCTTGCACAGCTGCGGCACTTTGCGCGACAGGCGATCGATGTCGCGCAGGTCGAAGTCCACTTCCGCTTCCTGGGCCGCAGCCAGCAGGTGCAGGATGGTGTTGGTCGAGCCGCCCATGGCGATGTCGAGCATCATGGCGTTCTCGAACGCCTTGAAGTTGGCGATGCTGCGCGGCAGTACCGACGTGTCGTTTTCGCCGTAGTAGCGCTTGCACAGCTCGACGATGGTGCGGCCGGCGGTGAGGAACAGTTGCTCGCGATCCGAGTGGGTGGCAAGCGTCGAACCGTTGCCCGGCAGGGCGAGACCTAAGGCTTCGGTCAGGCAGTTCATCGAGTTGGCGGTGAACATGCCGGAGCACGAGCCGCAGGTCGGGCAGGCGCTGCGCTCGTACTCGGCGACTTTCTCGTCGGAGGCGCTGGAGTCGGCGGCGATGACCATGGCGTCGACCAGGTCCAGGCCGTGGCTGGCCAGTTTGGTTTTGCCGGCCTCCATCGGGCCGCCGGAAACGAAGATCACCGGGATGTTCAGGCGCAGGGCGGCCATCAGCATGCCGGGGGTGATCTTGTCGCAGTTGGAGATGCAGACGATGGCATCGGCGCAATGGGCGTTGACCATGTACTCGACGGCGTCGGCGATGATCTCGCGGCTGGGCAGCGAGTACAGCATGCCGTCGTGGCCCATGGCGATGCCGTCGTCCACGGCGATGGTGTTGAACTCTTTCGCCACGCCACCGGCGCGTTCGATCTCGCGGGCGACCAACTGGCCCAGGTCCTTCAGGTGCACGTGGCCCGGGACGAACTGGGTGAACGAGTTGGCGATGGCGATGATCGGTTTCTTGAAGTCTTCGTCCTTCATCCCGGTGGCGCGCCACAGGGCACGGGCGCCGGCCATGTTGCGGCCTTGGGTGGAAGTCTTGGAACGATAATCAGGCATAAAGCACTCCTGGCGGCTTAATCAGGTCTCTAACTAGGGGAGTGAGCTTCTCTTGTCCTGAACGCCTGGGCCGGTTGCCGCTGGCACGGATGGGGGTCGAAGGACCGCGCGGGATCGCCGCAGGCTCGACCAGAGCTCATAAACCCGCCGGGGATGTCTGGCGATGAATGGCTCGATTCTACACCGCCGCGCCCGCGAGGGAATGGCGTTGTGATAATTGGCTGTCGCCAGCCCGCAAGGTAAAGGCCTTGGCGTGATTCGGGCAGGTTTCGGTAGACTTGCGCGCCTTCTACCCCACTGGCCAAAAGGATTTGCAATGCCAGCGCCAAGTCGCTCTTTACTGTTCTACATCGTCATCGGTCTGATCCAGGGCTTGGTGGTACTTATCACCGTGAAAGGAGAGGGTGAACCGCTGGGGTTCAGCCTGTCGGTGGCTCTGTGCGTCGCGGTGGCGGTGGCGGGGCTGAACCTGCAATTGCTGGGCAGCGCGGTGCTGCAACGTGGCACAGGCTGGCTGGTACTGGGCCTGACCGTGCTGATCAGCGGTATCAGTGGCTGGCTCTCCCGTTTCGAGCACCTGGGGTGGTTGCAGCAGACCTGGTGCCTGGCCGCCATCGTGCTGGGTTACATTGGCACTGCATTCATCCTCGCCTGGCCAACCCGCGAAGGGCTGCGGCCACGCTATGAGGACCTGTTCAAGCATGCCTGGAACAACGTGTTCATCCTGTTCCTGGCGCAGTTGCTGATGGGCCTGTTCTGGCAGCTGCTTTGGCTGTGCGCGCTGTTGTTCGCCATGCTGGGCATCCCGCAGGTCAAGCATGTGGTGGAGGCCCCCGAGTTCCTCTGCCTGCTGTTGCCGGTAGTGTTCTCCCTGGGGATGCGCATGGGCCGGGAAAACGAAAAGGTCATCGGGCTGCTGCGCGGTATCCTGCTGACACTGTGCCGCTTCCTGTTGCCATTGAGTGCGGTGATCGCCGTGGTGTTCACCCTGACGCTGCCTTTCAGCGGCCTGCAACCCGTGTGGGACACTGGCTATTCCACCGCTCTGCTGTTGGTGCTGGCAGGCATCAACCTGTTCCTGACCAATGGTGTGTTCCAGGATGGCCATCAAGGCAATGTCTATCCTGCGCCGCTCAAGCGCCTGGTCGAGGCCAGCCTGTTGTGCCTGCCGGTGCTGGTGGGCCTGGCGGCCTATGCCAGCTGGTTGCGCATTGACCAGTACGGGCTGACCCCGTCGCGCATCATGGCCATGCTGTTGGTGGGCGTGATGGTGGCGCACAGCCTGGCGGCGGTGTGGGCGGTGGTGAGCTCACGGCAGGCCTGGCTGAACAGCCTGCGGCTGAGCAACCCGTGGATTGCCTTGCTCAGCGCGCTGCTGGTGGTGCTGTTCTATACACCGGTGCTGGACCCGATGACGCTGAGCGCGAAGAATCAGGTCGAACGTCTGGTCAGCGGACGCACGCCAATCGACGAGTTCGATGCCAGCCACTTGTACTACCGCCTGGGCGACCCGGGGCGTGCGGCATTCAATGAATTGCAGGCGCAGCTGCAAGGGCCGGAGTTGTTCGACCAGGCCGGCCGCGAACGGCTTTTGCTCAACATGGCCAAGGTGCATGAGCCGCCTGTCGAAGAACCCCGTGGCCCGCAGCTCGAATGGCTGGGCGCCGCGGTGCGCAACAGCCAGGCATTCGACACACAGGTCTTGACCGAGAGCCAGTGCGGCGGAAAAGGTTGTTTCCTGTGGGCGGTGGACATGGACGGCGATGGGCGCGACGAAGTGTTGATGATCCCGCGCCATGTCTACGCGTCCAACGTGTTCGTCTTCGCCAGTGAAGGCGGGTGGCACCAGATTGGCACCCTGTACGGTGATTTCGAGAACACCGAGGAACTGGTCAGGCAGATACGCCAAGGGGCGATGAAACCGGTCACGCCGAAATACAAGACCCTGAGCCTCAATGGCGAGGAGTTGTCCCTGCGGTTGGAGAAGTAGCCATTCACAGGCATGAAAAATCCCGGCGCCTGGCCGGGATTTTCTTGTTGCGGACGCCTTAGCTGTTGGGCAGCAACCGGCAGGTGATGCTCTTGATGTAGCGGGTCTCGGCGATCGCCGGGTGCACTGGGTGGTCCGGGCCCTGGCCGCCGCGCTCGAGCAGCTGCAGGTTGCGGTCCAGGTGGCGGGCGCTGGTCAACAGGATGTTGTTCAGGTCATCCTCTGGCAGGTGCATCGAGCACGAGGCGCTGACCAGGATGCCGTCCTTGTTCAGCATACGCATGGCTTGTTCGTTGAGGCGGCGATAGGCGGCCTCGCCGTTCTTCAGGTCCTTCTTGCGTTTGATGAAGGCGGGCGGGTCGGCGATGATCACGTCGAAGCGCTCTTCGGCGGCCTTGAGTTCACGCAGGGCCTCGAACACGTCGCCTTCGATGCAGGTCAGCTTCTCGCTGATGCCGTTCAGTGCGGCGTTGCGCTCCACACCATCGAGGGCGAAGCCGGACGCGTCCACGCAGAACACTTCGCTGGCGCCGAACGCGCCGGCCTGCACGCCCCAGCCACCGATGTAGCTGAACAGGTCGAGCACACGCTTGCCCTTGACGTAGGGGGCCAGGCGCGCGCGGTTCATGCGGTGGTCGTAGAACCAGCCGGTCTTCTGCCCTTCACGCACCGGGGCTTCGAACTTCACGCCGTTCTCTTCCAGCGCCACCCAGTCCGGCACTTCGCCGTAGACGGTGTCGACATAGCGCTCGAGGCCTTCGGCGTCGCGGGCGGCGGAGTCGTTCTTGAACAGGATGCCGCTGGGTTTGAGCACCTGGACCAGGGCGGCGATCACGTCGTCCTTGTGGGCTTCCATGGTAGCCGAGGCCAGTTGCACCACCAGGATGTCGAAGAAGCGGTCGACCACCAGCCCCGGGAGCAGGTCGGAGTCACCGTAGACCAGGCGGTAGCACGGCTTGTCGAACAGGCGCTCGCGCAGCGACAGGGCCACGTTCAGGCGGTGCACCAGCAGCGACTTGTCCAGCGGCAGCTTGGCGTCGCGTGACAGCAGGCGGGCGCAGATCAGGTTGTTCGGGCTCATGGCCACCACGCCCAGGGGCTTGCCGTTGGCGGCTTCGAGGATGGCCTGCTGGCCGGCCTTCAGGCCCTGCAGCGGGGTCGCGGCGACGTCGACTTCGTTGCTGTAGACCCACAGGTGGCCGGCGCGCAGGCGGCGGTCGGCATTGGCTTTGAGGCGAAGGCTGGGCAGGGACATGACGTCGCTCCGGGAAAAAAGAGCGGGAGTATACCGTGTTGGCCCCGGATTCGCTGTGGCCTGCGACCAAGCGTGGGCTTATTGCTTCATCTTGTAGGGGTCAGCAAGGCTGGCGCCTGCAGCGCTAAAGAAATTCTTGGATCCAACGATCCACTGATAGGTTGCCCTGCCGGCGTACAGGGTTAGAATCCCCCGTCCCCCGCGAGTGTGTACTTATGTCCCAGGAACTTTCCGCCGAACAGATCCAGCAAGCCTTGCAAGGCATCACCATCCCGCCACAGCCGCAGATCATGGTCGACCTGCAGTTCGAGCAGTACATGCCCGACCCTGATCTTGAGACCATCGCCAAGCTGATCAGCCAGGACCCGGGCCTGTCCGGCGCCCTGCTCAAGCTGGTCAACTCGGCGCAGTTCGGCCTGGCGAACAAGATCGGCTCGATCCAGCGCGCGGTGAACCTGCTGGGCAGCCGCTCGATCATCAACCTGATCAACGCCCAGTCGATCAAGGGCGAAATGAGCGACGAGACCATCGTCACCCTCAACCCGTTCTGGGACACCGCCCAGGACGTGGCCATGACCTGCCTGACCCTGGCCAAGCGCACCGGCATCCAGGCGGTCGACGAGGCCTACACGCTAGGGCTGTTCCACGATTGCGGCGTGCCATTGATGCACAAGCGCTTCCCCAACTATATGGAAGTGCTGGAAGAGTCGTACGCCAAGGCCAATGACGAAATCCGCGTGGTGGACACCGAGAACCGCGTGTTCAACACCAACCACTCGGTGGTCGGCTACTTCACCGCCAAGTCGTGGCGCCTGCCGGAGCACATCAGCGCCGCCATCGCCAACCACCACAACGCCCTGGCGGTGTTCCGCGACGAATCCTCGCGCAACACCCAGACCCAGCTGAAGAACCTGCTGGCGGTGCTGAAGATGTCCGAGCACATCTGCGCGTCCTACCGCGTGCTGGGCAACCAGACCGTGGACCACGAGTGGGAGATGGTCGGGCCGCTGGTGCTGGACTACATCGGCCTGACCGAATACGACTTCGAGCAGCTCAAGCAGAACATCCGCGAACTGGGCGGGCACTGAGCCATGCCGGAATTGCCAGAGGTCGAGACGACGCGGCGCGGTATCGCCCCGCATCTGGTGGGCCAGCGGGTCAGCCGCGTGGTGGTGCGTGATCGGCGCCTGCGCTGGCCGATCCCGGAAGACCTCGATGTGCGCCTGTCGGGGCAGCGCATCGTCAGCGTCGAGCGCCGCGCCAAGTACCTGCTGATCAACGCCGAGGTCGGCACCTTGATCAGCCACCTGGGCATGTCCGGCAACCTGCGCCTGATCGAGCTGGGGGTGCCGGCGGCCAAGCACGAGCATGTGGACATCGAGCTGGAGTCGGGGTTGATGCTGCGCTACACCGACCCGCGGCGCTTCGGGGCCATGCTGTGGAGCCTTGATCCGCTGAACCACGAATTGCTGATACGCCTCGGGCCGGAGCCGTTGACCGACCTGTTCGACGGCGAGCGGCTGTTCCAGCTGTCCCGTGGCCGGTCGATGGCGGTCAAACCGTTCATCATGGACAACGCCGTGGTGGTGGGCGTGGGCAACATTTACGCCACCGAGGCATTGTTCGCGGCCGGCATCGATCCGCGACGTGAGGCGGGCGGGATCTCCCGGGCGCGCTACCTGAAGCTGGCGATCGAGATCAAGCGCGTGCTCGCGGCGGCCATCGAGCAGGGCGGGACAACGCTGCGTGACTTCATCGGTGGCGATGGTCAGCCGGGGTATTTCCAGCAGGAACTGTTCGTCTATGGGCGTGGTGGGCAGCCGTGCAAGGTGTGTGGCACCGAGTTGCGAGAGGTGAAATTAGGACAGCGGGCAAGCGTGTTCTGCCCGAAATGCCAGCGTTAAGCATTACGCGAACCCTGTGGGAGCGGGTTTACCCGCGAAGAAGGCGGCGCGGTGGATGGCACCGGCCTCGCCGGTGTTCGCGGGTAAACCCGCTCCCACAGGAGTTTGGGCCTTATGGAGCAAATCCGTAGGGGCCGGCTTGCCGGCGAAAGGGCCGAGGGCTCAGTAGCCTATCGCTGACTGCCCCACGCCTCGCGGATCACTGGCAGCCTCCACGGTCCCGCCCGCCTTGTCCCAATACAGCACCTGCTGGTTCCCGTAGCTGCGCCCCATGTCCTTCAGCTGATACCCACGCGCTTGCAGCTCGGCTTCCTGCTCCGGGCTGAACGCCCCTGGCTCATGCTCGACCACGTCCGGCAGGTATTGATGGTGATAGCGCGCCGTCGCCGGCCATTCGGCCACTGGCCGACCCTCCAGGAAGCCCATCACCGACAGCAGCACCATGCTGGGTATGCGGCTGCCGCCCGGCGTGCCGAAGCTGGCGAACTGGCTGGGGCTTTCGATGAACGTCGGGCTCATGCTCGACAGCGGCCGCTTGCCCGCCGCCACCGCGTTGGCCTGGCTGCCCGCCAGGCCGTAGCTGTTGCTGCCGCTGGGGTCGGCGGCAAAATCGTCCATCTCGTTGTTCAACAGCACGCCGGTGCCCGGCACGCTGAACGCCGCGCCGAACGGCAGGTTGACCGACAGTGTGGCGGACACCGCGTTGCCGTCGGCGTCGATCACCGTGAAGTGGGTGGTGTGGTCGCCCTCGCGCCAGGCCGGCGAGGGCAGCAGGGCGCTGCTGGGCGTGGCTTGATGCACATCGATGCCGTCGGCCAGCCCGGTGAGGTATTGGCGTGCCAGCAGGCGGTTGATCGGGTTGGCGACGTAGTCCGGGTCGCCGAGCAGGCCGCGGTCGCGGTAGGCCCGGCGCAACACTTCGATCACATAGTGGCTGCGTTGCACTGGCTCGGCGCTTTGCCAGGGCAGGCGCTGGAGCATGGCCAGGCTCTGGGCCAGGGCCACGCCACCGGCCGACGGCGGCGGGCTGCTGATCAGCTCGCGCTGGTTGGCCAACGAGTAGCGCAGGGGCTCGCGCCAGGCGGTGTGGTAGCCGGCGAGGTCGTCGAGGGTCCAGACACCACCAGCCTGGCGCACGCCGTCGACCAGGCGCTGGGCCATCGGGCCCCGGTAGAAGCCGTCACGGCCGTGTTCAGCCATGCGTTGCAAGGTGGCGGCCAGTTCCGGCTGGCGGACCAGCGTCCCCAACGCCGGCACGTCGTGGGAGCGCAGGAACAGCCTGGCGCTTTCGGCGTCGTCGCGCAGGGCACTCAGGCGCATGGTGGCCCGGTCGCGGTAGATGCGGTCGACGGCAAAACCCTGGTTGGCCAGGCGGATGGCCGGGGCCAGGGTGTCCTTCAAGGGCAGCTTGCCGTGGGTCGCGGCCAGGTCGGCCAGCGCCTGGGGCAGGCCGGGGATGGCGGCGGCCAACGGGCCATTGATCGACAACCCCGGCTGGACCTTGCCGTCTTTCAGGTACATGTCCGCCCGGGCGGCGGCCGGCGCACGCTCACGGGCATCGAGGAAGGCGTAGCGCGGTGCGTCGCCACTTTCGCGCAGCAGGAAGAAACCGCCGCCGCCCAGGCCCGAGCCATAGGGCTCGACCACCGCCAGCGCGGCGCTGATGGCCACGGCGGCGTCGAAGGCGTTGCCGCCCTGGGCGAGAATCTGCTGGGCGGCCGCAGTGGCCTCGCCGTGAGGGCTGGCGATGGCCGCGCGGCCCGGGCCATCCGCCTGGGCGGTGGTGGCCAGCAGCGCCAGGGCGGCGCCGAGGAGTGAGCGTCGGACTGCGGCGACGAACGGCATCAGGCCTTGCCGGTGATCCGGCGGTACTTGGCCATCAGCTCGTCTTCGGTTTCCGGGTGGGCTTCATCCAGCGGGATGCAGTCGACCGGGCAGACTTGCTGGCACTGTGGCTCGTCGTAGTGGCCCACGCACTGGGTGCACAGGTTCGGGTCGATCACGTAGATCTCCTCGCCTTGCGAGATGGCGGCGTTCGGGCACTCGGGTTCGCAGACGTCGCAGTTGATGCAATCGTCGGTGATGATCAGGGACATGGAGACTCCGGCCGGGGCGTCGGGCCCGGGCATGTTTCAAAGCGACAAGCGCAATTGTGCCGGATTCGCGCCCGCAGTGCACGCAGGCGCGACATCCTGACCGCGAGGGTTACTTGCGGAAGCGCTCGGTCAACGCGTCGGCCACGGTGGGGTGGACGAACTTGCTGATATCGCCGCCCAGCGCGGCGATTTCCCGGACCAGTGTCGAGGAAATGAACGAATAGCGCTCGGACGGGGTGAGGAACAGGCTCTCGACGTCGGGTGCCAACTGGCGGTTCATGTTGGCCAGCTGGAACTCGTATTCGAAGTCGGAAACCGCGCGCAGGCCGCGCAGGAACACGTTGGCGTTCTGTTCCTTGGCGAAATGCGCCAGCAGCGAGGAGAAGCCGATGACTTCGACATTGGGCAGGTGCTTGGTGACCTCGCGGGCCAGCTCGACCCGTTGTTCCAGGGGGAACAGGGGGTTTTTCTTGGGGCTGGCCGCCACGGCGATGATCACATGGTCGAACAACCGCGAGGCGCGCTCGACCAGGTCGCCATGGCCTTTGGTAATGGGGTCGAAAGTACCCGGGTACAACACTCGGTTCATCGCGTCATCCTGGCTGGAGTGCGTTGGGGAGTCGGATGGTAGCGCAGCGATTGCGCCCGGCCAAGTCGCGTGGCTGGCTGATGGCACTATAGACAGTGCGTGTATTGGCTGTCATGCGCCGTTTGCCAGGCGGCCGATCAGCGCGTCACTGAGCCGCGCGGCCAGGGCATAGACCGACAACTGCGGGTTGGCGCCGATGCTGGTGGGGAACAGCGAGCCGTCGTGGATCGACAGGTTCTCCAGCTGGTGATGCCGGCCCAGGCTGTCGCACACCGCCTGGCGCGGGTCTTCGCCCAGGGCGCAGCCGCCCATGACATGGGCGCTGCCCAGGCGCATGCGCAACAGCGCCAGGGGCAGGCCGTCGATCAGTGCCTTGGCCTGGCCCGGCGTCTCGACGTAGCGGGCGTCGCCATGCACCGGCAGCACCTTGCGGGCACCGGCGGCGAACTGGATCTGCGCCATGCTGTGCCAGGCCCGGCGCAGGCCGTCGCGCAGGTAGTCGGTGACGGGGTAGTCGAGCACCGGCGAGCCGTCGCCGCGCAGCTCCACCTGGCCGCCCGGGCTTTCGGGGTGGAAACCATCGCGCAGCAGCGCCAGCATCACGTGGGTGTGGGGCAGTTCGGCCATGCGCAGGGCATTGTCCTGGCCGTGCCCGCCCAGCAGGGTGCTGGCCAGGGCCGGGTGCAGCGGGGGGACCTCGAGTTTGTAGCCGATCCGGCCGGCAACGCCGTCCTGCCATTGGAACTGGTCACTGTAGATCGACTGCGGCGCGCCGTAGTACGGGTCGATCTTGTCGGCGAATTGCGCGGCGCTGAAGTTGACCAGGTGCAGGAAAGTACGCTTGCCCAGGCGCTGGTGCGGGTCGGGTGCCTGCGAGCGCAGCAGCAGGGCCGGGCTGTTGATGCCGCCACCGGCCAGCACGTAGTGACGGGCGCGCACGCGGACCTTTCGCCCCGTGGGCTGAACGCCTTTGGCATCCAGGGCTTGGCACTGCAGGTGGTCAATGCGTTGGTTATCGTGGCTGAAACGCACGGCCCGGGCCAGATAGAGCAGTTCGCCGCCCTTTTCCAAGGTGGCGGGGATGCTGGTGACCAGCATCGATTGCTTGGCGTTGACCGGGCAGCCCATGCCGCAGTAGCCCAGGTTCCAGCAACCGCGCACATTGCGCGGGATGACCGCCCAGCGATGGCCCAGCGCCTCGCAGCCCCGGCGCAGCACGTCGTTGTTGGCGTTCGGTGGCATTGCCCACGGGGCGATCCCCAGGCGTTGCTCCATGCGTTCGAACCAGGGGTGCAGGGCTTCGCTGTCCAGGCCCTTCACCGCGTGCTCGCGGGCCCAGTGCTCCAGTGTTTGCGGCGGGGTGCGGAAGCTCGATGTCCAGTTGACCAGTGTGGTGCCACCGACTGCACGGCCCTGGAGGATGGTAATGGCGCCCTCCTTGCTCAAGCGCCCCAGCCCCTCCTGGTAGAGGTCGGCGTAGGCCTCGTGTTCCAGCAGATGGAAATCGCTGCTGGTCTTGAGTGGGCCTTCCTCGATCAGCAGCACCTTCAGGCCGGCGGCGCTCAGCAGCTCGGCCGTGGTGGCGCCACCGGCGCCGCTGCCGATCACGGCGACATCGGTTTCGAGCGCCAGGTCCTGGTCCAGGCGCGAGCCATCGTGGGTGGTCCAGCCTCGTTCAAGGCCTTGGCGAAACGGGTCAGGGACGGGCATGAGGCGATTCCTTTGGAGCAAGGCAATGTTGATTGATCAGCGAAGAGTCCTGTGGGAGCGGGTTTACCCGCGAATCAATCGCCGCGTTTTATGGCACCGGCTTCGCCGGTGTTCGCGGGTGAACCCGCTCCCACGGGGTCTGTTGGCCTGCCCAGCGCGATACACAAGGTCAGATTTTCGGCGGCCCTGGATAACCGCAGGCCGTCCAGGCCTCGGGGCGCTCATACCAGGCCATCAGCAACAACTGCAGCAGCGAGGCGTGGCCCTGGCGCAGCAGGTTCAACGAGCTATCGCGCCAGCGCTCCAGAAACCGCTCCACATCCGTGCTCGTGGCGTTGGTCCAGCCTCCCCAGACACCGGTCAATGGCCCACGGGTCAGGGGCAAGCTGAGCACATCGAACAACTGCCGGGTCAGCTTGAGCATGGCCGGGGAAAGCGCTGCCAGCTTGTGGTCGAGGCTCGCGAGCACGGTGCTGCTGGAGGCCTGGGTTCCCGCCAGCACGATCGGGATCAAGGCCTGCAACAGCGGCAGATCATCCTCGCGCAGCACCTGGTAGCCAGAGGAGGGTGTCTCTTTCGAGCAGCCGACCAGGCTCGCGGTCCCGAGGAACAGGCTGGCGCCCAGGCTGAACCTGAGCAGGTCGCGACGCTGCATGGCCTGCCCCGCTCAGCGGATGAACAGTTTGTAGACCAGGCGCTGCAGGGCCTTGCCATAAGGTGGGTAGATCACCTTGGCAGCGTTTATCCGCTGCTTGGCCAGCACCGCCTTGGCCTTGCTGAAGGTGAGGAAACCTTCGTGGCCGTGGTAGTGCCCCATGCCGGACGGGCCGATGCCACCGAACGGCAGGTTTTCCTGGGCCACGTGCAGCAGGGTGTCGTTCAGGCACACACCACCAGAGTGAGTGTCACGCAGCACCCGCGCCTGCTCGGCGCGGTCGTAGCCGAAGTAGTAGAGCGCCAGGGGGCGTGGCCGCTGGTTGATATAGGCCAGGGCGTCGTCGAGCTGGTCGTAGGGCACCAGTGGCAGCAGCGGGCCGAAGATCTCGTCCTGCATCACCTGCATGCCGTCGTTCACCTCGAGCAGCAGATGGGGTGGCAGGCGTCGGCCCTGGCGAGGTTCATCCGAATAGAGGTCGAGCACCTTGGCGCCCTTGGCGCGGGCGTCGTCCAGCAAGTGGTTCAGGCGGCCGAGCTGGCGCTCGTTGATGATCGCGCTGTAATCGGGGTTGTCATTGAGGCGTGGGTAGGCATGGCGCACGGCGCGCTGGTAGGCCTCGGCGAAGGCGCCCAGGCGCTCGCGGGGCACCAGCACGTAGTCGGGGGCGACGCAGGTTTGCCCGGCATTGAGGGTCTTGCCGAAGGCGATGCGCTCGGCAGCGGTGTCCAGCGGCACATCCGCCGAGACGATGGCCGGCGATTTACCGCCCAGCTCGAGGGTCACCGGGGTGAGGTTCTGCGCGGCCGCCAGCATCACGTGGCGGCCGACGCTGGTGGCGCCGGTGAACAACAGATGGTCGAACGGCAGGCGGGCAAAGGCCTGGCCGACTTCCACTTCACCCAGCACGACGCTGACCAGGTCACGGGGGAACACCCGCTCCAGCAGGGTCTTGAGCGCCTGGCCGCTGCTGGGGGTGGACTCGCTGAGCTTGAGCATGACCCGGTTGCCGGCGGCCAGGGCGCCGGTCAGCGGGCCGATGGCAAGGAACAGCGGGTAGTTCCACGGCACGATGATCCCCACCACCCCCAGTGGCTGGTACTGCACCCGTGCGCTGGCGGGCTGGAAGGCCAGGCCGACCTTGCGCCGCGACGCGCGCATCCAGCGCTGAAGATGGCGCTCGGCATCGCGCAGGCCCAGCACCGAGGGCATCAGTTCGGCGATCAGGGTTTCATCGCGGCTGCGCCCACTGAAGTCGGCATCGATGCTGGTGATCAGGGTTTCCTTGTCCGCCAACAGCGCCTCGCGCAGGCTCTTGAGCCACTGCCGGCGCTGGGCGGCCGGGGGCATGGGGTTGCTGGCAAATGCCCGGCGCTGGGCGTCGAACGTCGCTTGCAGGTCGAGGTCTGATTGCACGGGAGGGAGAACGGCAGGCGAGGTCATGGCGGCTCCGAGGGTGGCGAATGACTAGAGCATATACTCTAATTGGTACGATGGTGCATATTTTTTCATGGCCTTGGCGGTGCACCCGACCGGCAGGAGGCCGTAAGATGGCCCTGATCATTCACCCTGGAGTCCGGAGCTGAGCATGGCCCCGCGCATGAAGACCCGAGAGCGCATCGTGCAGAACAGCCTGGAGCTGTTCAACCAGCAGGGCGAGCGTAGCGTCAGCACCAACCACATTGCCGCGCACATGGAAATCTCGCCCGGCAACCTGTACTACCACTTCCCCAACAAGCAGGCGATCATCGCCGTGCTGTTCAACCAGTACGAAGAACTGGTCGACAGTTTCCTGCGCGCCCCTCAGGGGCGGGCCGCCACGGTCGAGGACAAACGCTTCTACCTCAAGGCCTTGCTGGCGGCGATGTGGAACTACCGCTTCCTCCACCGCGACCTGGAGCACCTGCTCGACAGCGACCCGGAGCTGGCCGCGCGCTACCGGCGGTTTTCCCGGCGCTGCCTGCAGCATGGCCAGGCGATCTACCGTGGTTTCGTCGATGCCGGGATCCTGGCCATGGATGCGACGCAGATCGAGTCGCTGACCATCAATGCCTGGATCGTCCTGACGTCCTGGGTGCGTTTCCTCAGCACCACCCGCGAGCACACCGCCCACCTGGGTGAAGAAGCCTTCAAGCGCGGCGTCTATCAGGTGGTGGTGCTGGAACTGGGCTATGTCACCCCGGCCTCGCGGGCTGCCGTGCAGGCCTTGTGCGATGAGTATCACGTTCCGTTCAACCAGGCCCTGGAGCACTGAGCCGGGGTTTTCGAGCCATTCAACAGGAGATTGTCATGCCCCTTGCGCAACTGATCACCCCGCAGCAACTGGCCGAGCGCCTGGACTCGCCCGGGCTGGTGATCCTCGACTGTCGTTTCGCCCTGGAAGATGTCGACTACGGCCAGCGCAGCTATGCCCAGGGGCATATCGCCGGGGCGCATTTCGCCGACCTGGAGCGTGACCTGAGCGGGCCGGTGGTCAAGGGACGCACCGGGCGCCATCCGCTGCCCGATGCGCAGCACCTGGTCGAGCGCCTGCGTGAATGGGGCCTGGACGACGACAGCGAGGTGGTGCTCTACGACGACGGCCCCGGCGCCTTTGCCGCCCGTGCCTGGTGGCTGCTGGCCTGGCTGGGCAAGCGCGACGGGGTGTCGATCCTCGACGGTGGCCTGAAGGCCTGGCACGCGGCACATCTGCCCCTGAGCCTGGACGCGCCTGCGCGGCGCGAGGGCAATTTCAGCGGCGAGCCGGACATGAAGCTGCTGATCGATGCCGGGCACTTGGCCAAGCGCCTGGGCGAAGCGGACCTGACCCTGATCGATGCCCGTGCGTTGCCGCGCTTCCGAGGCGAGGTCGAGCCGATCGACCCGGTGGCCGGGCACATCCCGGGCGCACAATGTGCGGCGTTTACCGACAACCTCGGTGCCGACGGGCGGTTCCTGCCGGTGGCGCAGCTCAAGCAGCGTTTTGCCGAGAAATTGGGCGGCCGCCCGCCTGAGCACCTGGTGGCCTACTGCGGTTCGGGCGTGACGGCCTGCCACAATCTGTTCGCCCTGGCGCTGGCGGGATACCCGTTGGGGCGGTTGTACGCAGGTTCCTGGAGCGAGTGGATCAATGATCCGCAGCACGCAGTGGCGACCGGCGACTGACCTTTACTTGTAGGCGCTATCGACCTTCCAGCAGCCACTGCGGAATCCGCCGTTCCAGGTAGTACCCCGGATTACGCAGGCTGCCGTCGACAAACCCCACGTGCCCACCCCGGCTGTGCAGTTCGAAATGTGTTTGCGCTGCCAGCTCGCTGGCGCTGGGAAGGCTGTGGTCGAACACGAACGGATCGTCGCTGGAGTGGATGATCAGCGTTGGGGTGCGGTTCTCACCCAGGTAATAGCGGCTAGAGGCACGCCGATAGTAATCGTGGGCGTCGCTGAAACCGTTGAGCGGCGCGGTCACCCGGCCATCGAAATCCCAGAACGTGCGCAGGTTGCGCAGAGGCCCCAGGCGCTCGATCTCGTCCAACCCTTGCTGGTGGCCCTTGTCGCGAAAATGCCGCTGCTTGTTCTGTACATAGGCCAACATCTCGCGCATGAAATGCGCCTGGTATAGCTTCGAGAAACCCAGCCCGATGCGATCGGCGCATTGGTCCAGACGAAACGGCACCGATACTGCCACCGCTGCTTCCAGCTGGCTGGCCGAACCACTCTCACCCAGATACTTGAGCAACACGTTGCCACCGAGCGAATAGCCCACGGCGTACAGCGGTGCCAGCGGCCGTTGGGCGCGCAGGTGGCGGATGGTCTCGGCCAGGTCTTCGCTTGCCCCGGAGTGATAGCTGCGCGCCAGCAGGTTGGGCTCGCCCGAGCAACCGCGCCAGTTCACTGCGACACTGGCCCAGCCACGTGCCTGCAGCGCTTGCTGCAAACCTTTGACGTACGGGGAGTTGGAAGAGCCGGTCAGCCCGTGCAACACCAGCACCAAGGGTGCATCGGGCTGGTGCGGGCCATGCCAGTCGAGGTCGAGGAAGTCGCCGTCGGCCAGCCACAGGCGTTCGCGGTTGCGTGACAGATCGGGCAGCTTGCGCCAGAGAGGGCCCCACAGCGTCTGCAGGTGCGGGTTGGACAGGCCGGTGGCCGGGCGGAACGTGGCGGTGAGGCTAGGCATGCTGGGCGACTCGTGATGTGCCCGTCTAGAGTGCCATGAAACACCGCCACTGTATCTGCGCTATTGGTCGGCTGCCACGCGCTGCCACAGCGCATAGTGCACCTGGCCGGTCTTCTTCTCGCGGTGCAGGCGCCAGTTGCCTGGCATCGGTAGCGTGGACGGGGCTGCTTCGCTCTCGGTGTAGATCCACGCTTGTTCGCGCAGCCACTGGCCCTGCTCCAGCAGGTTGCAGGTGTTGGCCAGCAGGTCCTGGTGGAACGGCGGGTCGAGGAACACCAGGTCGAACTGCTGCTTCGTTGGACCTTGCAGGTAGCGCAGGGCGTCGGTCTGCAGGATCTGTCCGCGGGGGCAGCGCAGCAGCTCGAGGTTGTGCTTGAGGTTTGTGATGGCGGCCGGGTTGCTGTCCAGCGCCACGGCATTCTCGGCACCGCGGGACAGCGCCTCGAGCACTAAAGCGCCGCTGCCGGTAAAGGCGTCCAGCACATGGGCACCCTCGATGTAGGGCGCGAGCCAGTTGAACAGGGTTTCGCGCACGCGGTCAGGCGTGGGGCGCAAGCCTTCGCCTTCCGGCACTGCCAGGCGGCGGCTGCGCCACTCGCCGGCGATGATGCGCAGCTGGCCGGGGCCCTTGCTGGCGCCCGGTGCCGGGCGCGCTGGGGAGGTGGGTCTTGCCATTAATGCTCCGGTACGCCGAGCGGCTGCTCGGCGGGTTTGTCAGTGGGGGCCGGCAGGGGCTTCTGTGGCACGGTAGGGCCAGCGGTGACGATCACCAGTTGGTCGGCGGCCAGGTGCTTGGCCATGGCGGCCTTGACCTGCTCGACGGTCAACGCCTGGGACTGCTGCATGAAGTCTTCCAGCCAGCTCAGCGGAAGGTTGTAGAAACCGATCGCGCCCAGTTGGCCGACGATGCTCGCGTTGCTGGCGTTGGACAGCGGGAAGCTGCCGGCCAGTTCACGCTTGGCGTCGTCCAGCTCCTGCTGGGTCGGGCCATTTTTCAGGTAGTCGGCGAGGATGTCCTGAACCAGCTTGAGCGTACCTTCGCTAAGCTCGGCGCGGGTTTGCAGGTTGATCATGAACGGGCCGCGCACCTGCATCGGGCTGAACACCGAGTACACGCCATAGGTGAGGCCGCGCTTCTCGCGGACTTCGCTCATCAGGCGGGTGCCAAACGCGCCACCGCCGAGGATCTGGTTGCCCAGCGACAGGGCGGGCCAGTCCGGGTCGTTACGGTCGATGCCGAGTTCGGCCAGCATCAGGTGGGTCTGCTTGGACGGGAAGTCGATGTGGGTCACGCCCGGCTTGGGTGCGTTCGGTTGCTCAGGCTTGGCCAGGGCCGGCCCCTTGGGCAGGCCTGCGGACACCTGGGCGGCGATGGCTTCGGCTTCGCCGCGGTCGAGATCGCCGACCAGGGCGATCACCGCGTTGCCGGCGCTGTAGGCCTTCTTGTGGAATTCGCGCAGCTGCTCCAGGGTGATGCCGGTGATGGTCTCGGCAGTGCCGTCGCTGGGGTGGGCGTAGGGGTGGTTGCCGTAGAGGTTGGCGAACAGCGCCTTGCCCGCGAGCTTGCCGGGGTTCTGTTTCTCGTACTCGAAACCGGCAAGTATCTGGTTCTTGATGCGCTTGAGGGCGTCCTCGGGGAAGGTCGGCTTGCCGGCCACCTCGGTGAACAGCTTCAGTGCCGGCTCACGTTTGTCCACGGCGCTCAAGCTGCGCAGCGAGGCCACGGCCATGTCACGGTAGGAGCCGTTACCGAAGTCCGCGCCCAGGCCTTCGAAGCCTTGGGCGATCGCGGTCACGTCCTTGCCGGCCACACCCTCGTTGAGCATGGCATTGGTCAGTGCGGCCAGGCCGGGGGTGCCACCGTCCTGGCTGCTGCCGGCGGCGAAGGTGACGCGCAGGTCGAACATTGGCAGTTCGCGGGCCTCGACGAACAGTACCCGGGCGCCTTCAGCAGTGGTCCAGTTCTGGATGTTCAACTGGCGGCGGCTCGGGGCCTTGCCGTCCAGCTCGGCCAGCGACTGCAACGCATTGGTCGGGCGGGCGGCGGTGGGCTTGGCAGTGTTGTCTGATTGGGCCGGGCGCGCCAGCAGCAGGGCGATGACCACCACCAGCACGATGATTGCCAGGCCGAACAGGGTGTAGCGCGGTGCGCTGCGATCACTCATGAGCGGACTCCTCGGGCAGTACATGGGCAACGCTCAGGCGTTCGCGGGTGAAGTAGGTGCGGGCGGCGGCCTGGATGTCCTGCGGCGTCACGCGCTTGAGGTCGTCGAGTTCGCTGTCGATCAGTTTCCAGGACAGGCCGACGGTTTCCAGCTGGCCGATGGTGGTGGCTTGGCTGCTGATGGAGTCGCGGTCGTAGACCAGGCCGGCGATCACCTGGGCGCGCACGCGCTCCAGTTCTTCGGCGCTGGGTGGGGTGCTCTTGAGTTCGTCGAGCAGTTGCCAGACGCCGTTCTCGACGTCGGCGAGGGTCTTGTGCTTTTGCACATTGGGGGTGGCCGAGATCAGGAACAGGCTGTCGCCCCGGGTGAAGGCGTTGTAACTGGACGAGGCGCCGGCCACCAGCTCCTGGCCACGCTCCAGGCGCGCCGGCATGCGCGCGCTGTAGCCGCCATCGAGCAGGGCCGAGATCAGACGCAGGGCGTTGACGCTGCGCGGGTCCTTGGCCGTGGCCAGGGCGGGTACATTGAACCCGTAGATCAGGCTGGGCAGTTGCGTGCGCACATGCAGGGTCAGCTGGCGCTGGCCCGGCTCGGCCAGCTCCAGCGGCAGCTTGCTCGGCGGCACGGCGCGCTTGGGGATCGGGCCGAAGTACTTCTGCGCGAGGCTCTTCACTTCGTCAGGGGTGACGTCGCCGACCACCACCAGGGTGGCGTTGTTCGGCGCATACCAGGATTCGTACCAGTGGCGCAGCTCCTCGACCTTCATGCGTTCGAGGTCGGCCATCCAGCCGATGGTCGGGGTGTGGTAGCCGCTGGCAGGGTAGGCCATGGCGCGGAACAGCTCGAAGGCTTTCGCGTTGGGCTGGTCGTCGGTGCGCAGGCGGCGCTCCTCCTTGATCACCTCGATCTCGCGGCTGAACTCGTCGGCCGGCAGGCGCAGGCTGGCCAGGCGGTCGGCCTCCAGCTCGAAGGCCACTGGCAGGCGGTCGCGGGCCAGCTCTTGGTAGTAGGCGGTGTAATCGTCGCTGGTGAAGGCGTTTTCCTCGGCGCCGATGTCGCGCAGGATGCGCGAGGCTTCGCCGGGGCCAACCTTGGCGCTGCCCTTGAACATCATGTGCTCCAGGGCATGCGAAAGGCCGGTCTGGCCCGGCGTCTCGTAGCTGGAGCCAACCTTGTACCAGATCTGCGAAACCACCACCGGCGCGCGGTGGTCCTCGCGCACGACGACCTTCAGGCCGTTGTCGAGGATGAATTCGTGAGTGGGTTGCACATCGGCGGCGAAGGCCACCAGCGGCAGGCACAGCGTGCCGAGCAACAGGCCAGCGGCGCGGCGGGCTAGAGCATTCATACGGTGTTCAACCTGTTCGGCGGCCCGCTTGGGTTTAGCGTCGGCGGGCCAGGAGGTGCTAGGATACTGATCCGGTTGCCTGGCGACCATGCCTGTCGCCGTTCTGGCCCACAGGCCCTTACGACAAAACGTTGCGCATGAACCCGCAGGCTTCACAGTAGTCTGTTCTGCGTGAGTAAGAATTCCCGATGCGCCATTGCTGGCCCATCGCTACCCTGAGATAGCCGTCTTCCATGTTTGGTTCCAACGACGACAAAAAAGCGCCGGCCGCGGCTGGCGAGAAAAAAGGCCTGTTCAGCTGGTTCCGCAAGAAGCCGGAGCAACCTGTCGCCGAACAGCCGCAAGCCCCACAACCGCCGGTCGAGGCACCGCTCGAGCAGCCACCCGTTGAGCAGCCTGCTCCGGTGGCCGAGGCGCCCCAGCCGGCACCGGTAATCGCGCCGGTCGAGCCTGAGCCTGCCGTCGCCCCTGAGGTGGCGCAACCCGTTCCGGTGGCCGAGGTGCCCCAACCGGCACCGGTAATCGCGCCGGTCACGCCTGAGCCTGCTGTTCCTCAGGCACCGCAGCCTGTTGAGCAGGTCGAAGCATCCCGGCCCGAGCCGGTGCACGTTGCATTCGATCCGGCTCCGGTGCCACAGCCCCCTGCGCCAGTGAGCAACCTGGTGTTGCCGGTCGCCGAGGAGCCGGTTGCGTTGGTGCCTGATCTCGAACCCAAGGCTCCGCCTGCCATCCCTGAGCGCCCGGCCCCCGAGGTGCCTGAGGTGGTGGTTCGCGAACCTGCCCCCGCATTTGTCGTTCCTGTGGTCGAGCCCGAGCCGGTCGCGCCTGTCGCTTCCACTGCGGTTGCCGCAGAGCCCGCCAAACCAGGCTTCTTCGCCCGCCTCAAGCAGGGCCTGTCGAAGACCAGCGCCAGCATCGGCGAAGGCATGGCCAGCCTGTTCCTGGGCAAGAAGGTCATCGACGACGACCTGCTCGATGAAATCGAAACCCGCCTGCTGACCGCCGATGTCGGCGTCGAGGCCACCTCGACCATCGTCCAGAACCTGACGCAGAAGGTCGCCCGCAAGCAGCTGGCCGACGCCGATGCCCTGTACAAGTCGCTGCAGGAAGAACTGGCCGCCCTGCTGCGCCCGGTCGAGCAGCCGCTGAAGATCGAAGCGCAGACCAAGCCCTACGTGATCCTGGTCGTGGGCGTGAACGGCGCCGGCAAGACCACCACCATCGGCAAGCTGGCGAAAAAGCTCCAGCTCGAAGGCAAGAAGGTCATGCTCGCCGCCGGCGACACCTTCCGCGCCGCAGCGGTCGAGCAGTTGCAGGTGTGGGGCGAGCGCAACCAGATCCCGGTGATCGCCCAGCACACCGGCGCCGACTCGGCCTCGGTCATCTTCGACGCCGTGCAGGCCGCCAAGGCCCGTGGCGTCGATGTGCTGATCGCCGATACCGCGGGTCGCCTGCACACCAAGGACAACCTGATGGAAGAGCTGAAGAAGGTCCGTCGGGTGATCGGCAAGCTCGACGCCGACGCGCCCCACGAGGTGCTGCTGGTGCTCGACGCCGGCACCGGCCAGAACGCCATCAGCCAGGCCAAGTACTTCAACCAGAGCGTCGAACTGACTGGCCTGGCCCTGACCAAGCTCGACGGCACCGCCAAGGGCGGCGTCATCTTCGCCCTGGCCAAGCAGTTCAACATTCCGATCCGCTTCATCGGTGTGGGCGAGGGTATCGATGACCTGCGCACCTTCGAGGCCGAACCTTTCGTCAAGGCGCTGTTCGCCGAGCGGGAACCGACATGATCCGATTCGAACAGGTTGCCAAGCGCTACCCCAACGGCCACGTCGGCCTGCACGAGCTGAGCTTCCGGGCGCGCCGTGGCGAGTTCCTGTTCGTCACCGGCCACTCCGGCGCCGGCAAGAGCACCCTGCTGCGCCTGCTGCTGGCGATGGAGCGCCCGACCAGCGGCAAGTTGCTGCTGGCCGGGCAGGACCTGGGTCAGATCAGCAACGCGCAGATCCCGTTCCTGCGCCGGCAGATCGGCGTGGTGTTCCAGAACCACCAGTTGCTGTTCGACCGCACCGTGTTCAACAACATCGCCCTGCCGCTGCAGATCCTCGGGCTGTCCAAGGCCGAGATCGCCAAGCGCGTGGACTCGGCGCTGGAGCGCGTGTCGCTGAGTGACAAGGGCGAGCTGTTCCCGGCCGACCTGTCCACCGGCCAGCAACAGCGGGTCGGCATCGCCCGCGCCATCGTTCACCAGCCGGCCTTGCTGCTGGCGGACGAGCCCACCGGTAACCTCGACCCGCGCCTGGCCGCCGAGATCATGGGCGTGTTCGAGGATATCAACCGCCTCGGCACCACGGTATTGATCGCCAGCCACGACCTGGCGCTGATCGCGCGCATGCGCCACCGCATGCTGACGCTGCAACGCGGCCGCTTGATCGGCGATGGGGAGGCCGGGCAATGAGCAGCACACGTACACCAAAGGTTTCCGAGCGCGTCGCGCCCAAGGCCGCCGACCCGCAACCGGCGAAGAAAAAGCGCGGCGATCACGACGACGATGGCCCGGACTTCCGCACCCTGCTGCACGCCTGGCTGGAAAGCCACCGCGCCAGCCTGGCCGACAGCCTGCGGCGCCTGGGCAAGCAGCCGATCGGCAGCTTCTTCACCTGCCTGGTGATGGCGGTGGCGCTGAGCATGCCCATGGGCCTCTCGCTGCTGCTCAAGAACGTCGAGAAGCTTGGCGGTTCATGGCAGCGTGCGGCGCAGATTTCGCTCTACCTCAAGCTTGACGCCAGCAGCCGCGACGGTGAGGCGCTGCGCGACGAGATCAAAGGCATGCCAGGTGTCGCCGAGGCCCAGTACGTCAGCCGCGAACAGGCACTGGAAGAGTTCCAGCAGCAGTCGGGGCTGGGCGAAGCGCTGCGCGAGCTGCCGGACAACCCGCTGCCCGGGGTGGTGGTGGTGACCCCGACCGAAGTCGACAAGCCCGCCCTGGAAGCCCTTCGCCAGCGCTTGTCCGAGCTGCCTCGCGTGGAAGCGGCACAGCTGGATCTGGTGTGGGTGGAGCGCCTGGCGGCCATCCTCAAGCTGGGCGACCGCTTTGTATTCGGCTTGGCGGTGATGCTGATTTCTGCCTTGCTGTTAGTAATCGGTAACACAATTCGTCTACATATTGAAAACCGTCGGGTGGAGATCGAAGTGATCAAGCTCGTCGGTGGCACCGACAGCTACGTGCGCCGGCCTTTCCTCTACATGGGCGCCCTGTATGGCCTGGGCGCGGGCGTGCTGGCCTGGGGCATCCTGGCGTTCGGCCTGAACTGGCTCAACGACGCGGTGGTCGGGCTTTCCGGCCTGTACGGCAGTGATTTCGCCTTGGGTGGCGTGCCGGCCTCGGATGGTCTTTCACTCTTGATCGGGGCGGTGCTGTTGGGGTATATCGGTGCATGGATCGCCGTCGCTCGTCACTTGAACGAGCTGGCACCGCGATAAATGTTTCATGGCCAGTATTGACAAATTTTTCATTCTGGAACTTGTACAACGGTTCCTTGTCTATGCTGGCAGTGCCCACAAGGCACGAGTCTGTAAGCCGGAGGTACTTGAATGACCACATCGTTGCAACCTGCCTATGCCCTGGTTCCCGGTGCAAACCTGGAAGCCTACGTGCACACGGTGAACAGCATTCCCTTGCTGACACCGGAGCAGGAGCGTGATCTGGGCGAGCGTCTCTACTATGAGCAGGATCTCGAGGCCGCTCGTCAAATGGTGATGGCCCACCTGCGTTTCGTTGTACACATCGCACGTAGCTATGCTGGCTACGGGTTGGCCCAGGCCGACCTGATCCAGGAAGGCAACGTCGGCCTGATGAAGGCGGTAAAGCGCTTCAACCCGGAAATGGGCGTGCGCCTGGTATCCTTTGCGGTGCACTGGATCAAGGCCGAGATCCACGAGTTCATCCTGCGCAACTGGCGCATCGTCAAGGTGGCGACCACCAAGGCCCAGCGCAAGCTGTTCTTCAACCTGCGCAGCCAGAAGAAACGCCTGGCCTGGTTGAACAACGACGAAGTGCATCGCGTGGCCGAAAGCCTCGGCGTCGAGCCCCGTGAAGTGCGTGAGATGGAAAGCCGCCTGAGCGGCCAGGACATGGCCTTCGACCCGGCGGCAGAAGCCGATGACGACAGCGCCTTCCAGTCGCCTGCGCATTACCTGGAAGACCACCGTTACGACCCGGCCCTGCAGCTCGAGGACGCCGACTGGAGCGACAACTCCAGCAGCAACCTGCACGAAGCCCTGCAAGGCCTGGACGACCGCAGCCGCGACATCCTCTACCAGCGCTGGTTGGCCGAGGAAAAAGCCACGCTGCATGAGTTGGCGGAGAAATACAGCGTTTCGGCCGAGCGGATTCGTCAGCTCGAGAAGAACGCGATGAACAAGGTCAAGGCGCTGATTACCATCTGATCGGCGCTTGGCTGGATCGAAAAGGCCGCTTCCCTTCGGGGTAAGCGGCCTTTTTCATTTGTGTTGCCTGTACCGGCCAAAAACTCAAAGCTTGCGCGAAGCATCCAGCTGCATCAGGTAGCTCGGCCCACCCAACTGGCTCATCTGCCGACGAATCCACCCCGCCCGGCTGGCCACGTAGGCGCTCGGCTTGCTGGCACTCCACTTGATCGGGCTCGGCAACACCGCGGCGAGCTGCGCGGCTTGTTGTCGCGTCAGGCGGCTGGCATCGACCCCAAAGTGATAGCGCGCCGCGGCTTGGGCGCCAAACACGCCCTTGCCCCACTCGGCGCTGTTCAGATACACCTCGAGAATTCGCTCTTTCGACCAGAACAGCTCGATCAGCGCGGTGAACCAGGCTTCCAGCCCTTTACGCAGCCAGCTGCGCCCGGACCACAGAAACATATTCTTGGCCACTTGCTGGGTCAGTGTGCTGGCACCACGGACCTTGCCGCCACGCTCGTTGTAGGCCAGGGCTGCCTGGATCGCCGGAATGTCGAAGCCCCAGTGGTTGGCGAACTTCTGGTCCTCACCGGCGATCACCGCCACCTTCAACTCATCGGAGATGTCCTCCCATGGTGTCCAGTCACGCTGCAGGTCGATCGGCTCGCCGTTGATCCATGATTGCACCTTGCGCTCGACCATCAGCGCCGTGCCGGGCGGCGGCACCCAGCGCAGTACCAGGACCACGGCAATGCTGCCAGCAGCGAACCAGAGCAGGGCGCGGGAAAGTCGGCGGAGGAAGGATGACAGCATGGTGATGGCTTGGCCGGACCGTTGGAACGGGCCATTATACAGGCCCCTTTCGAGGAGTCGTCCCATGCTTCGCAGCTTCCTGATGCTTGCTGCTTTCTTCGGTTTTACCGGTGTCGCCCTCGGCGCCTTCGCCGCCCATGGCCTGAAGAACCGCCTCAGCGCCGACTACCTGGCGATCTTCCATACTGGCGTCACCTACCAGCTGGTGCATGCCCTGGCGATCCTCGGCGTGGCGGTGTTGTCGGTGCACTTGCCGGGGCGCCTGGTCGGCTGGGCCGGTGGTCTGTTCGCGCTGGGTATCCTGCTGTTCTCCGGTAGCCTCTATGTGCTGACCCTGAGCGGCCTGGGCAAGCTCGGCATGATCACCCCGCTGGGTGGCCTGTGCTTCCTCGCCGGCTGGCTGTGCCTGGGGCTGGCCGCCTGGCGCCTGGGCTGACCGAACGGTCCACAATCGCGACTAATGGCGTGTGCCGCCCTTGGGTTGCAAGGCGGATCGGGGCTAGAATGCGGGCCCCAAAGAACAATGGTGGCCGTGCGCATGCGCATTCAACTGAACGGTGAACCTTACGACCTGCCCGAGGGCGAGAGCGTCGCGGCGCTGCTGGGCCGGCTGGAACTGGCCGGCCGCCGGGTGGCGGTGGAACTGAACCTGGACATCGTGCCGCGCAGCCAGCACGAGAGCACGCTGCTCGCTGATGGCGACCAGGTCGAAGTGGTCCATGCCATTGGCGGTGGTTGAGCTACGCCCGGCGATTCACCCGAAAGCCCCGTAACCTTCCCAGAGGAACATCGATGAGCAACGTTCGTAGCGACAAGCCTTTCGTCCTGGCCGGGCGCACTTTTCAGTCGCGCCTGCTGGTCGGCACCGGTAAATACCGTGATATGGAAGAGACCCGCCTGGCCACCGAGGCCTCGGGTGCCGAGATCGTCACCGTAGCCGTGCGCCGCACCAACCTCGGCCAGAATGCGGGCGAGCCGAACCTGCTCGACGTGTTGTCGCCCGACAAGTACACCATCCTGCCGAACACAGCAGGCTGTTTCGACGCAGTCGAAGCGGTACGTACTTGCCGCCTGGCCCGTGAACTGCTCGATGGCCACAAGTCCCACGAGAACCGTACGCTGGTGAAGCTGGAAGTGCTGGCCGACCAGAAAACCCTGTTCCCCAATGTGATCGAAACCCTCAAGGCCGCCGAAGTGCTGGTAAAGGACGGTTTCGACGTGATGGTCTACACCAGCGATGACCCGATCATCGCCCGCCAGCTGGCCGAAGCCGGCTGCATCGCCGTCATGCCGCTGGCCGGCCTGATCGGCACCGGCCTGGGAATCTGCAACCCCTACAACCTGCAGATCATCCTGGAAGAGTCCAAGGTGCCAGTGCTGGTCGATGCCGGCGTGGGTACCGCCTCCGATGCCACCATCGCCATGGAGATGGGCTGCGAGGCCGTGCTGATGAACTCGGCCATCGCCCACGCGCAACAACCGGTGCTGATGGCTGAAGCCATGAAGCACGCGATCCTTGCCGGCCGCATGGCGTACCTCGCCGGGCGCATGCCGAAGAAACTCTATGCCAGCGCGTCCTCGCCGCTGGAAGGTCTGATCAAGTAAGAGCCCCCGATGACTGAATCGCAAGAAACGCCGATCACCGAAGACGGCGAAGCCCGCCCGCACCGCCGCATCAAGAGTTTCGTGATGCGCGCCGGGCGCATGACCGAAGGCCAGCAACGTGGTCTGGAGCAGGGCGGCCCACTGTTCATCCTGCCGCTGGCCGACAGCCCGGTGGACTACGACCAGGTGTTCGGCCGTTCGGCGCCGCGTACCCTGGAGATCGGCTTCGGCATGGGCCACTCGTTGCTGGAGATGGCTGCCGCCTCGCCGGAGCTGGACTTCATCGGTGTAGAAGTGCACCGTCCGGGTGTGGGCGCGCTGCTCAACGGCGTGCTCACTCAGGGCCTGAAGAACCTGCGGGTCTACGACTGCGACGCCATCGAAGTGCTCAACCGCTGCGTGGCCGACAACAGCCTCGACCGGCTGATGCTGTTCTTCCCGGATCCGTGGCACAAGGCGCGTCATCACAAGCGCCGTATCGTCCAGCCGGAGTTCGCCGAGCTGGTGCGCCGCAAGCTGAAGGTGGGCGGCGTGTTCCATATGGCCACCGACTGGGAGCCCTATGCCGAGCACATGCTGGATGTGATGAAGGTGGCACCGGGTTATCGCAACCAGGCGGCCGATGGCGCTTATGTGCCGCGCCCGGAAGAGCGTCCGATCACCAAGTTCGAGCGCCGTGGCGAGCGCCTTGGGCATGGGGTGTGGGACTTGAAGTTCGAGAAGGTGGACTGAGCGGGATTCGTTCGGCATCTCCTGTTAAGGCCTGCAATTTTGCAGGCGCAAAAAAACCGCCTTGATAAAGGCGGTTTTTTTATGCGGGCTTTGGGTTACGAGTCCTGAGCCAGCCTACTTCAGTGTCACTGGAGAGACTTCACAAAGGTGATACTAGGGCTGCCTTGAAACTACGTCAATGATGGAAATATCCAGCATTAACTGTGAACGTGTCAGTAACAGCATTGAATTTTTGACTGGCGTAAAGTGGCACCGCTCTCATGTGGAATAATCCAGTGGCGGGCCGGGAAACCAATTCATTCACGCTCTCGGCCCCTTCGACGCGGCCCACGAACCGCGCCGGTAGTTTCTCGAAGGGCCATTCACCTGGCCACTTCACTGGAGAGACTTCACGTGATCTCCGAAGGCATCGAAGTGCCGGTCAGATGCTGGAAGATTGGCTCAGCCAACACGGAGGCCAAGGCATATGAAGCGTTTGCTGAATACGCTGAGCCGTGTCTGGAAGCTCATCCGTATCCTGGTCGTCTTCAGGGCCGCAAGAGACTTCCTGCGCGATCACTTTGACGATGCTCGTTAAGGGCTAGTGGGGTGAGAAGCTGCCCTGGCTCGCCAGGGCTGCTTTTAGCCAGCGCTCATCCCCGCCGATCAGCCACCACGCCAATCAACACCAGCACCACCAGCAGCACCGGCGCCAGCGCATAGTTGTTGAACTGCCCCAGCCCCTTCACGATCCACGGCGTTGCATAGATCAGCGCCGCGCCGCTGCCGATCATCACCAGCAGGGCCATGAACGGCACGCGCAGGGCGCCGGCCAAGCCGCCCAGGCGCCCTTCCACCCAGCCCTTGATATCGGTGCCGAACAGCACCAGCAGGCAGCCCACCAGGGCCAGCGAGATCTCCGACAGGTTGCTGCGGCTCCAGCGGGAAACGGTCGAGAGCAGGTCAAGTACCAGGTCCATGGGTCATCCTTAATTCAAGAAGTACTGCAGCAGGTCGTTGAGGAACAGTTGGCCGCGCGGCGTGGCTGCCAGCCGATCCGGTTCGACCTGCAAAAGG
This sequence comes from Pseudomonas entomophila, assembly GCF_018417595.1. Lineage (NCBI taxonomy): Bacteria > Pseudomonadati > Pseudomonadota > Gammaproteobacteria > Pseudomonadales > Pseudomonadaceae > Pseudomonas > Pseudomonas entomophila. Next base: position 329,445 of record NZ_CP070982.1, read on the forward strand.
CCCTTTTGTTCGGCTTCGCGGCGGGCTTCGGCGAGTTGCGCCAGGGGCAGGCCGGTGCGCAGGCTGAACAGCTCGGCCTCCACACCGTCGGTGAGGCGCAGCGCATTCATCAGGAACTCGAAGGGTAGCTCATCGGCCGGCAGCAGTTTCTCGCCTGCCTTGAACGGTTTGGCCGGATTGAGGTAATCCTTGGGCAGGCGGGTCTTCCAGGTGCGCAGGATGCGCCCGTCGGGGAACGACAGCTTGCCATGGGCTCCCGCACCGATGCCGATGAAGTCACCGAAACGCCAGTAGTTCAGGTTGTGCCGTGCAGCACGGCCGGCCTGGGCGTACGCCGAAACTTCGTACTGCCGATAGCCATGCTCGGCCATCAGCGCCTGGCCGGCCTCCTGGATATCCCAGAGGATATCGTCCTCGGGCAATTCCGGAGGCTGGCTCCAGAACACCGTGTTCGGCTCCAGCGTCAGCTGGTACCAGGACAGGTGCGTCGGCGCCAGCTCGATGGCCTGGCGCAGGTCGCCGAGCGCATCGTCCAACGACTGGTCCGGCAGGCCATGCATCAGGTCGAGGTTGAAGTTGTCGAAGCCTGCCGCGCGGGCCATGTCGGCGGCACGCACCGCTTCATCGCCGTTATGGATGCGCCCCAGCTTTTCCAGCTTGGCCGGCTGGAAGCTCTGCACGCCGATGGACAGGCGGTTGATGCCAGTCTGCCGGTAGGCCTTGAACTTCTCTTGCTCGAAGGTGCCCGGGTTGGCTTCGAGGGTGATCTCGATATCCGTGGTGAACGGGATGCGTTGCTCCACGCCATGCAGCAGGCGACCCAGTGCATTGGCACTGAAAAGGCTTGGGGTGCCGCCACCGAAGAAGATCGTGCTGATGGGGCGACCCTGAACGGCATGCAGTTCCTGGTCGAGGTCAGCGAGCAAGGCATCGATGTACGCGTCTTCCGGCAACGACGGGCCGGCCTGGTGCGAGTTGAAGTCGCAGTATGGGCACTTGCGCACGCACCAGGGGATATGGATATACAGCGACAGCGGCGGGAGCTCGGGAAGGATCAGGCCCGCCTGCTGCAAGGACAGCTTTTCGGTCATGCCAGGCCCAGACGTTGACGCAGCAGGGCCATGGCGCGGGCGCGGTGGCTGAGCTGGTTCTTGTCGACGGGAGCGAGGTCGGCGCTGGAGCACTTGCGCTCCGGGACCCAGAACAGCGGGTCGTAGCCGAAACCGTGCTCGCCACTGGCCTCGAACAGGATGTTGCCGTGCCACAGGCCTTCGCAGAGGATGGGTAGCGGGTCGTCGGCGTGGCGCACCAGGGCCAGGACGCAGACGAACTGCGCGCCACGTTGCTCATGGGGCACATCTTTCAGCGCCTCGAGCAGCTTGGCGTTGTTCGCCGCATCGCCTTTGCCGTCGGCGTAGCGCGCCGAGTAGATGCCTGGCGCGCCGCCGAGGAAGTCCACCGCCAGGCCCGAGTCGTCGGCCAGGGCCGGCAGGCCGGAGATACGCGCGGCGTTGCGGGCTTTCAGGATGGCGTTCTCGACGAACGACAAGCCGGTCTCTTCCGGTTCCACCTGGCTGAATTCGCCGATCGAACGCAGGTGCACGGCCTCGCCGAGCATCGCTTGCAGTTCCTTGAGCTTGCCGGCGTTGTGGCTGGCCAATACGAGTTGCTGGAAATTCATCATTCGCCTGGAAACACTTCCTGGTTGAAGCTGAGTTTATGGCTGACGCCACCGGTTTCGACGTTGAGGTCGAAGGTGACTGTGTCAGGTTGGTCGATCTTGAACTGGGCGATGTAGTACACCGCGCCCTGGTCGTTGATCTGCTTGAACGACAACGGGGCGCTGCGCCCGGTGAGATCTTTCACTGTGCCGCTGACCACCGCCGTCGCGGGCTTGCCGGCCTTGATCACGGCAATGTTGAGCACGCCCTGGTTCTTGCTGCGGGTCAGGCCCGTGGCGGCGGCGATGTCGGGTTGCAGCATGCTCGAGGTGAAGGCGCTGTAGTGGACCGTCACGTCGCCGAACACTTCCTTGCGTTCAGGTTTGGCGGCATCGGCAGCCAGCACCGGCAAGGCCAGGCACAGGCTGATCAGAAACAGTGCTAGACGACGCATGATCCCATTCCTCCGTTCGCGAGGGTCAGACCGCGAGCTGGTGCTCCTGCAGGCCCGGGCTGCTGACCCGATAGATACCGATCTCACCTAGAAGATTAGGCCAAAGCCGGCCGCCCAACCCGTTACGGTGCAGACGGTCGACGGCCAGGCGGTCGAGCACCTTGGCGTGGCGCTCGCGGCACAGGTTCTCGAAGTCTTCGAAGGTGCAGAAGTGAATGTTCGGGGTGTTGTACCAGGTATACGGCATGAAGTCCGAGACCGGCATGCGACCCTTGGTCGCCAGGTACCAGCGGCAACGCCAGTGGCCGAAATTGGGGAAGGTGATGATGCACTGGCGGCCCACCCGCAGCATCTCGTCGAGAATCCGGTCGGGGTACTCCACGGCTTGCAGGGCCTGGGTCATGACCACCACGTCGAAACTGTTGCTGGCGAAGTTGCCCAGGCCCTTGTCCAGGTCCTGCTCGATGACGTTGACGCCCTTGGCCACGCAGGCGGCGATGTTGTCGGCGTCGATCTCCAGGCCATAGCCGGTGACGTTCTTGCGCTCGCGCAAGGAGGCCAGCAGTTCGCCGTTGCCGCAGCCCAGGTCGAGGACCCGGCTGCCGGCGGGGATCCAGTCTTGGATGATTTCCAGGTCGGCTCTCATGCTGTCCTCAGATGACGATGCGGTTCATGTAGTTCGCGAAACCCTGCATGTAGCGAGGCGTGGGGATCAGGAAGGCGTCGTGGCCGTAGGGCGAGTCGATGTCCAGGTAGCAGACGTTCTTGCGTGCGGCCATCAGGGCGTCGACGATCTCCCGCGAGCGGGCCGGCGAGAAGCGCCAGTCGGTGGTGAACGACATGATGCAGTAGTCCGCCGTGACGTTGGCCAGAGTGGCCGCCAGGTCGCCGTCATGGGCTGCGGCCGGGTCGAAGTAGTCCAGCGCCTTGGTCATCAGCAGGTAGGTGTTGGCATCGAAGCGGCCGGAGAACTCCTCGCCTTGATAGCGCAGGTAGCTCTCGACCTGGAACTCGACGCTGTGGAAGTCGTAGTTGAGCTTGTCGCTCTTGAGCTCGCGGCCGAACTTCTCGCCCATCGAGTCGTCGGACAGGTAGGTGATATGGCCGACCATGCGCGCCAGCATCAGGCCGCGCTTGGGGATCACCCCCTGGTCCTGGAACGAACCGCCGTGGAACTCGGGGTCGGTGAGGATGGCCTGGCGCGCCACTTCGTTGAAGGCGATGTTCTGCGCCGACAGCTTGGGCGCCGAGGCGATGTCCACGCAGTGGCGCACGCGGTCCGGGTAGGTGATGGTCCATTGCAGCGCCTGCATGCCGCCCAGGCTGCCGCCGACGATGGCGGCCCAGGTCTGTATCCCTAAGCGATCGGCCAGGCGCGCTTGGCTATGCACCCAGTCTTCGACCGTCAGTACCGGGAAATCGGCGCCGTAGGGCTTGCCGGTGGCCGGGTTGACGCTGCTGGGGCCAGTGCTGCCATTGCAGCCGCCCAGGTTGTTCAGGCTGACCACGAAGAAGCGATTGGTGTCGATGGGTTTGCCGGGGCCGATGCAGCTGTCCCACCAGCCCGGCTTGCGGTCGGTGGCGGCGTGGTAGCCGGCGGCGTGGTGATGGCCGGACAACGCATGGCAGATCAGCACGGCATTGCTGGCGGTGCTGTTGAGGGTGCCATAGGTTTCGTAGATCAGCTCATACGAGGCCAGCGAGCGGCCACAGGCCAGGGCCAGCGGTTCATCGAACCGGGCGATTTGCGGTGTTACCAGACCGACGGAATCTTCGGGAAGGACAGTGGACATCGACCCTGCTCACGCTTGACGGAGGCGTAAGTCTAAAGAGCGCTACCCCCAGCGGCAAGCAAAGGCTTGCCGCTGGATGCAGGCGGGGTCAGATCATCCGCCACAGCTCTTGCGGCATGCCGGCGTAGGCCGCCAGCTGAGGCATGAGGAACGACTGGATCACCTGGATGGCGATGAAGGCGAAGATCGGCGAGATGTCCATGCCGCCGAGGTTCGGCACCAGGCGGCGGAACGGCGCCAGCACCGGTTCGCTGATCTGGTAGGCCAGTTCGGCGGCGGGGTTGTGGCTGTTGGGCGCGACCCACGAGACGATCACCATGACGATCATCGCCACCCAGAAGATCTTCAGGAACAGCGAGGTGACGCCCAGGATCGCCCACATCAGCAGGTGCAGCACGTCACCGAAGGTGCCGTAGGTGAGCATCAGCACGAAGGCCATCAGTAGCGCCTGGATGAGGATCGACAGCAGCAGCGAGGAAGTGTCCAGGCCGGCGATGCTGGGGATCACCCGGCGCAGCGGCTTGAGCAGCGGCTGGGTGGCGCGCACGGCGAACTGGCTGAGCGGGTTGTAGAAGTCGGCCTTGACCAGTTGCAGCACGAAGCGCAGCAGGACGATCGCCAGGTACAGGCTGACCAGGGTTTGCACCACGAAGATCGCGGCGCCAGACAGTGCATTCATCAATGGCTCCTTATTTGCCCAGTTGTTCGGCCAGCTCGGCGGAGCGCTTCGCCGCGGCTTGCAGGGCCTGCTCGACGATGGCTTCGAAGCCGCTGGCCTGAAACGATTTGATCGCTGCCTCGGTGGTGCCGGCTGGTGAGGTGACGCGGCGGCGCAGTTCGGCGGCGTCGACGTCGCTGGCGACGGCCATGCGCGCGGCACCCAAGGCGGTCTGCAACGTGAGTTGCGAGGCGGTTTCACGCGGCAGGCCGAGTTTCTCCCCTGCGGCGGTCATGGCCTCGATCAGCAGGAAGAAGTAGGCCGGGCCGCTGCCGGAGACGGCGGTGACGGCGTCCAGTTGCTGTTCCTCGTTCAGCCACAGGGCGGTGCCCACGGCGGACAGCAGTTGTTCGGCCTGCTGGCGTTGCTCGGCGGACACTTCCAAGGTGGCATACAGGCCGCTGACGCCTTGGCGCAGCAATGCCGGGGTGTTGGGCATGCACCGCACCACCGGGATGGTGCCCAGCCACGCCTGCAGGCTGGCGCAGGTGATACCCGCGGCGATGGAGACGACCAGTTGGCCGGCTTTCAGGTTCGGCTTCAGTGCCTCGCAGACGGCTTTCATGACCTGCGGCTTGACTGCGAGCACGATCACGTCGGCGCCATCGATGGCTTGGGCGTTGCTTTCGAACGCTTCGATACCGTGTTCGGCCTGGATCCGCGCGCGGGTCTCGGCACCCGGGTCGCTGGCGCGGATCTGCGTGGCATCCAGGCCCTGGGCGCGCAGGCCGCCGATCAGGCTGGCGGCCATGTTGCCGGCGCCGATAAAGGCAATACGAGTCTTGCTCATGTCAGGTCCTTGAAGGAAAGAGTGAGTTAAGCACGGGGTCAGGGCTGGCCATAGTCGCGGGCACCGAACAAGGCGGTACCGATACGGACCCAGGTCGCGCCCTGGGAGATAGCGGCTTCCAGATCGTGGCTCATGCCCATCGACAAGGTGTCCAGGCCGAGGTCCAGTTGTTCCTGAAGCTGGCGCAGGGTGGCAAAGGCCGCCTCTTGTTCGGTGCGGTCATCGGTCGGCTCCGGGATCGCCATCAGGCCACGCAGGCACAGGCCGGGCAGGGCATTCACGGCCTGGGCCAGGGCAGCTAGCTCGGCAGGTGCGCAGCCGGACTTGCTGTCTTCGCCACTGACGTTCACCTGCAGGCAGATGTTCAGCGGCGGCAGGTTGGCCGGGCGCTGTTCCGAGAGGCGTTGGGCGATTTTCAGGCGGTCCACGGAGTGTACCCAGTCGAAGTGCTCGGCGATGGCCTTGGTCTTGTTCGACTGGATGGGGCCGATGAAGTGCCAGATCAAGGGCAGGTCGGAGAGTTCCTGCTGTTTTGTCAGGGCTTCCTGAAGGTAGTTTTCGCCGAAGTCGCGCAGCCCATAGTCATGAGCCGCGCGGATGGCGCTGGCCGGCTTGGTCTTGCTCACCGCCAGCAGCTGGATGCTGGCCGGGGCGCGGCCGGCAGCCTTCGCCGCGTTGTCGATACGGGCGGAAATGGCCGAAATGTTCTCTGCTAGGGTGGACATGGTTCGTCGCCGGCGGCTTTGGGGTCTGCGGCATTCTACCTGCTTGATCGCTGTTGGGGAGTCTCATGGATGTGACCGATCTGCTGGCCCAGGCTGTGGCTGCGGGCGCAAGCGACCTGCACCTGGCCGTGGGCGAGGTGCCGCTGCTGCGCCTGGATGGCGAACTGCAGCGCATGGCGTTGCCGGTGCTGGTACCTGCGGCGCTGGAGCAGGGCCTGGCTGGATGGCTCGATGATGGGCAGCGCCGGCAATGGATGTCGGGTGATGAACTGGATCTTGCCTTGGTTGTGCCTGCTCTGGGCCGCTTTCGGGTGAACCTGTTTCGCCAGCGCAATGGGCTGGGGGCGAGCATACGGCTGATCCCGGCGCGAGTGCCGAGCCTCGATGAGCTCGACCTGCGTGATGTGTTTCAAGCTATTGCATCGAGCCGGGATGGCCTGGTGCTGATCGGCGGGCCGACGGGGAGCGGCAAGTCCAGCACCCTGGCGGCGCTGGTCGATGAGCTCAATCGGGAGCACGCGCTACACGTCGTCACCTTGGAAGACCCTGTCGAATTCATTCATCAAGGCCAGCGCTGCCTGGTCAACCAGCGGGAAATTGGCCGCGACAGCCGCGACTTTGCCCAGGGATTGCGCAGTGCGTTGCGCCAGGACCCCGACGTAATCATGGTCGGTGAGCTGCGTGACCTGGAGAGTATCCGCCTGGCGCTGCGTGCTGCCGAAACCGGGCACCTGGTGTTGGCCACGGTGCATACACGCTCGGCGGTCAACAGCATTGACCGCCTGGTGGAGGTGTTCGCCGCCGAGGAGAAACCCTTGGTGCGCGCGATGCTGGCGGATTCCTTGCGACTGGTGGTGGCACAGAACCTGATCAGGCGCGTCGGTGGCGGCAGGGTCGCCGCAAGGGAGGTGCTGGTGGTGACGCTGGCGGTGCGCAACCTGATTCGCGAGGGGCGGATGGCGCAGATCTGCTCGTTGATGCAGGCAGGTGCGGCGCAGGGGATGGTGACGATGGAGGAGGCGACACGGCGCTTGAGGCAGCAAGGCTTGATCGACTAGATCAGGCGCCACATGTCTCCTGTAGGAGCGGCTTTAGCCGCGAACACCGGCAATGCCGGTGCCAGGCACCGCGTCGTTCGCATCGCGGCTAAAGCCGCTCCTACAAGGAGCGTGGCGAATTTTTACTCAGCGCTTGGCCAGGCTCAGCGTCTGCTGTTGAGTCTTGGGCAGCACGCGCTTGGCCACCACGTAACGCTTCTGCCAGTAGGGTTTTTCCAGGCTGTCGATGCTCACCCGCTTGCCGGTGCGCGGCGCGTGGATGAAGCGGTCGTTGCCCAGGTAGATGGCGACGTGGTTGACCTGGCGGCTCTGGATGTTGAAGAAAATCAGGTCGCCCGGCTTGAGGTCGTCCCGCGCCACTTTCACGCCCTGGCCCTGGGCCATGGCGTTGGAGGTGCGCGGCAGGTCGACGTCGGCCACATCGTTGAAGGCGTACTTGACCAGGCCGCTGCAGTCGAAACCCTTCTTCGGTGTGCTGCCGCCCCAGCGATAGGGAGTACCGAGCACGTTCACGGCGCGGCTGAGCACTTCGCTGCTCTGCTTGGGCGACATGGCCACGGCCTGCAGCGCCTGGTGCTTGGCGGCATTGCTCGGGCGGGCCTGCACGTTAAGGGTGCTTTTGCGGTACTGGACCGGGGCGCGTTTCACCGTGGCATCGGCGTTGGTCGTATAACCGGTGAAACCGCTGGGAAGACGTTGCTCACGATTGGTGGCGTGGGCGGCCAGGGGCAATAATAGGCAGAGGGTCAGCCATGTCTTGAGGAAAGGCGGCATAGATGAAGCTCTTTATAAGTGTTGGCGCGCAACTTTATAACAGCTTTTTGATCCCATTCTGATCCACTGGTCGTCTGGTTCCGTACCATACGTCGGGTCAAAACGAAAAAGTCACATTTTCCGTTAGAAAATTTTCAGCTATCCCGCGAGGGCTTCAAATGAATGGTTATCAACAGGGGGCACCCCTGCACGACACTCACAGCAAGGTGCTCGGCTACCTGCTGTGGATCTTCGGCTTCACCGGCGCACACCGCTTCTACTACGGCAAGCCGATCACCGGGACGATCTGGTTCTTCACCCTTGGTCTGTTGGGTATCGGCTGGCTGATCGACCTGTTCCTGATCCCGTCGATGGACCGTGAGGCAGACATGCGCTTCGAGTCAGGCGGCGTGGACTACAACCTGGCATGGATCTTCCTGACCTTCCTCGGGGTGTTCGGCGTGCACCGCCTGTACCAGGGCAAGTGGATCAGTGCATTGATCTATCTGTTCACCGGCGGCGTGTTCCTGCTGGGAGTGCTGTATGACTTCTGGACGCTCAACAGCCAGATTTCGCAGGTAAACGCCGAACGTCGGCGGGTATGAAAAAGGCCTTGTCGCCATTGGCGACAAGGCCTTTTCAGTTACTGGCGCCGCTGTTGCAGCAGCAGGTTGCTGAAACCTGCCCCTGCCAACTGCTTCTGCGCCACGGTCAGCTGTTCGCGGTTGCTGAACGGGCCGACCATCACCCGATACCAGGTCTCGTCCTTGACCGTGCCCGACTCCACCTTCACGGCCTGGCCAAGCAGGATGATCTGCGCGCGGACCTTGTCGGCGTCGGCCTGCTTGCGGAACGAGCCAGCCTGCAGGAAGAACTGAGTGGTGGCGGCCGGCTTGATCACCGGCGGCGCGGGCGGTGGTGTCTGCCCCGCCAATGCCGCCTGGGCGCGGGCCGTGTCGATCTTCGCCGCTTCCGCCGGGGTCACTGGTGTGCTCGGTACCGGGGGTTGCGCCGGTACGGGCGGCGTCTTCTCCGGCACGGCCTCGGGCGGCACGATCACTTCCGACTCCGGCAGCAGGGTGTAGAAGTCGTACTTCGGCTTCACCGGTTGCTGCAGTGCGGGCGTGGTGGCCTTGCTCGCTTCGGCGACCTTCTCCGGCTTCTGCTGCTCGGGCTTGGTGCGCTTGATGTCGTCACCGCCGGGTTCGAGCTTCATCAGGAAGACGATGAAGGCGCCGACCGTGAGGCCGACTGCCAGCCACACCCAGCCCGGGATCGGCTGCTTGCTGGCAGGCGGCTGGGAGCGGCTGGCGCCGCGCTTGGGTGCGGGTTTCTTCTTTGCAGCCAACTTACATGCGCTCCAGGGTTTCCAGGCCGAGCAGTTCCAGGCCCTGCTTGAGGGTGCGGCCGGTCAGGGCGGCCAGGCGCAGGCGGCTTTGCTGTTGCTCGGCGGTTTCGGCGGCGAGGATCGGGCAGTTCTCGTAGAAGCTGGAGAACAGGCCGGCGAGGTCGTAGAGGTAGCTGCACAGCACGTGCGGCGTGCCCTTGTCGGCGACGTTGTTGAGGATCTCGCCGAACTGCGCCAGGCGCGCGGCCAGGTCCTGCTCGTGGGCGGCCTGCAGCACGATGTTGCCGTCGACTTCGTCGAAGCCCTTGCCGAGCTTGCGGAACACGCCGACCACGCGGGTGTAGGCGTACAGCAGGTACGGCGCGGTGTTGCCTTCGAAGTTGAGCATCAGTTCGAAGTTGAAGCTGTAGTCGCTGGTGCGGTGTTTCGACAGGTCGGCGTACTTGACCGCGCCGATACCCACCACTTCACCGATCTTGCGCAGTTCGTCCTCGGCCAGGCTCGGGTTCTTCTCCTTGACCAGGGCGTAGGCACGTTCCTTGGCTTCGGTGAGCAGGTCGATCAGCTTGACGGTGCCGCCATCGCGGGTCTTGAACGGGCGGCCATCGGCGCCGTTCATGGTGCCGAAGCCCATGTGCTCCATCTTCATCGGATGGCCGACGAAGCCGGCGCGGCGGGCCACTTCAAACACCTGGTTGAAGTGCAGGGCCTGGCGCTGGTCGACGAAATACAGGGCACGGTCGGCCTGGAGCTTGTTGCTGCGGTAGCGCACGGCGGCCAGGTCGGTGGTGGCGTACAGGTAGCCGCCGTCGGCCTTCTGCACGATTACCGGCAGCGGCTCGCCTTCGGTGTTCTTGAACTCTTCGAGGAACACGCACTGGGCGCCCTGGCTTTCGACCAGCAGGCCCTTGCTCTTCAGGTCGGCGACCACGTTGGCCAGGTCGTCGTTGTAGGCGCTCTCGCCCATCACGTCGGCCATGGTCAGCTTGACGTTGAGCAGCTCGTAGGTCTTCTGGCAGTGGGACAGGGAGATATCCTTGAAGCGTGTCCACAGCGCCAGGCAGTCCGGGTCGCCGGCCTGCAGCTTGACCACCAGGCCGCGGGCGCGGGTGGCGAATTCCTCGGACTCGTCGAAGCGCTTCTTCGCCGCACGGTAGAAGTTTTCCAGGTCCGACAGCTCATCGCTGGTGATCGGGTTTTCTTCAAGATACGCCAGCAGCATGCCGAACTGGGTGCCCCAGTCGCCCACGTGGTTCTGGCGGATGACGTTGTCGCCCAGGAACTCCAGCACGCGCGCGACGCTGTCGCCGATGATGGTCGAGCGCAGGTGGCCGACGTGCATCTCCTTGGCCAGGTTAGGTGCCGACATGTCGATCACGACTTTTTCGCTCGGGCCGGCCTTGCGCACGCCCAGGTGGCCGTCGGCCAGGGCGGCGTCGAGGCGGGAGGCCAGGGCGTCGGTGTTCTGGAAGAAGTTCAGGAAGCCAGGGCCGGCGATCTCGACCTTGGCGATGTCGTCGCTCTTCGGCAATGCAGCGATCAGCTTCTCGGCCAGGTCGCGCGGCTTCATGCCGGCCGGCTTGGCCAGCATCATGGCGATGTTGCTGGCGAAGTCGCCGTGGGTCTTGTCCCGGGCGTTTTCCACCTGGATCGCCGGCGTCAGCCCTTCAGGCAACACACCTTCGGTGACGAGTTGGGTGAGGGCTTGCTGGATCAGCTGGCGAATGGTGTCTTTCATGGGATTCTCTTTTCGACCGCAAGCGCGGTGAGCGCTTCGATGCGCAGGTGGAAAAACTGGGCATTATCCGTTGCCGAGGGCGGGTTGCCAACCTTTGGGGTTGGAATGCATGCCCCGGCAGGCAGCTGCTTACCCTGTAGGAGCGGGTTTACCCGCGAACACCGACACAGTCGGTGTCATTCACCGGCTTGCCTTGTTCGCCGACAAGCCGGCGCCTACAGAGGCTTCTAATAAAGGTCGACTGGGTCGACATCCAGCGACCAGCGCACCTGTCGCCCCGAAGGCATCTGCTCCAACACTAGCAACCAGGCACTGATCAGTCGATGCAACGGTGCCCGGGCATTGGCCTGGAGCAATAGTTGCGCACGGAACCTTCCCGCCCGTCGCTCCATGGGCGCCGGGACCGGGCCGAGCAGCTCGATGCCGTGCAGGCCTTGCTCGACGAGCACGCGCTCGGCTGCGGCGCAGGCTTCGTCGAGGAAGGCTTCCGCCTGGCCTGGTTTGTGGGCGTCGGCGCGCAGCAGAGCCAGGTGGGCGAACGGCGGCAGGCCAGCGGCGCGGCGTTCGCTCAGAGCTTGCTCGGCGAAGGCGAAGTAGCCCTGTTCGGTAAGCTGCACCAACAACGGATGGTCAGCCAGGTGCGTCTGCACGATCACTTTGCCCGGTTCTTCGGCACGCCCGGCGCGCCCGGCGACCTGGACGATCAGCTGGGCCATGCGCTCGCTGGCGCGGAAGTCGCCGGAAAACAGACCGCCGTCGGCGTCGAGGATGGCCACCAGGGTGACGCGGGGGAAGTGGTGTCCCTTGGCCAGCATCTGGGTGCCCACCAAGATGCTCGGCTGCCCGCGCTGGATGGTGGTGAACAGGTTGTGCATGGCGTCCTTGCGCGAGGTGCTGTCGCGGTCGACGCGCAGGATCGGATAGTCCGGGAACAGCACTTTCAGGCGTTCCTCGGCGCGCTCTGTCCCGGCGCCTACCGGGCGCAGGTCGACATGGGCGCACTGCGGGCACTGCAGCGGCAGGCGTTCGTCATAGCCGCAATGGTGGCAGCGCAGCACGGCTGAGCGCTGGTGCACGGTCATGCGCGCGTCGCAGCGCGGGCACTCCGAGAGCCAGCCGCAGTCGTGGCACAGCAGGGTGGGGGCGAAGCCGCGGCGGTTGAGGAACACCAGCACCTGCTGGCCAGCTTCAAGGGTCTGGCGGATGGCCTGTTGCAACGGCCCGCTGATGCCGCTGTCCAGCGGCAGGCTGCGCACGTCCAGGCGCAGGAAACGTGGGGCGCGGGCGCCGCCGGCGCGCTGGTTCATGCGCAGCAGGCCATAGCGGCCGCTGTGGGCGTTGTGCAGGCTCTCCAGCGATGGGGTCGCCGAGCCCAGCAGGATCGGGATGTTTTCCTGGTGTGCGCGCACCACGGCCAGGTCGCGGGCGTGGTAGCGCAGGCCTTCCTGCTGTTTATAGGAGCCGTCGTGCTCCTCGTCGATGATGATCAGGCCCGGGTTCTTCATTGGCGTGAACAGCGCCGAGCGGGTGCCGATGATGATGTCCGCCTCGCCATCGCGGGCTGCCAGCCAGGCGTCCAGGCGCTCGCGGTCGCCCACCGCCGAGTGCAGCAAGGCGATGCGCGCGTTGAAACGCTGCTCGAAGCGTTGCAGGGTCTGTGGGCCGAGGTTGATTTCGGGGATCAGGATCAGCGCTTGCTTGCCGGCCTCCAGTGTCTCGCGGATCAGTTGCAGGTAGACCTCGGTCTTGCCGCTGCCGGTGACGCCGGCCAGAAGAAAGGCGTGGAATGCGCCAAAGCCCGAGCGTACCGCTTCGAAAGCGGCGCACTGCTCTTCGTTCAGCGGCAGTTCCGGCTGGGCCAGCCAGTGCTCGTGGCGTGGCGGCGGCAGGTGACGGCGCACTTCAACCTCGACCAACTCCTTGGCCAGTAGCAGGTCAAGGCTGTCCTTGTTCAGCCCCATCTTGGCCAGCACGCTGTGGGCCACGCCGTGGTGATGCTGCGACAGGGTCTTGAGCGCTTCGCGCTGGCGTGGGGCGCGGGCGATACGCGGGTCTTCCAGGCGGGCCCCCGGGGCAGCATGCCAGAAGCGCTCCTGGCGTACTTCGGCGGGCTCACCTTGGCGCAACAACGTGGGCAATGCCCAGTTCAGGGTGTCGCCCAGGCTGTGCTGGTAGTACTGGGCGGTCCACAGGCACAACTTGAACAGTGCCGGTGGTAGAGGTGAAACCGGATCGAGCAGGGCGCTGGCCGGCTTGAGCTTGTCGGCGGGCACTTCGCTCTTGTCGGCGACCTCCACCAGCACGCCGATCATCTCGCGACGGCCGAACGGCACGCGGATGCGCATGCCGGGCGTCAGTGCCTGGCGCGCCATGCTCGCGGGCGCCCGGTAGTCGAACAGGCGACGTAGAGGCGAGGGCAGGGCGAGGCGCAGGATGACGTCGGACACGCGGAAGGTCTCTGGAGGGTGTTTCACAAATCAGGCGAGCCTAGCAGACGACGGTCGGTGCAAGCGACAACTTGCGTTGGCTTGGCGCTCTGGTATTATTCGCCGCCTAATTACGTGCGGTATTCAACAATAGGTGTTGGGTGGCGGCACGCAGCTCGAGGAAGTGACCATGAAAGCAGATATTCATCCGAACTACGAAGTAGTTGCAGTCACCTGCAGCTGCGGCAACAAGTTTGAAACCCGTTCGACCCTGGGCAGCGTCCTGGCGATCGACGTTTGCAACCTGTGCCACCCGTTCTACACCGGTAAGCAGAAAGTCCTGGACACCGGTGGTCGCGTACAGAAGTTCGCCGATCGCTTCGGTATGTTCGGTACCAAGAAGTAATCATGCGCATGGCGAATCTCTCGAGGTTCGCGCTGCTGCAAAAGAAGGCGCCCCTTGTGGGCGCCTTTTTTGTGGGCGCGATCTGGCATTTTCCGGCCCAGGCCTTCTGCCCCTTGCCTGAAAGCCCGCAGCAGGTGGCGGTGCGCAGCGTGGTCGATGGCGACACCGTGCGCCTGGTTGATGGCCGTAGCGTGCGGCTCATCGGCATCAATGCGCCCGAGATCGGCCACAAGGGGCGAACCAGCGAACCCTATGCCGAGGCCGCCAAGCGGCGGTTGCAGGCACTGGTCAAGGCCAGTGACGGTCGTATCGGGTTGGTCCCGGGTGTCGAAGGCAAGGACAAGTACGGTCGCACGCTGGCGCACCTGTATGGTCGGTCTGGCGACAATCTGGAAGCACAATTGCTCAGCGAAGGGCTTGGCTACCGGGTAGCGATCGCACCCAATGTGACGTTGACCAGCTGTCAGCAGCAAGCGGAACAAGCTGCTCGAAAGGCGAAGGTCGGGCTCTGGCGAGCGTCGCCGGTGTTGCCTGCGGAGCACGTGCGGCAATCAGGGTTTGCGGTGATCGTTGGTAAAATCACGGCCATCGAGCGCAATCGTGGCGGTGTCTGGCTGGAACTCGACGACTCGGTGGTACTGCAGATTCCCGCTCGTCTGCAGCACAACTTCCCTGCCAGCTTCTTCGCTAACCTCAAGGGACGCCAGGTCGAGGCGCGTGGCTGGGTGCTGGATCGTTCCCGCAAGGGTGGGCTCAAGCCCGGGCAGCAACGCTGGCTGTTGCCATTGACCGATCCGAGTATGTTGGAGCCTGTTTCCGGCTAAATAGTTGTAGACAGTTTGCTATTGGATTGTACACACTGGCTTCCGTAAGCCCCGTGGGTTATAGCGTAAAGTCGTAGGCCAGAGGCCTTGACACATAGTGACCGGGCAGTCTTGTCGCCCCCCGGCACTTTGCGTATCCTCGGCGGTCCGTCAGAACAGTAAATAGCGGAATGCCCATCATGTCAGACCTGAAAACCGCCGCTCTCGAATACCACGCTCAGCCTCGTCCGGGGAAACTGAGCGTCGAGCTCTCCAAGCCAACCGCCACCGCCCGCGACCTCGCCCTGGCCTACAGCCCAGGCGTCGCCGAACCCGTGCGCGAGATCGGCCGTGATCCGGAGCTGGCCTACAAGTACACCGGCAAGGGCAACCTGGTCGCGGTGATTTCCGACGGTACCGCGATCCTCGGTCTGGGTGACCTGGGCCCGCTGGCCTCGAAGCCGGTCATGGAAGGCAAGGGTGTTCTGTTCAAGCGTTTCGCCGGTATCGACGTGTTCGACATCGAAGTCGAGTCGGAAAGCCCGCAGGCCTTCATCGACACCGTGCGCCGTATCTCCATCACCTTCGGTGGCATCAACCTCGAGGATATCAAGGCACCTGAGTGCTTCGAGATCGAGCGCACCCTGATCGAGCAGTGCGACATCCCGGTGTTCCACGATGACCAGCACGGCACCGCCATCGTCACCGCGGCCGGCATGATCAACGCCCTGGAAATCGCCGGCAAGAAGCTCGAAGACGCCAAGATCGTCTGCCTGGGCGCCGGCGCCGCGGCCATTTCCTGCATGAAGCTGCTGGTGAGCATGGGCGCCAAGGTCGAGAACATCTTCATGATCGACCGCAGCGGCGTGATCCATGCCGGCCGCGACGACCTGAACCAGTACAAGGCCCAGTTCGCCCACACCACCGACAAGCGCACCCTGGCTGATGCCCTCGACGGCGCTGACGTGTTTGTCGGTCTGTCCGGCCCGAACCTGCTGAGCGCCGAAGGCCTGAAGTCGATGGCCGCCAACCCGATCGTGTTCGCCTGCTCGAACCCGGACCCAGAAATCGCCCCGGAACTGGCCCACGCCACTCGCAGCGACGTAATCATGGCCACCGGTCGCTCCGACTACCCGAACCAGGTCAACAACGTGCTTGGCTTCCCGTTCATCTTCCGTGGTGCCCTGGACGTTCGCGCCAAGCGCATCAACGAAGAAATGAAGATCGCCGCCGCCATCGCCCTGAAGGACCTGGCCAAGCTGCCAGTGCCGAAGGAAGTTTGCGAGGCGTACGGTGTACAAGCCCTGGAATTCGGCCGCGAGTACATCATTCCGAAGCCGCTGGATGCCCGCCTGATCACCGTGGTTTCCGATGCCGTGGCCAAGGCTGCCATCGAATCCGGCGTGGCGACCCTGCCGTATCCGAAGCACTACCCGCTCAAGAGCGTGGATGACGTGTTCAACGGCTGATCCCGTTGTAGCGTCATGAAAAAGCCCCGGCTCGTGAGAGCCGGGGCTTTTTGCTTGTCTGTGGGTTCACCGAAGTTATTGTGGGGGCAGGTTTACCCGCGAAAACGTCTTTGGCTTCGCTGAAGCCTTCGCGGGTAAACCCGCTCCCACAGGACCGAAGTTGCCTTTGAGACTGTATTTTGCCTGGTCAGAACAGATCCATCGGTGCCGATTCATCCGCTGGCAGCGGGCTGCCTGGCGCCGCGCCATTGCCCAGCTCATCCACCGACGGTGGCGAATCCTCGGCCTTGAACAGCTCGAAGTAGGCGTTCGGCGTGCTGGGTGTGGCCGCACGGCCGCTGACTGGGTCGACGCGCAGGCTGAGAATACCCTCGGGCTCGGCCGGCGCATGCTCGGGTTTGTCCTTGAGCGCCTGGCCCATGAAACTCATCCAGATCGGCAGCGCCACGGTGCCACCATACTCGCGGCGGCCCAGCGTCTCGGGCTGGTCGAAACCTACCCAGACGGTAGTGACATAGTCGGCGTTGTAGCCGGAGAACCAGGCGTCCTTGGATTCGTTGGTGGTACCGGTCTTGCCTGCCAGGTCGCCACGGCCCAGGGCCAGGGCGCGGCGGCCGGTGCCGCGCTTGATCACGTCCTGCAGCATGCTGGTGAGGATGTAGGTGGTGCGACCGTCGATGATCTGCTCGGCGATGGCCGGCGCCTGAGGTGCCGGGGCCACCTGGCCAAAGGCCGAGGGGGCTTCCCCTGGCATCGGCGCGACACTGATCGGCTGCTCAGGCGCCGCAAGGCCGGCCTGGTCCTGGCTGCCCTGGGGCACGCGCGCCGGGTTGGCAGTGAACAGGGTTTCGCCGTTGCGGCTTTCGACGCGGTCGATCAGGTACGGGCTGATCTTGTAGCCGCCGTTGGCGAAGGTGCTCCAGCCGGTGGCAATCTCCATGGGCGTCAAGGTCGCGGTGCCGAGAGCCAGCGACAGGTTGCGCGGCAGGTCCTGCTTGTTGAAGCCGAACTTGGCGATGTAGTCGATGGTGCGGTCGACGCCCATCGCTTGCAGCAGTCGGATCGAGACCAGGTTGCGCGACTTGTACAGCGCCTCGCGCATGCGGATCGGGCCGAGGAAGGTGTTGGTGTCGTTCTTCGGACGCCAGACCTTGTCCAGGTACTCGTCGACGAACACGATCGGTGCGTCGTTGACCAGGCTGGCAGCGGTGTAGCCGTTGTCCAGCGCGGCGCTGTAGACGAACGGCTTGAAGCTGGAGCCGGGCTGACGCTTGGCCTGCATGGCGCGGTTGTAGTTGCTCTGCTCGAAGGAGAAACCACCGACCAGGGCGCGGATGGCGCCATTGTAAGGGTCGAGGGTGACCAGTGCGCTCTGTGCACCTGGCACTTGGCTGAACTTGAGCTTGCCGTTCTCCAGGCGTTGCAGGCGCACGAGGTCGCCGACCTGGGCCACATCGGCCGGTGACTGCGGCGAACGGCCTTGCGAGTTGCTGTTTATATAAGGGCGGGCCCATTTCATGGTGTCCCAGGCCACGTCCTCTTCCAGGCCGGCGCGGGTCATCACCTTCAGGCCGTTCTTCTCGACATGGGTGACGATGGCCGGTTCCAGGCCGCCCAAGGTGCGCTGCTTGCCCAAGTCCTGCAGCCAGGCGGCTCGGGTCTTGCTGGGGAAGCGTGCCTCGGGGCCGCGATAACCATGGCGCTCGTCGTATTCGGAGAGCCCGTTGAGCACCGCATTGTTGGCCATCTGCTGCATGTCGCTGGGCACGGTGGTGGTGACGCGGAAGCCTTCGGTGTAGGCGTCGCTGCCATAGCGCCCGACCATCTCGGCGCGGGCCATCTCGGCGACATAGGGCGCGTTCACTTCCGGGGTCGGCACGTGGTAGCTGGCGTTGAGCGGTTCGGCCAGGGCGGCCTGGTAGCTGGCATCGTCGATCTTGCCGAGTTTGTACATGCGCCCGAGGATCCAGTCGCGGCGCTCCTTGGCGCGCACTGGGTTGGCCAGCGGGTTGAAGCGCGATGGTGCCTTGGGCAGGCCGGCGATCATGGCCATCTGCGCCAGGCTGACGTCGCGGATCGACTTGCCGTAGTACACCTGAGCCGCCGCGTCGATGCCGTAGGCGCGGTTACCCAGGTAGATCTTGTTGACGTACAGCTCGAGAATCTCGTCCTTGGTCAGCTCGCGTTCGATCTGCAGCGCCAGGAGGATCTCGTTGGTCTTGCGCGAGAAGCTGCGTTCGCTGCTCAGGAAGAAGTTCTTCGCCACCTGCATGGTGATGGTGCTGCCGCCGGTCTGGATATGCCCGGACTTGAGCAGTTGCGTGGCCGCGCGCATCAGGCTGCTGGGGTCTACACCGTAGTGGTTGAGGAAGTTGTCGTCTTCGGCGGACAGAAGCGCCTGGATGAACTGTGGGGGAATTTCCTGGAATTTGATCGGCGAGCGCCGCATCTCGCCGAACTCGGCAATCAGTTTGCCATCGCTGCTGTACACCCTCAGGGGGATTTGCAACTGGACGCTTCGCAGCGAATCGACCGAGGGCAGGCTGGGGCTAAGATACAGGAACGCACCGCTCACACCGAGTACGAGCGCGCAGATGACTGCGACGAAAGACCACCAGAAGAACTTCAGCAGGCGTATCAAGGCTTTTGGGTGTCCAGGTTGAGGAGTGGAGGGCGCGCAGGGCCAGCGGACGGGAAAATTCGCTGGGCATTATAAGCACTTTTCGCCCCATCGGGTGACCGGTCGGGGCCTGGCGATGACCGCTGGCGCCGCAATCGCGTCGGCTCGCCGTGACCAGGAAGGGACAGCCATGCTCGGACGCTTTGGCAGGGATGCCGGTTCACTGCTGGGGGTTGAAATTACCTCCGACACCATACGAATGCTGCAATTGCGCCGCCAACGCGGGCATTGGCGAGTCGCGGCCTGGGCTTGCGAGCCAATTACGAGGCCGATGGGTCATTCGCAACTGCCTGAAGCCCTGCGCGAGGCGCACCGACGCTGTGCGACGCCGCAACGGAGGGTCGCGCTGGCGTTGCCGGCATCACAGGTGATCTGCAAGGTCTGTCAGCTACCTTCCGACACAACCCGATTCGACACAGAGGCGCAGTTGCTTGCCCAGGCCGAGCAATTGTTTCCCTTCCCGCTGGATGACCTGGCCCTGGATTTCCAGGTGTTGGGGGGCTCTGCCGAGAGCCCTGCCCATACCGATGTCCTGGTGGCCGCCTGCCGGCAGAGCCAGCTTGACCCTCTTGAGCAAATGTTCAACCAGGCGGGAATGCAGATAGCGGCCATGGAGGTCGACAGTTTCGCCCTGTTGCGTGCATCGGGGGGCGCAGCGTCGGCCGATTCGGCGCTATTGCAGTTGGAGGCTGGCGAAATCGTGCTGCATGGTTGGCAGGGTGATCCTGTTCCCCAGCGTCAGCACCTCGCTTTGGAGGCATCGGGGCAATGGCTCCAAAGCGTTGAGCGTCTCTGGTCGTTGCATGGCGCGCGGGAGCGAGTGAGGCAAGTGATGCTTGCAGGGGGCGCCGCGGACGCCGAGCGAGCCGGGCAGTTGGCTGACCGGCTGGCGGTGCGCTGCAGCCTCGCGCGCCCTTCGCCGCTGGCTGGCAGCGCCGAGTCCGAAACCTTTGCGGCATCCATGGCTTTGGCGTGCGGGCTGGCGTTGGGAGGCTTGCGGCCATGAAAGTACGTTTGAACTTGATGCCTTGGCGTGAGTTGCGTCGGGTAGCGGTTGTGCGGCAGTTCCGGGGTGTGCTGATGGCCAGCCTGGTGATGGCAGTCGTCGCGGTGATGCTGTTCGATCAAAGCATGCAGTCACGCCTGGCTCGACAGAATGAGCTGATCGCTGCTCTGCAGCGCGAAGTGGAAGGGTTCGATATCGCTCAGACACAGGTTGAGCATCTGCGCGCTTCACATAATGCCTTGCTTGCACAGTACATGGCGTTGTCCAGGCTCAGGGCGGCGCAGGCTTTGCTGCCAGCGCTTTTCTCAGGCCTGGAGATGGCCATGCCTGAGGGGGCGCGATTGCGCGAGCTGGATGTGCAGGGTGATCGAGTGCAACTGACGGGAAAGGCCGCCTCGGCATCCGTGGTGGCTTTGCTGATGCGCAGGCTGGAGCAGGCAGATGTGCTTCAGGACCTGGAGCTTGTACGCCTCAGGCACAGCTCCGGGGGCGACGAATTTGTCATGACGGCGCGCTTGCCGGCGAGGTGGTCGTGACCGGCAGGTGGGTGTTCGATTGGCAGGGGGCGGTGCATCGATCCCCCTTGTTCAGGTTCATTGTCGTGTTATCGCTGGTGCTGGCAGTGGGCGTTGCAGGTTACCTGGGCCGCTTGCGCGAGGTGCATCAGGGCTACCAGTTCGCTGTGTTGACGGAGCATCGGCTGCGTCAGGAGCACGAAGCCGGGGCCACCCTGGCCTTTGACGTCGATGCCGAGCGCAGGGCGCTGGAGGAAATGGAGCAGCGTTTGCGCGCGGAGCGATGGCGGCTGGCGGCGGGCGAGGGCATTAGTGAGTTGCTCGATCAGCTGGCGGTCTCGGGGCACGAGCATGGCTTGCTGTTCGAACGGCTGGAGGTGCTTGAGGAGCGACAGGAAGCCGGATACCGCAGGTTGCCCCTCGACATCCAGGTGAAGGGCAGCTACCCGGCGTTGCACGCGTGGCTGGTGCAATGGCTTGGGCAGCTGCGACTGTTGACTGTTCCGCGCCTGAACGTGAGCGGGGGTGATGAGCGAGCCGGGATAGTCAGTGCGCGGTTACAGGTAGATCTCCATCACCCAGGAGAGCCGCTTGAGCCTCCTGACAATTTGGCTGACGAGCCCGCTCGCTCGACCTACCCAGTCGTAGCCTTCGATCCGTTCCAGGCCGGGAGTGACGGCTCGGCTGATCCTGGGCTCGGGCGGATCCCTCTGGAGCAGTTGGAAATGGTGGGTAGTTTGTCCGGCGCTGGCGGTCGCCAGGCGTTGCTGCGTTCAGCTGGCCGCCTGTACCGGGTGGCGGCCGGGGAGCCTTTGGGGCGTGACGAGGGGTTTGTGGTGAGCATAGATGCCGAGCAGGTCGAGGTGCGTGAGCGCTTGTTCATCGGTGGTGCTTGGCAGGAGCGTTCCAGGTATCTGGCTCTCGGGAAGAGTGCGCGTGGGGAGGTCAAGGATGAGATTGACGGGGCTGGCGAGCGCGATGCTGGTGCTGTTGGGCGTACGGGCAACGCTGGCGGCTGAGTTTCAGGGCGAATCGATGTCGTTGAACTTCCAGGATGTGGAAGTGCGTGCGGTATTGCAGGTAATGGCCGACTACGCCGGTATCAACCTGGTGGCCAGCGATGCCGTCCAGGGGCGAGTCACCCTCAGGCTGGAGGAGGTGCCCTGGGACCAGGCACTCGACCTTGTATTACGCAGCAAGGGGTTGGGGCGCCGGCAGGAGGGGAATGTGCTGTTGGTGGCGCCCATTGCCGAGCTCGCCGAGCAGTCGCGCGGCGCCCATCTGGAGCAGGCGCTGGACGCTCGGCTCGAGCCGTTGCGGCGGGAGCTTATACCGGTCCATCACGCCAAGGCGTCGGAGCTTGCCGAGCTGCTGCTGGCGAGCCTGGCCGACGACGGCATCCTGGCCGGGCGCGGCAGCTTGAGCGTGGATGCACGCACCAATACGCTGGTGGTTGCCCAGCCCGCGGATCGGTTGGGTGAAATCCGGCGGTTGGTGACCCAGCTCGATGTGCCTGTGCGCCAGGTCATGATCGAGGCTCGCATCGTCGAGGCCAACATCGATTATGAAAAGGCCTTGGGCGTGCGCTGGGGTGGTCCGCTGTATGGCCAGGACAACCGCCTGGGCAGTGATCTGTTCGTCGACCTGGGTGTGGAGCGGGCGACCTCGGCGCTTGGGGTCGGTTTGTTGCGCAGCGACATCCTGCTCGACCTCGAGCTCAGCGCGATGGAAAAAAGCGGCAATGGCGAGATCATCTCCCAGCCCAGGGTCGTTACCGCCGACAAGGAGACCGCGCGCATTCTCAAGGGCACCGAGGTTCCCTATCAGGAGACCACCAAGAGCGGTGCCACCTCCATCTCGTTTCGCGAAGCCTCCCTGTCGTTGGAAGTGACACCGCAGATCACCCCGGATGGCAAGGTGATCATGGAGGTGCGGGTGACCAAGGACGAGCCGGATTTCGTCAATGCCCTGAACAACGTGCCCCCCATCCGCAAGAACGAAGTCAATGCCAAGGTGCGGGTCACCGATGGCGAGACCATTGTGATTGGTGGCGTGTACTCGACGTCGCAGAACAATGTGGTCGACAAGGTGCCATTTTTCGGCGATCTGCCGTATGTTGGGCGGCTGTTTCGACGCGATGCATTACAAGAGAAAAAATCCGAGCTGCTGGTCTTCCTGACTCCGCGTATCATGAGTGACCAGGCGATTGCTGTGAGTCGTTGATTCTGTGCGAAATTTGATACTTGTGGGGCCCATGGGCGCTGGAAAGAGCACCATCGGACGCCTGTTGGCCAAAGAGCTGCGCCTGCTGTTCAAGGATTCCGACAAGGAAATCGAACTGCGAACCGGCGCCAACATCCCGTGGATCTTCGACAAGGAAGGCGAACCGGGCTTTCGCGACCGTGAGCAGGCGATGATCGCCGAACTCTGTGATCTCGACGGTGTGGTGCTGGCCACCGGCGGCGGCGCGGTGATGCGTGATGCCAACCGCATCGCGCTGCGTGCGGGCGGCCGGGTGGTCTACTTGCATGCTTCGGTGGCGCAGCAGGTCGGGCGCACCGCGCGGGACCGCAACCGGCCCTTGTTGCGCACCGCCAACCCGGAAGCGACCCTGCGCGCCCTGTTCGAAGCGCGTGACCCGCTCTATCGCGAGATTGCCGACCTGGTGGTGGAAACCGACGAACGGCCGCCGCGCATGGTGGTGCTCGATATTCTGGAGCGCCTGCAGCAGTTGCCGCCCCGATAAGCGGGGTCTATCCTCGGCCTCCATCGCCGAGGCGGGGTTCAACCTGATCGCGTGGCTCGCTCGATAGGCGCCGCGCCCAAGTACATTGTGGGGATACATGCAGACACTAAAGGTCGACCTGGGCGAACGTAGCTATCCGATCTACATTGGCGAGGGCCTGCTGGACCAGCCAGAGCTGCTGGCGCCACATATCGCCGGCCGGCAGGTCGCCATCATCTCGAACGAGACCGTCGCGCCCCTGTATCTCGAACGCCTGAGCAAGACGTTGGGCGCCTACTCGGTGCTGCCGGTGGTGCTGCCCGACGGCGAAAAACACAAGAACTGGGAAACCCTGCAACTGATCTTCGATGCCCTGCTGACCGCGCGTCACGACCGACGCACCACCGTGGTGGCGCTTGGTGGCGGCGTGATCGGTGACATGGCCGGCTTCGCCGCGGCCTGCTACCAGCGTGGCGTGGACTTCATCCAGGTCCCGACCACCCTGCTGTCCCAGGTGGATTCTTCGGTCGGCGGCAAGACCGGTATCAACCACCCGCTGGGCAAGAACATGGTCGGTGCTTTCTATCAGCCCAATGCAGTACTGATCGACACCACCAGCCTGAAGACGCTGCCCGAGCGCGAGCTGTCTGCGGGGCTGGCCGAAATCATCAAGTACGGCCTGATCTGCGACGAGCCCTTCCTCGGGTGGCTCGAAGACAACATGCAGGCCTTGCGCGCCCTGGAACCCGTGGCCCTGACCGAAGCGATCCGCCGCTCCTGCGCGGCCAAGGCGGCCGTGGTCGGTGCAGACGAGCGCGAGTCGGGTGTGCGCGCCACGCTCAATCTTGGCCACACCTTCGGCCACGCCATCGAAACCCACATGGGCTACGGTGTATGGCTGCACGGCGAAGCCGTGGCGGCCGGCACGGTGATGGCCCTGGAAATGTCCATGCGCCTGGGCTGGATCGACCAGCCGGCGCGTGATCGCGGTATTCGCCTGCTGCAGGATGCAGGATTGCCGGTGGTGCCACCACAGGAAATGACCCCGGCGCATTTCATGGAGCACATGGCGGTCGACAAGAAAGTGCTCGACGGGCGCCTGCGCCTGGTGCTGTTGCGCCAGATGGGCGAGGCCGTCGTCACCGACGACTATCCGAAAGAGATTCTTCAGGCCACGCTGGCGGCGGATTACCGCGCGATCGTGGCCCAGCTTTGAGGTTGTGACAACGCAATGAGCACTTTGCATGCCGATGAGGCGTTCCTCGATCATTACCAGTTGAGCCACGATCCGTTCGCGCCCCGCGTGCCCGGCTTCAAGTTCTTCCCTGCCCAGCGCAAGCCGGTGCTGGGCCAGTTGCACCACCTGGCGCGCTACAGCCAGTTGATGCTGGTGGTCACCGGCCCTGTTGGCAGC
This sequence comes from Pseudomonas entomophila, assembly GCF_018417595.1. NCBI lineage: Bacteria > Pseudomonadati > Pseudomonadota > Gammaproteobacteria > Pseudomonadales > Pseudomonadaceae > Pseudomonas > Pseudomonas entomophila. Next base: position 353,927 of record NZ_CP070982.1, read on the forward strand.
GGCAAGACCCTGCTGCGCCAGGCGCTGGTGGCCAGCACCAACAAGCAGTCGGTGCAGAGCGTGGTGGTCTCCGCCCGTGGTGCCAGCGATGCGGCCAGCGTGCTCGGCCAGGTGGCCCAGTCGCTGAACGTGGCGCAGCCGGAAGTGCAGGCCATTCTGACGCAGGTGGTGCAACTGGCGCTGACCGGCCAGGAAGTCTATCTGCTGGTGGATGATGCGGAACAACTCGACGAGTCGGCACTCCAAGCGTTGCTGGAGTTGGCGGCAGGCACCTCCGAAGGGCGCCCGCACGTGTTCCTGTTCGGCGAGCCATCGCTGATCGCCGGGCTGGAAGAGCTGAACATCGATGAGGAGCGTTTCCACATCATCGAGCTGGCCCCGTACAGCGAGGAAGAAACCCGCGAGTACCTGGAACAGCGCCTGGAAGGTGCTGGCCGGGGCATCGAGGTGTTCACTCGCGAGCAGATCGTCGACATCCACGAAAACTCCGACGGTTGGCCTGGCAACATCAACCAGGTCGCCCGCGATACCTTGATCGAAACCATGATCGCCAGCCGTACCACGGCCAAGCGACCATCCATGGGGTTCAAAATGCCTAAGAAACACGTGCTCGCGTTGTCCGCTGTGGTCGTGGTCGCCGTCGGTGCGGCGGTCCTGATGCCCAAGAAAGGCGACAAGGCCCCGGCCGAGGCGCCTACCGCGCAGGCCCAACTGCCGTTGGGGCAGGGTGGCAATGGTGCGCCAGCCATCGAATTCTCCGGCTCCTCCCAGCCGATGCCGCTGCCGCTGGTCGGTCAGTCGCAGCCGGTGATGCGTGAGCCGCTGGCCCAGGCTGCGGGCATGGGCGAAGGCGAGGAGAGCGGCCCTGCCGGCAGTACCGCACTGCAGCCGTCCGCGCCGTCGGCCGCCGTGCCGCCGACCGTGACCACCATCGCGCCGCCGCAGGGGGCCACTGCCAGCCCGGCGCCAGCGCCAGCGCAACCGGTCGCTACTGCGCCGGTTCAGCCGGTTGCGCCGGCTCCAAAGCCTGTCGCAACCCAGCCGGCAAAACCGGTTGCACCTGCGAAGCCTGCCCCAGCCCCGACCCAGGTCGCCAGCGCCAAGCCAGCAGCCAAGCCCGTGGAGAAACCGGCAGCCGGTGGTGCGGGTAACAGTGGCTGGTATGCCGGCCAGAAGCCGGGCAATTATGTGGTGCAGATCTTCGGCACCAGCTCCGAGGCGTCGGCCCAGTCGTTCGTCAAGGAGCAGGGTGGCGACTATCGCTACTTCAAGAAAAACCTGCAGGGCAAGCCACTGTACGTCGTCACCTACGGCAACTTCGCCAGCCGCGACGCCGCTGCTGCGGCAATCAAGAACTTGCCAGCCAAGGTCCAGGCTGGTAAACCTTGGCCACGTACCGTCGGCAGCGTCCAACAAGAGCTGGCCACGGCCCGCTGATACCTTCCGGGCGGCACCACCCCGCCGCCCAGTTGCTGAGCGACTTCTAGCTTTCGACTAGCCTGCTGCATTCACGTGCGGCAGGCTTTTCTGTCCCAGACTGCCGGCCACAAGCCCTTCCTTGCAGTCCTGGCTGAAACGCTTCAGACTCGAGCCAAGCCGCTACCACGGCGCATGGCGCAAAAACATTCAAAATTGCGACATAAATTTTCAATGGTGAGACATGAAAATTTGTGGGCGTCGCTGTCGCTGTGCAACAATGGTTTTCCATGACCACCGCAAAAAAGCTGGCGTTTGATCGGCGTGGATGGTAAGTGGTTGTTAAAAAAGAGATTTGCCTCCGGTTGAGAGGTGAACCTGGTGAGAAAGTGTCTATGAAAACAGGTCTGTACCATCCCGAAGAATTCAAGGACAACTGTGGTTTCGGCCTGATCGCCCATATGACGGGGCAGCCGAGTCACCACCTTCTGCAAACCGCCATGCAGGCGCTGACCTGCATGACCCACCGCGGCGGCATCAACGCCGACGGCAAGACCGGCGACGGTTGCGGTCTGCTCATGCAGAAGCCCGATCAATTCCTGCGTGCCGTGGCCCGGGAACACTTCGCCGTCGAGCTGCCCAGGCAGTACGCGGTCGGCATGGTGTTCTTCAACCAGGACCCGGTGAAAGCCGAAGCCGCCCGCCAGAACATGGACCGCGAGATCGTCAATGCCGGTCTCAAGCTTGTCGGCTGGCGTAAAGTGCCGATCGACACCAGCGTGCTGGGGCGCCTGGCCCTGGAGCGCCTGCCGCAGATCGAGCAGGTGTTCATCGGCGGCGAAGGCCTGAGCGACCAGGAATTCGCCATCAAGCTGTTCAGTGCCCGTCGCCGTTCGTCCGTGGCCAACGCCCACGACGCCGACCACTACATCTGCAGCTTCTCGCACAAGACCATCATCTACAAAGGCCTGATGATGCCGCGCGATCTCGCGGCGTTCTATCCGGACCTGGGTGACGAGCGCCTGCAGACCGCGATCTGCGTGTTCCACCAGCGCTTCTCCACCAATACGCTACCGAAGTGGCCGCTGGCCCAGCCCTTCCGCTTCCTCGCCCACAACGGCGAGATCAACACCATCACCGGCAACCGCAACTGGGCCATGGCCCGTCGCACCAAGTTCGCCAACGACCTGATCCCCGACCTCGAAGAGCTCGGCCCGCTGGTCAACCGTGTCGGTTCCGACTCCTCGAGCATGGACAACATGCTGGAGCTGATGGTCACCGGCGGCATCGATCTGTTCCGCGGCGTGCGCATGCTGGTACCGCCAGCCTGGCAGAACGTCGAGACCATGGACGCCGACCTGCGCGCCTTCTACGAATACAACTCCATGCACATGGAGCCGTGGGACGGCCCGGCCGGCATCGTCATGACCGAAGGCCGCCACGCGGTGTGCCTGCTCGATCGCAATGGCCTGCGCCCGGCGCGCTGGGTGACCACCACCAACGGCTACATCACCATCGCTTCGGAAATCGGTGTATGGGGCTACCAGCCTGAGGACGTCCTGGCCAAGGGCCGTGTCGGCCCGGGCCAGATCCTCGCCGTGGACACCGAGACCGGCCAGATCCTCGACACCGACGCCATCGACAACCGCTTGAAGTCGCGTCACCCGTACAAGCGCTGGCTGCGTCAGCACGCCACGCGCATCCAGGCAACGCTGACCGACGACCAGGGCGTGGCCAGCTACGATGCCGACCAGCTCAAGCAATACATGAAGATGTTCCAGGTCACCTTCGAGGAGCGTGACCAGGTGCTGCGCCCGTTGGGTGAGCAGGGCCAGGAAGCGGTCGGCTCGATGGGTGACGACACGCCGATGGCCGTGCTGTCGCAGCGTGTGCGCTCGCCGTATGACTTCTTCCGCCAGCAGTTCGCCCAGGTGACCAACCCGCCGATCGACCCGCTGCGCGAGGCGATCGTGATGTCCCTGGAAATCTGCCTGGGCGCCGAGCGCAATATCTTCCAGGAATCCCCCGAGCACGCCTCGCGGGTCATCCTCAGCTCGCCGGTCATTTCGCCCGCCAAGTGGCGTTCGCTGATGAACCTGGAGCGCGAAGGCTTCGACCGCCAGTTGATCGACCTCAACTACGACGAAAGCGTCGGCCTCGAGGCGGCCATCCGCAACATCGCCGATCAGGCAGAAGAAGCCGTGCGCGGCGGCAAGACCCAGCTGGTGCTGAGCGACCGCTACATCGCCCCGGGCAAGCTGCCGGTGCATGCTTCGCTGGCCGTCGGCGCGGTGCACCATCGCCTGACCGAGCAGGGCCTGCGTTGCGACAGCAACATCCTGGTCGAGACCGCCACTGCCCGCGACCCGCACCACTTTGCCGTGCTGCTGGGCTTCGGTGCCTCGGCCGTCTACCCGTACCTGGCCTATGAAGTACTGGCCGACCTGATTCGCACCGGCGAAGTGCTGGGTGACCTGGACGAAGTCTTCAAGTACTACCGCAAAGGCATCTCCAAAGGCCTGCTGAAGATCCTGTCGAAGATGGGCATCTCTACCATCGCCTCGTACCGTGGCGCTCAGTTGTTCGAAGCGATCGGCCTGTCCGAGGAAGTGGTCGGCCTGAGCTTCAAGGGCGTGTCCAGCCGTATCAAGGGCGCGCGCTTCGAAGACCTCGAAAGCGACCAGAAACTGCTGGCAGCCGAAGCCTGGAGCGCGCGCAAGCCGATCCAGCAAGGTGGCCTGCTGAAGTTCGTCCACGGTGGCGAATACCACGCCTACAACCCGGACGTGGTCAACACCCTGCAAGCCGCCGTGCAGCAGGGCGACTACAACAAGTTCAAGGAATACACCACGCTGGTCGACCAGCGCCCGGTGTCGATGATCCGCGATCTGCTGAAGGTGAAAGTGGCCGACCAGCCGCTGGCGCTCGACCAGATCGAGCCGTTGGAGGCCATCCTCAAACGCTTCGACTCCGCCGGTATCTCGCTGGGCGCACTGTCGCCGGAAGCCCACGAAGCGCTGGCCGAGGCGATGAACCGCCTGGGGGCGCGCTCCAACTCCGGCGAGGGCGGCGAAGACCCGGCCCGTTACGGCACCATCAAGAGCTCGAAGATCAAGCAGGTGGCCACCGGCCGCTTTGGTGTGACCCCGGAGTATCTCGTCAATGCTGAAGTGCTGCAGATCAAGGTTGCCCAGGGCGCCAAGCCCGGCGAGGGCGGCCAGCTGCCGGGCGGCAAGGTCAACGGCCTGATCGCCAAGCTGCGCTATGCGGTACCGGGCGTGACCCTGATCTCGCCGCCACCGCACCACGACATCTACTCGATCGAAGACCTGGCCCAGCTGATCTATGACCTCAAGCAGGTCAACCCGCAGGCCCTGGTGTCGGTCAAGCTGGTGGCCGAAGCTGGCGTGGGCACCATCGCCGCCGGTGTGGCCAAGGCCTATGCCGACCTGATCACCATCTCCGGTTACGACGGTGGTACCGGCGCTTCGCCGCTGACTTCGATCAAGTACGCCGGTGCCCCGTGGGAACTGGGCCTGGCCGAAACCCACCAGACCCTGCGCGGCAACGACTTGCGCGGCAAGGTCCGGGTACAGACCGACGGCGGCCTGAAGACCGGCCTGGATGTGATCAAAGCGGCCATCCTCGGCGCCGAGAGCTTCGGCTTCGGCACCGCGCCGATGATCGCCCTGGGCTGCAAGTATCTGCGCATCTGCCACCTGAACAACTGCGCCACTGGCGTGGCCACCCAGAACGACAAGCTGCGCAAGGACCACTACATCGGCACCGTCGACATGGTGATCAACTTCTTCACCTTCGTCGCCGAAGAGACCCGCGAATGGCTGGCCAAGCTGGGCGTGCGCAGCCTGGGCGAGCTGATCGGCCGCACCGACCTGCTCGACGTGCTGCCGGGCGACACCGAGCGTCAGCAGTACCTCGACCTGTCGCCATTGCTGGGCAGCTCGCACATCCCGGCCGACAAGCCGCAGTTCTGCGAAGTCGACAAGAACCCGCCGTTCGACAAGGGCGAGCTGGCCGAGAAGATGGTCGAGATGGCCTTGCCGGCCATCCGTGACCTGGCCGGTGGCGAGTTCAGCCTCGACATCTGCAACTGCGACCGTTCCATTGGTGCGCGCATCTCCGGCGAAATCGCCAAGCTGCACGGCAACCAGGGCATGGCCGCGGCGCCGATCACCTTCCGCTTCAAGGGCACCGCAGGCCAAAGCTTCGGCGTGTGGAACGCCGGTGGCCTGAACCTGCATCTGGAAGGCGACGCCAACGACTACGTCGGCAAGGGCATGACCGGTGGCAAGGTCACCATCGTGCCGCCTGCCGGCAGCCCGTTCGAAACCCAGCACAGTGCCATTGTCGGCAACACCTGCCTGTATGGCGCCACCGGCGGCAAGCTGTTCGCCGCGGGTACCGCAGGCGAGCGTTTCGCTGTGCGTAACTCCGGGGCCCACGCTGTGGTCGAGGGCACCGGCGATCACTGCTGTGAATACATGACCGGCGGCTTTGTCTGCGTATTGGGCAAGACCGGTTACAACTTCGGTTCCGGCATGACGGGCGGTTTCGCCTACGTGCTCGACATGGACAACACCTTCGTCGACAAACTCAACCACGAGCTGGTGGAAATCCAGCGTATCAGTGGCGAGGCGATGGAGGCCTACCGCAGCCATTTGGCGCGGGTCCTGGGCGAGTACGTGGAAGAGACCGGCAGCGAGTGGGGGCGTGAGCTCTCCGAGAACCTGGACGACTACGTGCGGCGCTTCTGGCTGGTCAAGCCGAAGGCGGCCAACCTCAAGCACCTGCTGTCCAGCACCCGTGCCAACCCGCAGTAAAAGCAGCTGCAAGTGGCAAGCCTCAAGCTGCAAGTAGAAGCAGTTCGGGGTTTGCCCGGCTTAAGTGATCGTCTTGCGGCTTGCAGCTTGTAGCTTGCAGCTGCTGTTAAGAGGTTTTGAAAAATGGCTGAACGTCTGAACAACGACTTCCAGTTCATCGAAGTGGGCCGCAAGGACCCGAAGAAAAAGCTGCTGCGCCAGCGCAAGAAAGAGTTCGTCGAGATCTACGAACCCTTCAAGCCGCAGCAGTCGGTCGAGCAGGCACACCGTTGCCTGGGCTGCGGCAACCCGTACTGCGAGTGGAAGTGCCCGGTGCACAACTTCATCCCCAACTGGCTGAAGCTGGTCGCCGAAGGCAACATCCTGGCGGCGGCGGAACTGTCGCACCAGACCAACACCCTACCGGAAGTGTGCGGCCGCGTGTGCCCGCAGGACCGTCTGTGCGAGGGTGCCTGCACGCTCAATGACGGTTTCGGTGCGGTGACCATCGGTTCGGTGGAGAAGTACATCACCGACACCGCCTTCGCCATGGGCTGGCGCCCGGACATGTCCAAGGTCAAGCCCACCGGCAAGCGCGTCGCCATCATCGGCGCCGGCCCGGCCGGCCTGGGCTGTGCCGACGTGCTGGTGCGTGCCGGCGTCGCCCCGGTGGTATTCGACAAGAACCCGGAGATCGGTGGCCTGCTGACCTTCGGCATCCCCGAGTTCAAGCTGGAAAAGACCGTGCTCAGCAATCGCCGCGAAGTCTTCACCGGCATGGGCATCGAATTCCGCCTGAACACCGAGGTGGGCAAGGACATCACCATGGAACAACTGCTCGCCGAGTACGACGCGGTGTTCATGGGCATGGGCACCTACACCTACATGAAGGGCGGCTTCCCGGGCGAAGACCTGCCAGGCGTACACGATGCGCTGGACTTCCTGATCGCCAACGTCAACCGCAACCTCGGTTTCGAGAAAGCGCCGGAAGACTTCGTCGACATGCAGGGCAAGAAGGTCGTGGTGCTGGGCGGTGGCGACACCGCGATGGACTGCAACCGCACTTCGATCCGCCAGGGCGCCAAGTCGGTGACCTGTGCCTATCGCCGCGACGAAGCCAACATGCCGGGGTCGCGCAAAGAGGTGAAGAACGCCAAGGAAGAGGGCGTGAAGTTCCTCTATAACCGCCAGCCCATCGCCATCGTCGGCGAGGACAAGGTCGAAGGCGTGAAGGTGGTCGAGACCCGTCTCGGCGAGCCGGATGCCCGTGGCCGTCGCAGCCCAGAGCCGATCCCGGGCTCCGAGGAGATCCTGCCGGCCGATGCCGTGGTGATCGCCTTCGGCTTCCGCCCGAGCCCGGCGCCGTGGTTCGAGCAGTTCGATATCCGGACCGACAGCCAGGGCCGGGTGGTGGCGCCGGAGAAGGGCAAATACAAGCACCAGACCAGCAACCCGAAAGTGTTTGCCGGTGGCGACATGGTGCGGGGCTCGGACCTGGTGGTGACGGCGATCTTCGAAGGGCGCACGGCTGCCGAAGGGATCCTGGACTACCTCGAGGTCTGATCCGGCACAAACGTGGGTACGCGCACTCCCGCAGGTGCGGCACGGCGGCTGCGGGGGAGTGTTTCCGAGTCAGTCGTGGCTGAGGGAAAAACACCGCTGCACCAGTGGGAATTGCCCCGTGCGGCATGTTGAAAGCCCCACTGTTTAGCGCTCGCATTAATTCCGAGACTGGGTAGGTCAAGCCTTGCGAGGCCGTAACCCATTCAAGGAATTACCTGCATGCACCTTTCTGCACTAAACCCTGCCGCCCTGCTAAACAGCGCTGCGCATGTCAGCTCTGAATTCGATGGCCCAGCCTTCACTTCGATCATCGAGGCGGATACCAACGACTTCGCGTCCATTACCGCGTTGAAAGCACGCCTGGAGGACGGCTCGTTGACCTCGGTCCAGCTGGTGACCCGCGCGTTGGCGCGCATCGCGGCGCTCGACCGGGAGGGGCCGAGCCTGCAAGCCGTGATCGAAACCAACAGCGAGGCGCTTGACATCGCTGCAAGCCTGGACGTGGAGCGCGCGGCGGGCACTCTGCGTGGGCCTCTGCATGGTATCCCGGTGCTGATCAAGGACAGCGTCGATACGGGAGACTGTATGCAGACGAGCGCTGGCTCGCCGGCGCTGGTGGGTGAACCGGCCGCTGCGGATGCCTATGTTGTGCAGCGCCTGCGGGCCGCTGGCGCGGTGGTGTTGGGCAAGACCAACCTCAGTGAATGGGTCGGTATGCGTGACTGGAGCACAATGCCGCTTGGCTGGAGTGGGCGCGGTGGGCAGACGCGCAGTGCCGTGGGGCTCGACTTCCCGGTGCATGGCTCAAGCGCTGGCTCGGCAGTGGCGGTCAGTGCCGGCTACTCACCGATGGCCGTCGCGACCGAGACCAATGGATCATTGGTGGGGCCGGCGATGGTCAGTGGGGTGGTCGGGTTGCGCCCGACGTTGGGCCTGCTCGACCAGTTCGGCCTGGTGCCGCTGACGAAGCGGCAGGATACCGCGGGCCCCATGGCGCGCAGCGTCATGGATGCTGCGTTGCTGCTCGCCGCGATGTTCGGGGTCGACGGGCCTGGTCCCGTTGTGGAGGGCGCTCCCACGACGTTGATCGACTATGCATCAGGGCTGGACAGCAATGCGCTGCAGGGCGCGAAACTAGGCTATCCGGCAATGGCCGCCGACGGCACCCCGCTGAATCAGCACCCGGAGTTCGCCATCATGGCCGCCAGGCTGGAGCGTGCCGGCGCGACGCTGGTGCCCGTTGATTTCACCTTCCCGTCGCTGAACGAGGCGCAGATCGTTGTGTTATGCGTCGACGTGAAGCGTGAACTGGCGACCTACCTGGCCAGCCGACCCGGTATAGCAGTGAAGACCCTGGCTGACGTGATTGCCTTCAACACCGCCAATCCTGATGAGGCGGGCTATGGCCAGGACATGCTGCAGCTTGCCGAATCACTGAGCATTCCCGAGCCGCTCTACCAGTTGTTCGCGGACCAGTTACGCAACGAAAGCCGCAAGCTGATCGATGACGCCCTCGCAGCGCATGGCCTGGTCGCGTTGGTCGACCTGACTCTCGGCTATCTTGCTGGGTATGGGGCGCAGGCTGGCTACCCGGGTCTCACGGTACCGGCAGGTTCCGGGCCGTCCGGACGGCCCATGGGTTTGTACTTCGCGGGTTCGAAATGGTCCGACCAGACGTTGTTGTCGCTAGGCTACGCGTTCGAGCAGGCCGGCGACTGAGGTTTCCTGTCCGCGTGGACAAATTGGCGCGGCTTCACGCCGTGCCTTTTCCGGTGGGGTCTGCGAAAATGCCCCCACCTTTCTGCCGGATATCGCCATGACTGCCCTGAAGAACGATCGTTTCCTGCGTGCACTGCTCAAGCAACCCGTAGACGTCACCCCGGTCTGGATGATGCGCCAGGCCGGCCGCTACCTCCCGGAGTACCGCGCCAGCCGCGCCAAGGCCGGTGACTTCATGAGCCTGTGCATGAACCCGCAGTTCGCCTGCGAGGTGACGCTGCAGCCGCTGGACCGCTACCCGCTGGACGCGGCGATCCTCTTCTCGGACATCCTCACCATTCCCGACGCCATGGGCCAGGGTCTGTACTTCGAAACCGGCGAAGGCCCGCGCTTCAAGAAGGTCATCAGCACCCTGGCGGACATCGAAGCCCTGCCGATCCCCGACCCACAGAAGGACCTGGGTTACGTGATGGATGCGGTCAGCACCATCCGCCGCGAGCTCAACGGCCGCGTGCCGCTGATCGGTTTCTCCGGCAGCCCGTGGACCCTGGCCACCTACATGGTCGAGGGCGGCTCGTCGAAGGACTTCCGCAAGACCAAGGCCATGGCCTATGACAATCCCGAAGCCCTGCACCTGCTGCTGGACAAGCTGGCGCAGTCGGTCACCAGCTACCTCAACGGCCAGATCCTGGCCGGCGCCCAGGCGGTGCAGATCTTCGACACCTGGGGTGGCAACCTGTCGGCGGCGGCCTACCAGGAGTTCTCCCTGAACTATATGCGCAAGATCGTCAGCGGCCTGATCCGCGAGCACGAAGGGCGCAAGGTGCCAGTCATTCTCTTCACCAAGAACGGTGGCCTGTGGCTGGAAAGCATCGCCGAGGCCGGTGCCGACGCGCTGGGCCTGGACTGGACCTGCGAAATCGGCGATGCCCGTCGCCGCGTGGGTGACAAGGTGGCGCTGCAGGGCAACATGGACCCGACCGTGCTGTACGCCAAACCCGAGGCCATCCGCAAGGAAGTGGCGCGGATCCTGGCCAGCTATGGCAAGGGCAGCGGCCATGTGTTCAACCTGGGCCACGGCATTACGCCGGAAGTCGATCCGGAGCACGCGGGTGTGTTCATTAACGCGGTGCACGAACTGTCGGCGCAGTACCACCAGTAATCGGCGCGTTATGCGAGAAGCCCGGCCATGTGCCGGGCTTTTTGTTGCATTAAGTTTGAATTCAGCGATCGTCGGTAATCTGGGACCATCGAAACGCAAACAGGACCCGATCACCATGAAAGCCCGTTACCTGCCTCTGATCCTCGCCCCACTGTTCAGCACTGCCGCCCTGGCCGCCGGCTACACCGGCCCGGGTGCCCAGGCGGTGACCACCGTCGCCGCCGCCAAGGAAGCCGCCGACGACACCCCAGTGGTGCTGCAGGGCTTCGTGACCAAGAAGATCGACAACGACGACAAGTACGAATTCAAGGACAACACCGGCACCATCACCGTCGAGATCGACAACGAAGACCTGCCGCCGACGCCGTTCAACGAGAAGACCCGGGTCAAGCTGACCGGCGAGGTGGAGAAGCACCTGATGAGCCGTGAGGTGGATGTGGATATCGTTGAAATCATCAACTGATCTGGCGGCCTATTCGCGGGTAAACCCGCCCCCACAGGTACAGCGGCGTACCTGTGGGGGCGGGTTTACCCGCGAATGCTTCACACTGATTTGGGCGGCAGCTTGCTCAGGTGCAACGCCACCAGCAACGCCACCGCCAGCAGGCTGCCGATGAACAGCCCGATGCCGTTCCACCCTGCCATGTGCCAGAACACCCCGCCCGCCGTTCCGGCGACACTCGACCCGGCGTAATAGCAGAACAGGTACAACGACGACGCCTGCCCCTTGGCCTTCAATGCCCGGCGCCCGATCCAGCTGCTGGCCACCGAGTGCGCGCCAAAGAAACCGAACGTGAACACCAGCATGCCGACAATGATCATCGCCAACGGGCTGGCCAGGGTCATCAGCAGGCCGCCCGCCATCACCAGGATACTGGCCCAGAACACCTTGCGCCGGCCCAGCTTGTCAGCCAGGGCGCCGACCTGCGCCGAACTGTAGATCCCCGACAGATACACCACCGAGAGCAACCCGACCAGCGCCTGGTTCATGTGGTAGGGCCCGGCCAGCAGCCGGTAGCCGATGTAGTTGAACAAGGTGACGAAGGCGCCCATCAGCAGGAAGGCCTCGAGGAACAACCAGGGCAACCCCGCATCCTTGAAGTGCATGGTGAAGCCGTCCAGCAGACTGCGCGGGTTCAGCGCCTGGGGGCGGAAGTTGCGCGATTCGGGCAGCACCTTCCAGAACACCAGCGCCGCCACCAGCGCCAGGCCGCCGATGGTCAGCATCGCCGTGTGCCAGCTGACGAAGTCGATCAGCACGCCGGTAATCAACCGCCCGCTCATGCCGCCGATGGCGTTGCCGCCGATATACAGCCCCATGGCCAGGCCGATGTGCTGCGGGTGGATTTCCTCGCTCAGGTAGGTCATCGCCACCGCCGCCAGGCCGCTCAACGACAGCCCCACCAGGGCGCGAGTCGCCAGCACCAGCTCCCAACTGGGCATCACCGCACTGGCGAGGGTCGACAGGGCGGCACACAGCAGGGCGAAGACCATTACCGGCTTGCGCCCGATACGGTCGGAAATCGGCCCGGTGATCAGCAACCCGAAGGCCAGCATTGCGGTGGACACTGACAACACCAGGCTGCTCTGCGCCGCATTGATGGAGAACTCCTGCGACAGCAGCGGCATCATCGGCTGCACGCAGTACAGCAGGGCGAAGGTGGCGAAGCCGCCGCTGAACAGGGCCAGCACGGTCTTCATGAAGGCGGGGGTGCCTTTCTCGATCCAGATATCGCTGAAGGCAGGCTCGGGCTCGACAGGCAGGGGCGCTACGGCGGATCTCACGGGCGGGTACCTCAGGTGTTGCGGTGAAAAAAATCATATAGCTGGCTAATGATTAGATCCAATATATTGTTCGACCTGTTTGATATGTCTGGCGACCTATTGGAGTCGATCATGGAACTGCGTCACCTGCGCTATTTCATCGCCGTGGCCGAAGAGCTGCATTTCGGCCGCGCGGCCCAGCAACTGGGGATCTCACAACCGCCCTTGAGCCAGCAGATCCAGGCCCTGGAGCAGGAGCTGGGGGCGCGCCTGTTCGAGCGCACCAACCGTCGGGTCGAGCTCAGCGAGGCGGGGCGGCTGTTCCTGGAGGAAGCGCGGCAGGTGCTCGCCCAGGTGGAGAAGGCCGCCGACGTGGCCCGGCGCGCGCAGTTGGGTGAACTGGGCGAGATGAAGATCGGGTTCACCTCCTCGGCGCCGTTCACCTCGAAAATCCCCAAGGCGTTGCATGCTTTTCGCCAGCGCTTCCCGGCGGTGCACTTGAACCTCAAGGAAATGAGCAGCCGGGACGTGGCCGAAGGGGTGTTCGACGAGTCGATCGAGGTGGGCCTGATGCGGCCGATGCCGTTGCCCGAGGGCCTGGTGGCCACCGAGTTGCTGCGCGAGCCGCTGGTGGCGGTGATCAACGCCTCGCACCCGTTGGCCCAGAGCGCTGGGCCGGGGGTGTACATGGCGGACTTGGCGCAGGAGCCATTCGTGTTCTTTCCTCGCAGCTATGGCAGCGGGTTGCATGCGCAACTGCTGAGCCTGGCGCGTCAGGCGGGTTTCAGCCCGCATTTCGCCCAGGAGGCGGGGGAGGCGATGACCATCATCGGTTTGGTGTCGGCGGGGTTGGGGGTGTCGGTGTTGCCGGCGTCGTTCCAGCGCATGCGCATCGACGGGGTGGTGTACCGCACGCTGCTGGATGAAGAGGCGGTGACGGCGGTGTGGCTGGTGCAGCGTGAACGGGGTGGTTCGGCAATGGCCAAGGCCTTTGCCGAACTGCTCACCGGCAAGTTGTGCGGCTGAATAGCCGGCTCCTGCAGGGAGCATGCGCCTCGGGCTTTGAGGCGCATGGAGCGGTCCTTGATCAGTTGAGCGCGTTGCTTTGCTGTTGCACCAGGCTCTGCGTGTGCGCGGCATTCAGTTCGCGTACGATGCTGCGGTCCAGGTTGTAGACCCAGCGGTTGTAGTTGCGGTGGATCTTGCCGTCGTTGTAGCCCAGCTCGCGGCTGTCGCGGTAGGCGATGCGGAACTGGCTGGGGCTGTAGTGGATATCCACGGCGGCGAAGAAGGTGTTGCGCACGGTGATATCGGCCTGGATCAGGTTGGGGCCGACGTTGCGCGCGGTCCAGCCACGCTCGGCGATGGCCTTGAGGATCGCCTGTTGCACCTGTGGCTGGCTGTAGGCATGGCTGGCGGTCAGTTGCTCAGTGGGGTTCAGCACCGGTTTCGAGGTGCAGCCGGCCAGGCCGGCCAGCGCCAGGCCGAGGGCCACGGCGCGGATGGATGGGGACATTCCTTGCTCTCCGTTAGGGGGATCTCAGGGCCAGCGACGGAAGATCAACGAGGTGTTGACCCCGCCGAAGGCGAAGTTGTTGTTCATCACATGTTCGTGGTTCATCGCGCGGAACTCGCCGCGCAGGTAATCCAGTTCGCCGCAGCGCGGGTCGATGTGGTCGAGGTTGAGGGTGGGCACGTAGCGGTCGCTGTTCAGCATCTCGATGCTGAACCACGACTCCAGCGCGCCGCAGGCACCCAGGGTGTGGCCGAGGAAGCTCTTCTGCGAACTGATCGGCATGCGTGGGCCGAACAGGCTGCTGGTGGCTTGGGTTTCGGCGATATCGCCCTGTTCGGTGGCGGTGCCGTGGCCGTTGACGTAGCCGATCGCTTCGGGGGCCAGGCCGGCGTCTTCCAGGGCCAGCTCCATGGCCCGGCGCATGGTGGCCTGCTCCGGGCGGGTGGTGTGCTGGCCGTCGGCATTGCTGCCGAAACCGACGATCTCGGCATGGATCCGCGCACCGCGGGCCAGGGCGTGTTCCAGCTCCTCGAGCACCAGCATGCCGCCGCCTTCGCCGATCACCAGGCCATCGCGGTCGATGTCGTAGGGGCGCGGGCTCAGGTGCGGGGTGTCGTTCTTCAGGCTGGTGGCGTAGAGCGCGTCGAACACCATGGCCTCGGTGGGGCACAGCTCTTCGGCGCCACCGGCGAGCATCATCGGCAGGCGCCCGAACTTGATCGCCTCGTAGGCGTAGCCGATGCCCTGGCTGCCGCTGGTGCAGGCGCTGGAAGTGGGGATCAGGCGCCCGGTGAGGCCGAAGAAGATGCTGATGTTGGCCGCCGTGGTGTGGGGCATCATGCGCACGTAGGAGTTGGCGTTCAGACCGTCGGCCACCGAGTTGAGCAGCATGTTGCCGAAGGCCTTGATCTCGTCGGTGCTGCCGGTGGATGAACCGCAGGCCACGCCCATGCGGCCGTCGCGGATGCTTGCATCGTCGAGCAGGCCGGCGTCGGCCAGGGCGCGCTCGGCGGCGGCGACCGCCAGGCGCGACACCCGGCCCATGCTGCGCAGCTGTTTGCGGGTCCAGTGGCCGGGCACCTGGAAGTCATCGATGGGGCCGGCCAGGCGGGTGTTGAGTTCCTCGAAGCGGTCCCATTCGTCCATGCGGCGGATGCCGCTGCGGCGCTGGGCGAAATGCCCGGCGATGGTGGCCCAGTCATTGCCCAGGGCGGTGAGGCCGGCCATGCCGGTGACGACGACGCGGCGCATCAGCACAGCCCTCCGTTGACCGCCAGCACCTGGCGGGTGATGTAGGCCGCCTCGGGCGACATGAGGAAATTCACCGCGCCGGCCACTTCTTCCGGCGTACCCATGCGCCCGGCAGGGATCATCTTCAGCAGCTCGTCCACCGGCACGTGCTCGTCGAGCATGGCGGTGTCGATCAGCCCCGGGGCCACGCAGTTGACGGTGATGCGGCGCTTGCCCAGCTCGATCGCCAGGGCCTTGGCGGCGCCGATCAGGCCGGCCTTGGAGGCGCTGTAGTTGACCTGGCCGCGGTTGCCGATCAGCCCGGACACCGAGGTGACGCAGACGATGCGGCCCGGCGCGCGGCGGCGGATCATCGGCATCGTCAGCGGGTGCAGGACGTTGTAGAAACCGTCCAGGTTGGTGCGCATGACCTGGTCCCAATCCTCTTCGGTCAGCGCCGGGAAGGCGCCGTCGCGGGTCAGGCCGGCGTTGCACACCACGCCGTAGTAGGCGCCGTGGGTCTCCACGTCGGCTTCCAGGATGGCCTTGCAGGCCGCGCGGTCGGCGACATCGAACTGCAGCACCCGTGCCTGCTGGCCCAGGGCCTGGACCTCGGCGGCGACGGCGTCGGCCTCGGCGCGGCCGCTGCGGCAGTGCAGGACCAGGTCGAAACCGGCGCGTGCCAGGCGCAGGGCGATGGCCCGGCCGATGCCACGGCTGGAGCCGGTGACCAGGATGGTGTCAGTCATGGGGGGACTCCTCAGGGCCCGCCTCGGCCAGGTAGCTGGCCACTTGCGGCGGGCGGTAGACATTCAGGCGGGCGCTGGCGTGGATGCCGGGGCCGCGCAGGTGGCATTCGAACACGCCCATGCCGTTGTCGTCTTCCAGCGAACGCAGTGCGTGGATGTGCAACTCGGCGCCGGCCGGGAAGTGCTCGACGTCGCATTCGTACTTGCGGGTGCCGAGCAGGAAGCCCAGCTCCACGGGCTGGCCGAGGCGACGGGCGCGGCAGCCGGCGTAGGCAGCCACGCTCTGGGCCATCAGCTCCAGGCCCAGCCACGCCGGCAGGCTGCCGTCGGCGCGGTTGAACAGGCCGCCGGGACGCACGGTGGTACGGGTGTGGATCTGCTCCTCGTCGCAGCTGTCGACCTGATCGATCAGGATCATGTCGCCGGCGTGGGGCAGCAGTTCGGCCAAAGGCCAGGCAATCATGGGGTGTCTCCGAGAATCAGGCTCACATTGTTGCCGCCGAAGGCGAACGAATTGCTCATCAGTCGGCGCGGGCGGCCCTGGGGCAGGCGATGGCCGCTGTCGGCCAGGGCCAGGTTCGCCAGTTGCGGATCGCGCTGGCCGTCCCACACATGAGGGGGCAGCCGGCCGTCCGGGTTGTGCCCGCTCAGGGCCAGCCAGCAGAAGGCCGCTTCCAGCGCGCCGGCCGCGCCCAGGGTGTGGCCGGTCATGGGCTTGCTCGACGAGCAGGGCGTGCCGGCGCCGAACAGGGCATGCACGGCCAGGCTTTCCATGGCGTCGTTGTGCTGGGTGGCGGTGCCGTGCAGGTTCAGGTAGTCGATCTGCGCCGCGGCCAGGCCGGCATTGTCCAGGGCCTTGGCCATGGCTTGCAAGGCACCTTTGCCGGTGGGGTCCGGTGCCGAGATGTGGTGGGCATCGGAGCTGGCGCCGGCTCCGAGCAAGGCGATGGCATGGCCTTGCGCCGGGCGCGTGCGGGTCATGACGAACAGCGCCGCGCCTTCGCCGATGTTGATGCCGTCGCGGTTCACCGAGAACGGGTTGCAGCGTTGTTCGCTGACCGCGTCCAGGGCACTGAAACCGTTGAGGGTCAGTCCGCACAGGCTGTCGACGCCACCGCACAGCACCGCGTCGCACAGGCCCAGGTCGAGCAGGCGGCGCGCGCTCAGCAGCGCCCGGCCGCTGGAGGTGCAGGCGGTGGAGATCACGTAGGCCGGGCCGCTCAGTTGCAACCAGTCGGCGAGGAATTCGGCGGGGGCGCTCAGCGCTTGCTGGTCGTAACGGTAGCTGTCGGGCAGGGCCCCTTCGCGCAGGTAATGGGCGATGCCGGCGCTGGCTTCGGCGATGCCCGACGTGCTGGTGCCCAGCACCACGCCGACCCGCTGCGGGCCGAAGTCGGCGATCACCTGGCGGATCGTTGGTTCGATCTGCAGGGCCGCGCAGTAGAGCAGCTGGTTGTTGCGGCTGTGCTGTTCGGGCAGCGGCACGGCGGGCAGCTCGCCGCTCACCGCACCCACGGGAGGGCGGCGGTCCGGCACCCAGCCGTCCTGGGGCTGCATGCCGGAGCAGTCACCGGCGAACAGGCGCGCGGCCACCTCGGCCTGGCCGCGACCGAGGGCGCAGACCAGGCCCAGGGCGTTGAGGTAGGCAGTCATGGTGTGCTCTCGCTGGGCAATGGGCTGACTTCATAGCGCAAGCCCTGGCCCAGGTTCAAGGTGAAACGGTCGCTGGCCCGATAGCTGACCTGCCAGCGGTCGCCCAGCCAGCGTTGCTGGCCCTGCTGGCGGGCCTGTGGATAGAGACGCTGCAGTTGCTCGGCGGGTGTCAGGGCGAACAGCACGGCGGCGAACAGTTCGCGCGCTGCCGGGTTGGGCGGCAGCAGGCCGTCGGCCTGCCAACGTGTGCCATCGAGCAACTGGCGGGCCTGGGGGATGCCCAGCAGGTCGAGCAGCGACCAGCGCAGGCGGTGGTCCTCGCCCTGGATCACCAGCAGCCAGTCCTGGCGTTGGCTGTCCTGCTCACGCTGCACGTGCAACTGGCGTGGCAGCGTCAGCGAAGGCAGTGTCTCGGGCAGCGGCGGGTGCGCGGCGCAGGCACCGAGCAACAGGCACAGGCACAGCGCCAGCAGGTGTTTCATGGTTGCTCCAGTGGCTTGCGCGCCACCACGTTGACCAGGGTTTCCTCGCGCTGGCCAACCGGTGGCGGCTTGCGCAGGCCCAGGCGTTCGAGCAGGCCGAAGTCCTTCGAGCGGCTCCACCATAGATAAGGGTAGGACACGTTGTGCGCGGCAAATTCGAAGCCTTGGTCGCGCAGCATCTGCAGGTAGCCTTCAGCGCTTTTCTGCACATGCATGGGGTGGCGGAACAGCCAGCGGATCACCCAGGTGTCGATGTAGGCTTCGGTGGACTCGGCGAACAGCAGGTAGCCACCGGGCTTGAGCACACGGTGGAACTCGGCCAGGGCCTTCTCCTGCTCCACCAGGTGGTGGAAGGTCTGGTGGCAGAACAGGATGTCGACGCTGGCGTCGGGGAACTGCAGCGCCGCGCAGTCGCTGCCGCGCAGCTCCACTTCGACACCCAACCGTTGCGCCTCGGCGGCGCTCAGCGCCAGGCTGTGCGGGTCGGCGTCGGTGCCCAGCAGGCGTGACGGTGCGAATGTTTGCACCAGGTGCTTGAACGACTTGCCCTGGCCGCAGCCGGCGTCCAGCAGCACCGGCGCCTGGGGCGGTTCGCCGTCGAACAGCCGGCGCAGGTCGTTGATCGCCACGCGCAGCACATGGTGCTGCCAGGTGTGGCTGCGCAGGAACCAGAAGCCGATGCGGGTCTCTTCGACGTAGGTGTCGCTCAGGTAAGGCTGTTGGCTCATGCCGGCTCCCTCGCGCACAGCTCGGCCAGGGTGCGCAGGCGGCGCTTGGGCTCGGCGACGAACGGGTTGCGCAAGTCCCAGGCGTAACCGGCCAGGATCGAGCTGATCATGGCGCGGATCTCCGGCGAGCTGCCGGGGTGGTAGATCACATCCTGGAAGCTGCCGTCGTACCAGCCTTCGACATAGGCGCGGAAGGTGTCGACGCCGCGCTTGAGCGGCGTGGCGAACTCGGCCTGCCAGTCCACCGCCTCGCCCTCCAGCTGACGGTGCAGCAGGTTGGCGGCCATGCTCGCCGAGCGCATGGCGATGGTCACGCCCGAGGAGAACACCGGGTCGAGGAACTCGGCGGCATTGCCCAGCAGGGCGAAGCCCGGGCCGTGCAGGGTGCTGACGTTGGCCGAGTAGCCACCGATGGTACGCGCCGGGGTGTCCCACACGGCGTTGGCCAGCACCTTGGCCAGGCTTGGGGTCTGGGCCACGAAGTGCTTGAGGCAGGCGTCCAGGTCGGCCGGTGCCTCGGCGAAGCGCTCGGCGGCGGCGACCACGCCGAGAGACGTGCGGCCATTGCTGAACGGGATGGTCCAGAACCAGATGTCACGGTGTTCGGGGTGGGTGGTGATGAGGATCTTGTCGCGGTCGAAACCGGGGTGGTCGATGCGGTCCTCGATATGGGTGAACACCGCCTGGCGCACCGGGAAGTTCGACGGTGCTTCCAGTTCCAGCAGGCGTGGCAGCACGCGGCCGTAACCGCTGGCGTCGAGCACGAAGGCGCTTTCCACTTCATATTCGTCACCCTCGGGGCGGCGCACCCGCACACGCGGGCAGTCACCGCCCATGTCGACGCTGACGATCTCGTGCTCGTAGCGGATCTCCACGCCCTGGGCTTGCGCCTGGTCGGCGAGCAACTGGTCAAACTGCGCACGCTGCACCTGGAAGGTGCTCGGCTTGCCCTGGGAGAAGGTCAGGCCGAAGTCGAACGCGCTGTATTCTTCGCCCCAGGCGAAGGCGGCGCCGTTCTTGTGCTGGAAGCCCGCCGCTTGCACGGCCTCGAGCATCCCGGCCTCTTCGACGAAGTCCAGGCAGTGGGACAGCAGGCTCTCGCCGATGGAGAAGCGGGGGAAGCGCTGGCGCTCCAGCACCAGCACATCGTGGCCCTTGCGCTTGAGCAGGGCGGCGGCGATGGCGCCGGAAGGCCCGGCGCCGATCACCAGCACCTGGCGTTGTTGCAGTTCACAGTTCGGCATGAGGGCTCCTTGCCGTCGGGGCAGTATTCAGGGGAATCCGGTGCAGGCCGGCCAATGCCGGCATCAGGGTGGCGACCAGGCTCATCAGCATCAGGGCGAAGTACAGCGCCGGGCCGATCAGCCCCTGTTGCAGCAGCAGGTTGAGAAAAACGATTTCGCTCAGGCCGCGGATGTTCAGCAGCAGGCTCTCGCGCCACTTGCTCGCGCCGGCGAACGACGGGGCGGCCCAGCACAAGCCCAGCCAGTTGCCCAGCAGCTTGCTGGCGATCGGCAGGGCCAGCAGGGCGGCCAGTTGCAGCGCATCGAAGCCTTGCAGGGCGTGGTGCACGTCGATTTGCACCACGCCGTAGGTGAGGATCAACGGCACCGCCACGCCCTGTTGCAGGCGGCGGTTCCAGGTGCTCGACAGTGGCAGGCGCATCGGGACCTTGAGCCAGGCCAGGCAGGCCAGGTAACCGATACCGAAGACCAGGGCGTTGAGCCGGTAGTGCTCGGCGACGAACAAGAGTGTCAGGAACAGCGCCCCATACACCTTGGGCGCTCGCAGGCCGATAAAGTGCAGCGGCACGGGCAGGACCGCGGCCAGCAGCGGCCAGGCCAGGCTGCCTGGTTGCAGGCTGCCCTGGCCGAGCCCCAGCAGCAGCCAGCAGGCCAGGTCGATGAGGATCGCCGCCTGCAACAGGCGCCGGCTGGCCGCGGGTGGATAGTCGATGGCGCGCAGGTACAGGTACAGCACCGGGATCGCGGTGATGGCGAACACCAGGCCCAGGGCCAGCGCGGTGAGGCCGCCCTGGTCCAGCAGCCACAGCGCGCAGGCCAGGCCGCAGGCGAAGGGTACCAGGAAACTGGGTATGGCGAGTTTCAGCGCCTCGCGGTCGACGCGCAGCTCGGCGACGTCGGCGAGGATGTGCCCCAGCAGCAGGGCGAAGCTGCAGCCGTACAGGGTCTTGAGCCAGCCCGGCGCGACCAGCGCGGCGCCGTCGAGCTGCCAGTGCGGCTCGACCCACAGCAGCATCAGCAGCGGCAGTACAAGGGTCGCCAGCAGCAGCTGGCTGACGATCGGGATCAGCCCCACGCGCTTGCCGAGCGCGCAGGCCAGCGCGAACAGCAGCAGGGCCAGGGCCCAGAACAACAACACGGTCATGATCAGCTGTGCGCTCCTTCGCGCGACGCGGCCCAAGGGGCCAGGATGAAGCTCATTGCCAGGCCCAGGCTCACCGCCAGGCCGAAATTGCTCACCGCCGGGGTGTTCGACAGGGCCAGCAGGCCGAACGACAGCCAGGTGGTCAGTGCCGCCAGCAGGGTGCCCAGCAGGCTCACCGCCTCGCCGCCGACACGCTCATGCATGAGGATCGCGTAGTCGACGCCGATGGCGGTCACCAGCAGCAGGCCGAACAGGCTGAACAGCGTCAGCGGCTGGCCGAACCAACCCAGCAGGGCCAGGCTGCACAGCGCGGCGAGCAGGGGCAGGGCGACAATGCGCAAGGCTCCGCGCAGGCCGAACGGCAGCACCAGCAGCACCAGGATCAGCGCGCACGACAACAGCTTGAGCTCGGCGGCGCTGACCTGGGTGGCGGCGAACAGCTGGTTCAACTCACCCAGCCGGTCCACCAGTTGCACGCCGGGCAGGCCATCGGCTTGCAGGCGCAGCAAGGCAGTGTCGTTCAGCCCCTGGAGGCTGACGACGGCGGCCACGCCCTGGTCCACCTGGCCCAGCCACAAGGCGCGCCAGGGCTCACCCAAGGGGCCGGCGAGGACATCGTCGATGGACTGGATCGGCAGTTGGCGCAATTGCTTGAGCTCGGCCTGCAACGCGGTTTCCGGAACGCCCTGGGCCAGCAACGGTTGCCAGTGTTCGGGCAGGCGTTCCAGTGCCTGGAGGGTGCGCGCCTGCTCGGCGGGGCTGGCAACCAGGCGGTCGAGGGACATGTAGCCCTTGAGCTTGCCCAGGTCGACCAGCTCGTCGAGTTTTTCCGACAACGCCCGCAGGCGCTCCAGCAGTTGCTGCGGGTTGGCGCCGCGTACCAGGTAGAACTGGCTGGTGGGCTGGTAACCGGTGACGCGCGCGACTGCCTGGGCTTCTTCCAGCAGTTGGGGCGGGCTGCCGACCCACTGGCGCACGTCGTTGCGGCTGTCCAGACGCCACAGCCCGGCGGCGCAGAACAGCACCAGCAGGGCCAGCAGCGCGGCGCTGGGGACACGGCGCAGCAGGCCGGCGCGCAGCTCGGTCAGCCATTGCGCGACCCGCAGCGGCCACTGGGCCGGGCGCAGCTCGACGCCGCCGAGCAAGGCCGGCAGCAGGCACACGGCGCTGAGGTAGGCGCCGACCAGGCCGGCGGCCGAGAACGCGGCGATCTGGGTCAGCGCGGGGAACGGCGTGAAGGCCAGGGCCAGGTAGCCGATGCAACTGGTCGCCAGGCTCAGGCTCAGCCCCGGTAGCGTGAGGCGCACGGCCGGCCAGCTGCGCCAGGGTTGCAGGCTCCAGCTCTTGGACAGGTAGTGCAGCGGGTAGTCGACGGCCACACCGATCAGGCTGGAGCCGAGCACCAGGGTCATCACGTGCATCTGCCCGAACAGCGCCACGCACACCACCGAGCCGAACAGCATGCCCACCAGCACTGGCACGAAGGCCAGCAGCACGCGCCAGCGGCGGAAGGCCAGCAGCAACAGCAGCAGGATGCCCACGGTGGCGCCGCCGCCGACCCAGGTGATCTCGCGGCTGGCCTGTTGCTGGCCGGCCGCGGCGTAGAGCAGGCCGCTGGCCGCCAGCAGCTGGGCGCCTTGCTGGCTGGCCTCGACGCGGGCGTGGGCCAGCAGGTCGGCCACCTGCAAGGGCAGGTGCATGTCGAAAGCGTTGCCCAGGGTGCGGGCGCGCAGCAGCACCCACTGCTGGCCGTCGGCTTCGGCGACCAGCGCGCCGCTGGCGGTGTCCAGTTGCACGTTGACCGGCTTGGGTTGGCTTTGCTGGATGCGGCCGGTCAGGCCGAGCCAGTCATCCTGGCTGGCCACCAGGCTGAAGCCGGCGAAGGGGTCGAACAGGCTTTGCAGGCGTTGTTCGATGAAAGTGTCGGGCTGCTCGGCCAGCAACTGGCGGTCGCGGGCCGCGAGCATCGCCAGGCGTCCTTGCAGCAGTTGCCCGCGCAGGGCCTGCAGGTCGGTCTGCACACTCCACTGCACCTTCTCGAACAGGCCACTGGCCTGCCACTGGGCGGCCAGATGTTCGGCCAGGGCGACGGCCTGTTCGCGTTGGGGGTGGCCGACCAGCACCAGCAGCTCGCGGTTGAGCGGCTCCTGCATGCGTTGCTCGGCTTGCTGGACCAGCGGGTCCTGGGTGGCGCCCGGTACCAGGGTCATCAGGTCGGCCGACAGCGGCGCGCCCCGATGCCATTGCCAGCCGGCCACGGCGAGCATGATCAGCAGCAGGCCCGCGAACAGGCGCGGCAACAGGCGTTCAGTCGGCAAAGTCGCTGCGCTCCGCGTCGCTGAGGGCGCTGGCGCCTTGGCTCTCGGGCATACGCAGCACGGTGCTGTCGCCCTGGGTCTCGCTCAGTTCGATGCGCTCGACGTAACGCCCGCCGGCGATGTCGATGCGGGTGAATACTTGCTTGAGCAGCAGCGAGCGCGGGGTCAGGCGCAGTTGCCAGTGCGTGGCGTCGCCCGACAGCGCCAGTTCGAAGTCGCGTTGCAGGCCGCTGCTGTCGCCTTGCAGCACGGCGAAGAACAGGCGGTTCTGCTCGGCGCCGGCACTGCGTGCGGGCAGCGTTTGCCAGCCGCTCGGGTCGCGGCGGGCGATGCCTTGGGTGTCGATGCGGTAGTCCTGGCGCAGCGGGGTCTGCAGCAGCCAGAGCAGGCCGTGGTCGCGGGCCAGGACGAAGCGGCCCTTGCTGGTCAGTGGCTGGGGCAGGGCGCGCAGGTGTTTTTCCTGGATGAACGGGCCGCTGACCACGGCGGGTTCGCTGAGCTGCTTTTGCAGGTCGTCGAGGGTGAAAGCGAGGGTCAGCGGGCTAACGAACAGCAGCAACAGGGTGAGCAGTGTCGGGACCTTCGCGGGCAAACCCGCTCCCACAGCTTTCGAGGTGCCTGTGGGAGCGGGTTTACCCGCGAAGAGGCTGGCAATGCCAGTGCGCAGGCCGAGGCTCATGGCAGCACCTTGGCGACGGCGTCGAGCATGGCCTGGGGGGAGGCCAGTTGCATCTCGCCGCTTTCGATGTGCACGGCCACCTGCACGGTGCTGGCGCGGGTCATGCGCTCGCCGGTGGTGGCATCGCTGATCAGGTAGTGGATCTTCAGGCGGTTCTCCCACTCCACCAGGCTGGCGCGCACGGTCAGGCGCTGGCCGAAGGTGGCGCCGCGGATGTAGCGCAATTGCAGGTCGATCACCGGCCAGGCATAGCCGCTGGCCTGCATCCGCAGGTAGTCGTGCTCCAGGCGGTCGAGCAGCGCGCAGCGGGCGACTTCCAGGTACTTCACATAGTGGCCGTGCCAGACGATGTGCATGCTGTCGACGTCGAAGAACGGCACGACGATCTCGCTGTCGACGTGGAACACCCCGGGGTTACGCATGCAGCCTCCAGTGGCGCTGGCCGATACGGGCCAGGCACAGGCGCAGGTCGTGCTCGAGGGCACGGTCCTCGGTGACCGGCGCGAAGTCTTCCAGCAGCGCCGCATGCATCTGCGCCAGGGCTGGCGGCAGGGCGTGGGCATCGGCCAGGCGCTGGCGCAGCCAGACGCCCTGGTTGGCGGCCAGCAGGGTGGCGGCGGCGACCTGTTCGGTCAGTTCCAGCACGCGCAGGGCGTCGCGGGCGGCGATGGTGCCCATACTCACCTTGTCCTGGTTGTGGCACTCGGTGGAGCGGGAGAACACGCTGGCCGGCATGGTCTGCTTGAGCGCCTCGGCGGTCCAGGCGCTGGCGCCGATCTGCACGGCCTTGAAACCGTGGTTGAGCATGGCGCGCTCGGCCTCGGCACCCGAGAGGTTGCTCGGCAGGCCATGGTTGTAGCGCACATCCACCAGCAGGGCGAGTTGGCGGTCGAGCAGGTCGGCGACGTTGGCCACCAGGTTCTTCAGGCTGTCCATGGCGAAGGCGATGTGCCCGCCATAGAAGTGCCCGCCATGCAGCACGCGCTCGGCGTCGCCGTCGATGATCGGGTTGTCGTTGGCGCTGTTGAGCTCGGTTTCGATGAACCCGCGCAGCCAGCCCAGGCTGTCGGCCAGCACGCCCAGCACATGGGGCGCGCAGCGCAGCGAGTAGCGGTCCTGCAGGCGGTGCAGCGGCGGCAGCGGGGCGTCGATGGCCAGGTCCTGGCGCAGCCAGGCGGCGACTTGTGTCTGGCCGGGGTGCGGCTTGGCGGCGAACAGGCGCTCGTCGAAGTGCTCGGGGTTGCCCTGCAGGGCGATGACATTGAGCGCGGTGATGCGCGTGGCCAGCTTGAGCAGGTAGTCGGCGCGGGCGAAGGCCAGGCAGGCCAGGCCGGTCATTACCGCAGTGCCGTTCATCAGCGCCAGGGCTTCCTTGGGGCGCAGCACCAGGGGCTGCCAGCCCAGTTCGCGGTGCACGTCGGCGCTGGTGCGGCGTTCGCCGCGGTACATCACTTCGCGCTCACCCGACAGGGCCGCCGCCACGTACGACAGCGGCGTCAGGTCGCCGCTGGCGCCGACCGAGCCTTCCTCGGGGATCAGCGGCAGGATGTCGTGCTCGATGAAGGCCTGCAGGCGCTCCAGCAGTTCCAGGCGCACGCCGGACACGCCATGGCTCAGCGAGCGCAGGCGCGCGGCCAGCACGGCGCGGGTGGCCGGTGCGTCGAGCAGTCGGCCCAGGCCGCAGCCGTGGAAGGTGTAGAGGTGGCGGGGCAGGGCCTCGACATGCTCCAGCGGCACGGCCACCACGCAGGAGTCGCCGTAGCCGGTGGTCACGCCATAGATCACCCCTTCCTTGTCCAGCAAGGTGTCGAGGAAGCGCGCGCCACGGGCGATGCGCTCGCGGTAGGCGGCGTCGGCCTGCAGGCGCGACGGGGCGCGGCGCTCGGCCAGGGCCAGGACGTCTTCGATCGCCAGCGGCGTTTCGCCGAAGGTTACAGGCTCATGCGGATGCATCGTCATCGGTCTTCCAGAAGGGGTAGAAATTGAACCATTGCAGCGGTGCCTGGGCGCAGTAGTGGCCCAGGCGTTCTGCGTAGCGGGCGGCCCACTCGGCGATCACCGCGTCGCGCTGGCCACGGCGCCACTGCAGGCGCTCGACGAACGGCTCGAGGGTGACCTGGTAGCGGCCCTGTTGCTTGAGGCAGAACAGCAGGTTGAGCGGGCAACCCAGCAGCCCGGCCAGCAACCACGGCCCCTGGGGGAACGCCGCCGGGTGGCCGAGGAAGTCCACCTCCACGGTGCGCCCGCCGTGCAGCGGCACGCGGTCGCCGGCGATCGCCAGCCATTCACCGCGTTCCAGGCGCTCGGACAGTTGCAGCATCACTGCCGGGTCCAGTTCGCTGACCTGGATCAGACGCAGGTGGCTGGCGCCGGCTTCGCCCAGCAGGCGGTTGAAGTGTTCGGCGTGGCGAGTGTGCACCAGCACGTTCATGGTCACCTGCTCGCCGATCTCGGCCAGGGCCCGGCACACTTCCAGGTTGCCCAGGTGCGCGCCCACCAGCATCTGGCCGCGCTCGCCACGCAACTGCTGGCGCAGGTTGGCCGGATCGACGATGTCGATCTGCGAAAGCGCCAGCCGGCCGTTCCACACGTCGAGCTTGTCCAGCAGGGCTTCGGCGAAGGCCATGAACTGGCGAAACACGCGCCACTGGCCGGGGGCCTGGACCTGGCCGGCGCTCCAGCGGTGCAGGCGCTGCTGGTACTGCCAGGCGCTGCGCCGGGCGCGGCCACCGAAGACGAAGAAGTAGGCGACGATTACATGGATCAGCGGGCTGAGCACGCGCCGCCCGAGGAGGCGGGCGAGGGTGGCGGTGAGCTTCATCAGCCAGAAGCTGCCGCGCTCCTGGTGCTCGGCCCAGTGTTGCGGGCGCTCGTTCATCCACGCCACCTGCGCCAGAGGATCAGCGGGGCGCGCAGGAGCATGCCGAAGAACAGCTTGGCGTGCATCTTCGAGATCAGCGCGTTGTCGTGAAACAGGCGAAAGTGCGACAGGCCGTCCTGGGGGTAGTGGACCTTGGTCGGCAGCCAGCGCATCGGCTGGTTGCGCCACGACAGGCGCACCAGGATTTCCGGGTCGAAGTCCATGCGCCGGCCGAGGCTGACGCTGTCGATCATCGCCAGGGTCGCGGGCAGCGGGTAGACGCGAAAGCCGCACATCGAATCCGGGATACGCAGCGACAGGCTGTTGATCCACACCCAGACGTGGGTCAGGTAGCGGGCATACAACCGGCCCTTGGGCACGCTGGCGTCGTACTGTGGATAACCGCACACCAGGGCCTGCGGGTAAGCCTGCGACTGTTCCAGGAACCGGCTGACATCAGCCAGGTCATGCTGGCCGTCGGCGTCCACCTGCAGGGCGTGGCTGAAGCCCAGTCGCGCGGCTTCGCGCAGGCCGGCCATCACCGCGCCGCCCTTGCCCTGGTTGACCGCCAGGGTGACCAGGTGAACGTCGTCGCGTTCGGCCAGTTGGCCCAGTACCCGGGCGCAGGGGGCATGGCTGGCGTCGTCGACCAGCACGCAGGGCAGGCCGGCGCGCAGCAGGTCGTCGACCACCTGGGGCACCGCCTGCTCGTGGTTGTACACCGGGATCACCGCGCAGGGCTTATGCATGAGCGGCCTCCAGCACGATGCGGCCACTGGAGCAAGGCTGCCCGGCGCAGGTGTAGGCGAAGTAGAGCTTGCCGCGGGCGGTGTCGAAGCGCAGGGTCAGCAGCAGCTCGTCGCCGGGGCGCACCAGTTGCTGGAACTTGAGCACTTCCATGCCGGCGAAACGTCGGGCCAGTCGCAGGTGCGAGGCAGCCAGGGCGATTGCCCAATCGATCTGGACCACACCCGGGAGCACGGGCGTTTGCGGGAAGTGCCCGGGGAAGCAGGCCAGGTCCAGGGGGATGGCCAGACGCAGATGCAGTTCTTCGCCTTGCTGCGTCTGCTCCAGCACCTCTGGTGCCATGCTGCGCGGGGCCAGCAGCAGGGCCTGCAGCTCGGCCTGGGGCAGTTTGCCCTGAGTGTTGAGCGGCAACTGGCGTGCCAGGCGCCAGCGCCGTGGCAGGGCCAGTGCCTCGCAGTGGCCGGCCAGGTGCTGGCGCAGCCCATCGATCACGGCGCGGCGGCCCTGGTTGCGCAGGGCGTGCAGGCCGGCCGGGGTCAGGGCTACCAGGGCGCCGAGATAGGCGCGGCCTTCCTCGATTACCCCCAGGCGCGTCTCGGCGACCCAGGCATGGGCGCACAGGGCCTGCTCGAGCATGGGCAGCGAGATGCGTTTTTCTTCGAGCTTGACGATGCGGTCCAGCCGGCCGAGCAGGCGGAAGCGCCCGTCGTCGCTGAACTCGGCGGCATCGGCGCTCTGCTCGATGTGCCCGGCAGGCAGGTAGGGGGATGCGATGCGCAGGGCGCCGTGTTCATCCTGGCTCAAGCGCACGTCGGCGAACGGTTGCCACAGGGGTTGGCCCTGGCGCCAGGCGATACCGCCGGTCTCCGAACTGCCGAGGATCTCGGTCGGCCACTGGCCCAGGCGTTGTTGCAGGCACTCGGCAGCGGCCATAGGCAGTTCGCCGCCTGAAGAGAATACCCGCCGCACCGGGCTCAGGGCCGGCCAATCGAGGTTGTCGCCCATGCGTTTGAGCAGCGCCGGGCTGGCCACCCAGGCGAACGCCGTGTGCTCTCGGCTGGCGCGCTGCAGGTCCTCGGGGAACGGCAGTTGGCGGCGCTCTAAACCGCGTCCGGCGCACAGTGGCCAGAGCACGCGGAACAGCAGGCCGTAGATGTGCTGGGTGGCGACGCTGCCGATGATCCAGGCGCTGCCCAGGTCCTGGCCCCAGAGCTGTTCCAGGGCATTCACTTCGTTGGCCAGCTGGCGCAGGCGCTTGTCGATGCGCTTGGGCTCGCCGCTGGAACCGGAGGTGCACAGGCTGATGCGGCAGGCGTCGAGGTCAAGGTCGGCAGGGGCGAGCGCTAGCCCCAGCAGCTCGTCGAGCTGCTCGTCGGTGGTCAGCCACAGGTCGACCTGGGTATGCCAGCGCTCACGGGTGGCGGGTTGCAGGTCGGCGGGCAGCAGCACGTCCACGCCTGCGCGCCAGGCACCGAGCAGGGCGACGGCCAGCGCCGCGGCGTCTTCCAGGTGCACGGCCAGGCACCGGACCCCACGCTGGCGCAGGCCACCAGCCAGGCGCAGGGCCTGCTGGCACAGCTCGGCGTGGTCCAGGGCCGGCGCTTGGGTCACCAGGCGCGGCGCGTCCAGCGGGCGCAGCAGGTGTTCGAGGTTGATCCAGTTCATGAGCGTCCTCGCACACGTTGTCTTATCAGCCATTCGACGGCGAACAGCAGGCCCATCGCGGCGTAGGCGATCAGGCCGTTGTACAGGGTCCACCAGGCCAGTGGCGCCCACAGAGTGAGGCTGGCGGCGATCAGGCCGTTGCCCAGGAAGAACAGGCACCACACCTGGGTCACGCGGCGGGTGTAACGCACGGCGTGGGGCGGTAGGTCGGGGTCGCGCAGGCGCGCCAGGCGTTCTGCCACCGGCATGCCGCGCAGCAGGCTGGCGCCGAACAGGGCCAGCATGAAGGCGCTGATCAGCACCGGGTACCAGCGCAGCAGCTGCGGGCTGTCGGACAGCCCCAGCAGGGCGCAGAACGCCAGCGCCACCAGCGCCATCCACAGGTTGCCCGGGCGGCGCGGCGTGCTCAGTGCACGGGCCAGCCACAGGCCACCGAGCAGCAGGCCGAATTGCCAGGGGGCGAAATGGGCCATGCCGAAGTGCACCGCGAAGGGGTACAGCAGCCCGGCCAGCAGCAGGCCGAGGCCGATCAGGCGCTTCATGCCGCCGGGTTGACCAGGCGGTGCACCGCCTCTACCACGTCATTGACGGTACGCACCGACTTGAAGTCGTCGGCGGCGATCTTCTTGCCGGTCTGGCGCTTGATGTGGTCGATCAGGTCGACGGCGTCGATGCTGTCGATTTCCAGGTCCTGGTACAGGTTGGCGTCCAGGGTGACGCGCTCGGGTTCCAGTTCGAACAGCTCGACCAGGGCGTCGCGCAGGATGTTGAAGATATCTTCACGGGTTTGCATGGTGCGGTCTCAGGCTGCCTGGCGAGCGGTGACGAACGCCGCGAGGGTGGCGACGTTGGTGAAATGGTTGCGGGTATCCTTGGCGTCGGCGTCGATCTTGATGCCGTAGCGCTTCTGGATCGCCAGGCCGAGTTCGAGGGCGTCCACCGAGTCCAGGCCCAGGCCTTCGCCGAACAGGGTCTGCTGGTCGTCGATGTCCTGCACGCTGATGTCTTCCAGGCCGAGGGCGTCGATGATCAGTTGCTTGAGGTCATGGTGCAGGTGTTGCTGTGCATCGCTCATCGGCGGCGAGCTCCTTTATGTAGTGCTGGTGCAGAAAATCGTTGAGGCGGCGCGAGGCGATCGGCGCCGGGCCCATGGCGGCGTAGGCCTGGGGGTCGATATCGGTACCGACGCGCAGGCTGAAGTGCACGCGACGGCAGGGGATGCGATACCAGGGCTCGTGCTTGGTCAGGGTGGTGGGGCTGACGCGGATGGTCACCGGTGTGATGATCTTCGCACCGCGCAGGGCGATGGCCGCGGCGCCGCGATGAAAGGCGGGGGCCTGGCCGGGCGCGGTGCGCGTACCCTCGGGGAAGATGATCAATGGTTGGCCTTGCTGCAGCGCGGCGACGGCGTTGTCGAGCATGTCCATGCTGCCGTCGTTGCCGATGTACTGGGCCTCGCTCACCGGGCCGCGGGTGAACGGGTTGGTGAACAGGCTGTGCTTGACCACACAGTTGGCCTGGCGCACCAGGCCGATGAGGAACACCACGTCGATCAGCGACGGATGGTTGGCGATGATCATCTGCCCGGGCCGGCCCAGGCGCTCGGCGCCTTCGACTTCATAGGTGAGCACGCCGGCTGTGTGCATGAAGCGGATGAAGCGCCAGAACAGCCAGCCGATGGTGCGTCGGGCGCGCTGGCGGTGGCGCGCGGCGTCACCTGGCAGGAAGGCGAGCAGGGGGAAGACCAGCAGGCGCAGGCACAGGCCGCCCAGGCCGAACAGGCCGAAGCTCAGGGCGGTGGCCAGCAGGCGCCAGTGATAGGCGTCCCGCGGGCGCTCTATGGCTGTCGTTGCCAGTTCCATGTGCGACGGTTCCAGGTGTGAGTAAAGGAGGGGGTGTTGCCCAGCGAGGCTTTCAACCAGCTCAGGGCGTGAGGCAGCGGGGTGTGCGGCGCGTCCGGAGAGGAATGGTGGCTTAGTGCTAGCCTCCATTGTCGCCCAGCTGTGAGGCGTAACGCCAGCGCATAGGCGAAGGGCACGTCGTCGATCCAGGGGCCGTACACCGGTGGCGGCAGTTCCTCGGCGATGATCAACAGCACTGCCGGGGCGCCTTCTTGCAACAGGCCGGCGGCTTCGAGCAGGCCTTGTTCGAAGCCGTCGCCGGCTGCGGCCAGGGCGGTCATCTCGCAGGTTTCGCCGCGCAGGATCGACCACAGGCCGATCACGGCATTGTGCACCGACAGGCTGAACTGGGTGGGCGAAAGTGGCTGCTGGTCAGCCAGGTCGCTGAGAATCGAGAAGGTGCGGGGTGTTTCACCGTGGCGCGAGACGAATACCAGCGGCATCGGCGCGCAGCCCTCGGCCAGCGGCCAGCCCACGGCGAACGCCATGCGCGCCAGCTGGCTGAGGCGGCGACGCTGCATGGCGGGCAGAAACGATACGTCCGGCACCTGCGCTTCGGCAGAGGGGCGTGCGCCGGTGGCGGCCCAGGATTGCCAGTCGGCGGGCGTCGGCAGGCCGGGGGCCCAGGCGCGCCATTGGCTGATATCAAAGGTGATCATGGTGCTTGTTACTTCCCGCTCTGTGGGACTTCCTTGCCTTGGGAATGACTCGGAACACAGACCTTGCAGGGTGGCGCTTTGCCGAGTGGCGCGCATTATCCCGGTGACGGAGATGTGTAGCAATTAGTCGTTACATTCTTGCCAGTCAGACATTGCATTCTCGAAGAAGTATCGAGTTGGATGATCCGGGTAGGCATTTTCCGACGGCTGGTCAGAGACAGGTTGTCGGTCGCACACGCTGCAACTTGAGCGAAGAGTGCTGGCCAATACCGGTGCGGCGCCACATACTCGGGCATTCGTTGATACACGGAGGTCTGTCATGCGGCGCGTGGTGTTCAATCAGAAAGGTGGCGTGGGCAAATCGAGCATTGCCTGCAATCTGGCGGCGGTGAGTGCCAGCGAAGGCTACCGGACCCTGCTGATCGACCTGGATGCCCAGGCCAACTCGACCCAGTACCTGACCGGCCTGACCGGCGACGACATTCCCATGGGCATCGCCGACTTCTTCAAGCAGTCGCTGTCCAGCGGGCCGTTCGCCAAGAAGAACAAGGTCGATATCTATGAAACCCCTTTCGACAACCTGCACGTGGTCACCGCCACGGCGGAGCTGGCCGACCTGCAGCCCAAGCTCGAGGCCAAGCACAAGATCAACAAGCTGCGCAAACTGCTGGAAGAGCTGGACGAGGACTACGATCGTATCTACATCGATACCCCGCCAGCCTTGAATTTCTATGCGGTTTCCGCGTTGATCGCCGCTGATCGTGTGCTCATTCCCTTCGATTGCGACAGTTTCTCGCGCCAGGCGCTGTACGGCCTGCTGGCCGAGATCGACGAGTTGAAGGACGACCACAACGAAGAGCTGGTGGTCGAGGGCATCGTGGTCAACCAGTTCCAGTCACGCGCCAGCCTGCCGCAGCAGATGCTCGACGAGCTGCTGGCCGAGGGGTTGCCGGTGCTGCCGGTGTACCTCGGCAGCTCGGTGAAGATGCGCGAGTCCCACCATGCCAGCCTGCCGCTGATCCATCTTGAGCCACGGCACAAGCTGACCCAGCAGTTCGTCGAGTTGCATTCGTTGCTCGAGGAGAATGCTGGATAAGGTTTGGTGGGGTTGGAGTTGTCTGGTGCCTGGGCGATCGAGCGCCGCCCGCGCCGCACATCGCGGATGAATCCGCTCCTACATTTTTTGCATCGTGGCCATGACAGATAGGCCATGGTTCGCCGACGCCATCCACCTGCCTGAAGCCCTGCACCTAGGCTGGCAACCACGACCTCACAGGTGCGGCACGTTGCAACGAATGTAGGAGCGGATTCATCCGCGATGCGCCGCGCGGGCGGCGCTCGGTCTCATAGGCGCCAGAAATCTCAAACCATGCTCCCTAAACCCCCTGGCCGCGCAACCATTCCAGCAGCGACTGGAGCGGGAAGGCGCCGGCCTGGCGCGCCACTTCGCGGCCATTCCTGAACAGGATCAGGCTGGGGATCGAACGGATGCCCAGCTGCCCGGCGAGGTTGCGGTTGGCCTCGCTGTCGAGCTTGGCCAGGCGGCAGCGACCGGCCAGCTGCCGCGCAGCCTGTTCGAAGGTCGGGGCGAAGCTCTTGCACGGGCCGCACCAGTCGGCCCAGACATCCAGCAGCAACGGCAGGTCGCCCTTGATCTGGGCGGCGTAGGTGCTTTCGGTCAGCTCGAAGGGGCGGGCGAGCAGCACCTCCTGCTTGCAGCGGCCGCATTTCGGGTTGTCGCCCAGGCGCTCGGTGGGCAGGCGGTTGAGGCCGTTGCAGTGGGGGCAGGGGATTACCAGGGGTGCGGACATGGGGGCTCCAGTTGATTTAGGCGTGTGGCCCGTTTGCCGGCTTGCCGGCGAACCAGGGTTTCATGTTCATGAAGAGCAGCTGATCTTCAGATGCTTGCCCCACTCCGGCGGCCGCTCGGCATAGGCTTGCATCCCGGGCTGTTCTTCGAATGGCCTGCTCAGTACCTGGTGCAGGCGCCGCACTTCACTGTAGTCACCCGCTTCAGCCGCCTCGATGGCATTCTGCGCCAGGTAGTTACGCAGCACATACAGCGGGTTCACCGCCTGCATCCGCTCGCGGCGGCCCTCGGCATTGCCGGGCTCGCGCTCGCAGCGGGCCAGGTACTCGACGCCCCAGGCATCGAACCCGGCCAGGTCGACGAAATCGTCGCGCACCACCTTCAGTGCCTCCGCCACCGGACGCTCGCCCAGCTTGCGGAAGAACAGTGTGTAGTCCACACCGCCACTCTGCATGCGCTGCAGCAGGCGCTCCACCAGCGCCATGTCGTCGTCTTCGGCGGTAGTCAAACCCAGGCGGCGGCGCATCAGGTCGAGGTAGTGCGCCTGGTACAGCGGCAGGAACAAGCCTAGCGCCTCTTTAAGCGGTTCTACCTCGATCACCGTGGTCAGGGCCTGGGCCAGGGCGCTCAGGTTCCAGTGGGCGATCGGCACCTGGTTGGCGTAGCTGTAGCGGCCCCGGTCGTCGGAATGGTTGCAGATGAAGTTGGCGTCGAAGTCGTCGAGGAAGGCGTAGGGGCCGAAGTCGAAGGTGATACCCAGGATCGACATGTTGTCGGTGTTCATCACCCCATGGCAGAAACCATACGCCTGCCAGCGGGCGATCAGCTCGGCGTTGCGCTCGACGATGGTGCGGAACATCGCGAGGTAGGGTTGTTCGGCTTCCTGGCATTCGGGGAAGTGCTGCTCGAGCACATGGTCGATCAGCACCCGCTGCTGTTCCGGCTGCTGGGTGTAGTAGAAGTACTCGAAGTGCCCGAAGCGCACATGGCTGTGGGCCAGGCGCAGCAGCATGGCGGCGGTTTCGCGGGTTTCGCGCCACACCGTGGCGCTGGAGCCGATCACGCACAGCGCGCGGCTGCTGGGAATGCCCAGGGCGTGCAGGGCTTCGGAAGCGAGAAATTCGCGGATCGACGAGCGCAGCACGGCACGGCCGTCACCCATGCGTGAATAGGGCGTCTGGCCGGCACCCTTGAGGTGCAGGTCCCAGTGCTCCCCGGCGTCGTTGACCACCTCGCCCAGCAGCAGGCCGCGGCCGTCGCCCAGGCGCGGGTTGTAGGAGCCGAACTGGTGTCCGGAATAGACCATGGCACGCGGGTCGGCTTCTTCCCAGAGCTTGTGGCCGCTGAACAGCTCGGCGAACACCGGCAGGTCGGCCTGGGCCGGGTCGAGGTCGAGCAGGGCCATGGCCGCTTCGCTGGCCACGACCAGGCGCGGGTCGGTGATGGGGTCGGGCAGGACCTGGGTGGAGAAGGCGTCGCCGAGGCGGGCGAAGCGGTTGTCGAAGGTCAATTGGTCGAGCGATTTCACGGGCGGCTCCGGGATCGGTGTAGAAGGCCACGGTGTGGCCCTTCGCGGAAATACCCGCTCCCACGGGTTCAGCGCGGGCCCTGTGGGAGCGGGTTTACCCGCGAACGAGGGCGCAGCCCTCGCCAGCATTCTGGGCGGTCAGGCCTGCTGGCGTCCAGTCACGCAGGTTTGGCATTGTCGCCGCCCTCTTGGGCGATCAACTGCTGCTTGCCGCCCTTCTGGTCCATCAGGAACACCTCCACCTGGCGCACCGAGATCTTGATGTCGTGCGCCTTGAACTCGCGGTTGATGTAGCGGTTCAACTCGTCCAGGGTCGGGTTGCGGTCGCCCAGGTCGCGCACGTGCATGCGCAACTCGTGGTCCAGCGAGCTCTCGCCGAAGTTGAGGAAGTACACGATCGGCTCGGGGTCCTTCAGCACCCGCGGGTTATCGTGGGCACCCTTGAGCAGGATATCGCGCACCAGGTCCAGGTCCGAGCCGTAGTCGATGCCCAGCTTGAGCGTCACCCGGGTGACCGTGTCGGTCAGCGACCAGTTGATCAGCTGGCCGGTGATGAAGGTCTTGTTGGGGACGATGATGTCCTTGCGATCGAAGTCGGTGATGGTGGTGGCGCGGATGCGGATCTTGCTCACCGTGCCCGACAGGTTGCCGATGGTGATGGTGTCGCCGATCCGTACCGGGCGTTCGAACAGGATCATGATGCCGGAGATGAAGTTGGCGAAGATTTCCTGCATGCCGAAGCCCAGGCCCACCGACAGCGCCGCCACCAGCCACTGCAACTTGTCCCAGCTGACGCCAAGGGTCGACAGGGTGCTGACGATACCAACACCGACGATGGTGTACGACAGCAGCGTGGTAGTGGCGTAGGCGCTGCCCTGGGCCAGGTTCAGGCGCGACAGCACCAGTACCTCCAGCAGGCCCGGCAAGTTGCCGGCCAGGGCGAAGGTGATGCCGACGATCACCAGCGCGCCAAGCAGGTCGCCGAGGCTGATCGGCACCATGCTGGCGGCGGCGCCAGTGCCGCTGGTGTATTCGTAAAGGGTGAAGTTGTTGAGGTAGGAGAACACGCTGATCAGATCCGCCCACACCCAGTACAGGCCGGCGATGAAACCGCCCAGCAGGGCCAGGCGGATCAGGCGCAGGGACTGCTGGTTGACCTGCTCGATGTCCAGGTTCGGCTCTTCGGTGACCACTTCGCCGTCCAGCCCCTCCTTCGCCACCTGGCGCTTGCTCAGGGCGCGCTGGTAAGCCAGGCGCCGCGCCGCCACCGACAGGCCACGCACGAACGCGGCTTCGATTACCAGCCAGAACAGCAGCAGGTAGAGGGTGTAGATCAGCCGGTCGGTGAGCTTGAGGGCGGTGTAGTAGTAGCCGAAGCACACGGCCACGAACAGGGCGATGGGCAGCGCGGTGAAGGCCACCCCGACCGCCTTGCGGAACAGCGAGGTGTTGCGGTGCGCCGGGCTGCTCAGCAGCAGGCGGCTGAGCAGCCAGGCCATCAGCGCGTAGCAGGTCAGTACCACGCCGATACCCAGCACATCGTCGGCCAGCGCCGAAGGCTGGTGCTCGGCCACCGCCACCACGCCCACCAGGGCCAGCACCACGGTACCCAGGCGGCGCACCCAGCCGCGCAGGAACTCGACCTGGGGCTTGTGCCAGCGGAAGTGGATCTCCGCCACGCCGCCGGGGGCGAGGATGCGGTAGGCGGTGTAGAACACCAGCCAGGCCTGGGCGATCTGCCACAGCGCGGCGCCCAGGTTGGCGTTCTGGCCGCGGGCGTCGATCTGCAGTGCGTAGCTGCCCAGGGCCAGGGCCAGGGCCACCGGCATGGCCAGGAGGATGTTGATCAGGATCGCCTGGGGCGTGTGCCATTGGCTGTCGCGCTTGAAGTGGCCGATGTCCTGGTGAACCTTGCCCAGGCGCTGGTACAGGTACTTGCGCCTCCACAGCAGCGCGCCGATCACCAGCAACAGGGGCAGGAACAGCAACGGGCGCTGGCTCAGACCGTCACCCAGTTCCTTGACCCCCGAGCCCCAAGGCAGGCTGGCGACCTGCTCGGCCAGGCGCTCGGGCACGTAGCGCAGCCACTCCCAGTCCAGCGGTTTATTGCTGGGGATCCAGAACATCTGTTCTTCGAGGGTGGTGCGCAGGTTCTGCGCGGTACCCAGCAACTGCTTCTGGTTCAGTTGCAGGGTGATCGATTCGTTGAGCAGCGCCGAGAGTTCGCGGTTCAGGCGCTCGAGCAAGTCCGCACGGGTGATCGCCACTTCCAGCAAGGCTTTGCGCAGCGCTGGGGTGACGTCTTCCTGGGGTTGGCTGGCCAGCAGCCGATCCACGTAGCTGGACGGGCTGCTCATCTGCTCGCGCTGCTGATTGATCTCGAACTGGTACAGGCGGATGTCGGCGATCTGGTCGGCCAGGTCGCGGTCGACTTTCAGGTGTGGCAGGGCCTGCTTCTGCTTGTAGAGGATCTTCGACAGCAGCAGGCTGCCCTTGAGCACGCTGATCTGCTCGTCCAGGGCCTGGTCGGCCTGGGTCAGGTTGTCTAGCTGCAGACGGGTGCGCAGGTTCTGCTGGGTGACTTCGTTGAGGCGGTCGGTGCTGCGCAGCAGATAGTCGGAAAGCTGCAGGTTGGTCGTGCTCTCGCTGGCTAGCAGGTTGCTGCCGCCTGCCTTCTGCGCCTCGATCGACTGTTGCGTGACCGCCTGCTGCGACTGGGCCAGGCGTTTTTCGTTGATCAGTGTCTGCAGGTCCTGAATTTCCTGCTCCAAACGCGCAGCGCGCTCGATCAGCAAGTCGTGGCGGGCGTTGCCCAGGTCCTGCAGCAGGCTGTTGCCGGCCAGTTCTTGGCGGCGCAGCAAGGTCAGGGCATTGAGCGAGGCCAGCTCTACATTGAGTTTGTTGCGCTGGTCATTGTTGAGAGGCTTGCCGTTATCCTTGCCGCTCTTGAGGCTGGCGTTGATCTGCTGGATGCGAGTCTGGTTGTTGCTGATCTCGGCCTGGGCCCGCTCGGGGCGGGTCTGTGAGTTGATGATCAGGCTGTTGGCATCCGACAGCGCTTTTTGCAGATCGCCCTGTTGGCTGCTGCGCTCGCCGAGCATCTGCTCGAGCTGCGGCACGGTGAGGTTGGCGTAACGCTGGGCGACCGGCGGAGCCTTGCTGGCCTTGAGCCGGGCCAGTTCACGCTGGCTCTCGAGGGTATCCTTTGGCGCGTCGGCCAACTGCTGCTTGAGTTGGGCGAGCTTTTTTTCGCTATCTTCTTTGCTGGCCAGCAGTGCCAGGGTCTGCTCGAGCACCTGCTGCTGTGCCTTTTGCTCGGGCGTCTGCTGCTGGGACTTCTGATCGGCATCCGAAGGCTTGCGCTCACCAAGCTTGTTGAGACTGCTCTGGATACTGGTCGCGGTCGGAAGCTCGGACGCAGTGCTGGCGAGCGAGAGGGACAGGCACAACCCGAGCAGGGCTGCACGAAGGGGCACACGCAGAAACATAGGCTGACTACATTGGGTACGGGGCAGGGATGCAGTTTAGAGGAACAACCCAGGGCCGGGTCGAGTACCTTCGGGGAATCTGACGCCCACTTTCTGGATCTTGTTCCCGTCCATGACCGCGACGGTCCAGATCGTGCCGTGCCATTCGATCTGGTCGCCTACTACTGGCGCGCCTCCGACCTTCTGTCGGATGAACTGCGCCAGCGGCATTTTCGCGTCCAGGCCGTCGAGTTTCAGGCCATAAAGCGCGGCCACCGCGCCCAGCTCGGCATCGCCTTCGAGGACGAAGTCGCCGAAGAAGCGCAGGTCCAGGCCACGCTGTGGCGCCTGGCTGAACAGTTTGCCCAGGGCTGGCAGGTTGTGTTCGTGGCCGATCACGCAGAGCATGTCGCCGACTTCAAGCACGGTACTGCCCGAGGGGTGCAGCAACTGCTCCTTGCGGAACAACGCGGCGATGCGCGTGCCCTCAGGCATCTTCAGCTCCCGCAGGGCCGCGCCGATGCACCATTTCTCGGCGCCCAGGCGGTAGACGAACAGCTCCCACTCGCTGGTGACATGCACTTCGAGCGCGGAGCGGGAAATCGGTGCCGGATCCGGTGGCACGGTAACCTTCAGCAGCTTGGCCATCCACGGCAGGCTGGTGCCTTGCACCAGCAGCGACACCAGCACGATGAAGAATGCCAGGTTGAAGAACAGCTGGGCGTCCGGCAGGCCGGCCATCAGCGGGAACACCGCCAGGATGATCGGTACCGCGCCGCGCAGGCCGACCCAGCTGATGAAGCCTTTCTCGCGGCCATGGAAGGCCTTGAACGGCAGCAGGGCGGCGACCACCGACAGCGGCCGGGCGAACAGGATCATCCACAGCGCCAGGCCCAGCGCCGGCAAGGCGATGGGCAGCAGGTCGTGGGGCGTGACCAGCAGGCCCAGTACCAGGAACATGCCGATCTGCGCCAGCCAGGCCATGCCGTCGAGCATGTGCAGGATGCCGTGGCGGCTGCGGATCGGCCTGTTGCCCAACACCAGGCCGCACAGGTAGACGGCGAGGAAACCGCTGCCGTGCAGGGCGTTGGTCAGGGAGAAAACCACCAGGCCGCCAGCCACCACCAGGATCGGGTACAGGCCGCCGGCCAGGTTGATGCGGTTGACCAGTTGCAGCATCAGCCAGCCGCCGCCCAGGCCCATCAACCCGCCGATACCGAACTCGCGCAGCAGGTGAGTGAGCAGGCTCCAGTGCAGGCCGGTCTGGCCGCTGGCGATCATGTCGATCAGGGTGACGGTGAGGAACACCGCCATGGGGTCGTTACTGCCCGACTCGATCTCCAGCGTGGCGGTGACCCGCTCGTTCAGGCCCTTGCCGCCGAGCAGCGAGAACACCGCCGCAGCGTCGGTGGAACCGACGATGGCGCCGATCAGCAGGCCCTGGATCAGGCTCAGGTCGAACAGCCAGGCGGCGACCATGCCGGTCAGCCCGGTGGTGATCAGCACCCCCACCGTGGCCAGCGACAACGCCGGCCACAGGGCCACGCGGAAACTCGCCACCCGCGTGCGCAAGCCGCCGTCGAGCAGGATCACCGCCAGTGCCAGGTTGCCCACCAGGTAGGCGGTCGGGTAATTGTTGAAGATGATGCCGCCGCCATCGACCCCGGCGATCATGCCGACCGCGAGGATGATGACGAGAATGGGGATGCCCAGGCGCGATGACAGCGAGCTGACCAGGATACTTGCCCCTACCAGCAAAGCGCCGATCAGGAACAGGCTGTTGATGGTGCTCGCATCCAAATGGCAGTACTCCGGTACATCGCGGGAAAAGGACCTGAAGCGTGAACTAGCAGGTCGCGTGCCAATCGATTCTAACCTGATGAATTGGCAGGCTGTAAAGCGTTTCCGCATATGAAAAAAGGCACCTCGAGAGGTGCCTTTTCTTGTGTGGGGCAGTGCTGGCCCTTCGCGGATAAATCCGCTCCTACAGTCTGTAGGAGCGGATTTATCCGCGATTGAGCCGGCGCAGGTTCAACCCTGCTTCACTTCACGCAGCGCCTTGCCCTTCACTGGTGCATCACCCGCCACATAGTACTTGGCGGTGCTGCGCGGCAGCGGCTTGCGGCCACGGATCTTGTCCGAGATCTTCTCGGCGATCATGATCGTGGTGGCGTTCAGGTTGCCGGTGATGATCAGCGGCATGATCGACGCGTCGACCACGCGCAGGCCCTGCATGCCGTGCACACGGCCTTCGCCGTCTACCACCGCCATGTCGTCGGTGCCCATCTTGCACGAGCAGGACGGGTGGAAGGCGGTTTCGGCGTGCTCGCGGATGAACTTGTCCAGTTCTTCGTCGGTTTGCACATGGGCGCCCGGGCTGATCTCGCGACCACGGAATGCGTCCAGCGCCGGTTGGGCCATGATTTCACGGGTCAGGCGGATGCCGTCGCGGAATTCCTGCCAGTCCTGCTCGGTGGACATGTAGTTGAACAGGATGCTTGGGTGCTGGCGTGGGTCTTTCGACTTGGCCTGGATGCGACCACGGGCCGGCGAGCGCATGGAGCCCATGTGCGCCTGGAAGCCGTGCTCTTTCACGCCGTTGGAGCCGTTGTAGTTAATGGCGACCGGCAGGAAGTGGTACTGGATGTTCGGCCACTTGAACTCAGGACGGGTGCGGATGAAACCACCGGCCTCGAACTGGTTGCTGGCGCCGATACCGGTGCCGTTGAACAGCCACTCGGCACCGATTTTCGGCTGATTCCACCACAGCAGCGATGGGTACAGCGACACTGGCTGGGTGCAAGCGTACTGCAGGTACAGCTCCAGGTGGTCCTGCAGGTTCTCGCCGACACCCGGCAGGTCGTGGACCACCGGGATGTCGAGGCTTTCCAGCAGGGCGCGCGGGCCGACGCCGGAACGCTGCAGCAACTGCGGCGAGGCGATGGCGCCGGAGGAAACGATGACTTCCTTGCGGGCGCGGGCTTCGACGCGCTCTTCGCTGTCACCCACCAGGTAGGTCACGCCAACGGCACGCTTGCCGTCGAACAGTACGCGGTCGCTCAGGGCGTGGGTGACGATGGTCAGGTTCGGGCGCTTCTTGGCCTGGTCCAGGTAGCCGCGGGCGGTGCTGGAGCGACGGCCGTTCTTGGTGACCGAACGGTCCATCGGGCCGAAGCCTTCCTGCTGGTAGCCGTTGAGGTCTTCGGTGCGCGGGTAGCCGGCCTGCACGCCGGCTTCGACCATGGCGTGGAACAGCGGGTTGTTGCCGGGTTTCGGCGTGGCCACGCTGACCGGGCCTTCACCACCGTGGTAGTCGTTCGGGCCGATGTCGCGGGTTTCCGCTTTGCGGAAGTATGGCAGGCAGTCCAGGTAGGTCCAGTCTTCCAGGCCTGGCAGTTGCGCCCAGCCGTCGAAGTCCATGGCGTTGCCGCGGATGTAGCACATGCCGTTGATCAGCGAGGAGCCACCCAGGCCCTTGCCGCGGCCACACTCCATGCGGCGGCCGTCCATGAACGGCTCCGGGTCGGTCTCGTAGGCCCAGTTGTAGCGGCGGCCCTGCAGCGGGAAGGCCAGGGCGGCAGGCATCTGGGTGCGGAAGTCGAAGCGGTAGTCGGGGCCACCGGCTTCCAGCAGCAGCACGGAGACGCTGGCGTCTTCGGTCAGGCGGGTGGCCAGGGTGTTACCGGCCGAGCCGGCACCGACGATGATGTAGTCGAATTCTTGGGACATGGAAGTACCCTCGTGTTGGCGGTGATCAGGGAGCGGAAACGCCCGTGCGCGAAGGCACGGGCGTGGCTAGACAGGGTTTAGAAAACCGAGTTGTAGCCGCCCAGCTCGACCTGGACCGACTTGATGCGAGTGTATTGAGCCAGCGAGCTGACACCGTTCTCACGGCCGACGCCCGACTGCTTGTAGCCGCCAACCGGCATCTCTGCCGGCGACTCGCCCCAGGCGTTGATCCAGCAGATGCCGGCTTCGAGCTTGTGGATGATGCGGTGGGCGCGGCTGATGTCGTTGGTGCAGACGCCAGCGGCCAGGCCGTATTCGGTGTCGTTGGCGCGGCGGATGACTTCTTCTTCGGTTTCGTAGGTGAGAATGCTCATCACCGGGCCGAAGATCTCTTCCTTGACGATGGTCATGTCGTCGGTGCAGTCGGTGAACACGGTCGGGGCCACGAAGGCACCCTTGGCGAAGTCACCGGCAGTCAGACGCTCACCGCCGCACAGAACGCGGGCGCCTTCTTCTTTACCCTTGGCGATGTAGCCCAGCACGCTTTCCATGTGCTGGAAGCTGACCAGCGGGCCGAAGTTGGTGTTCTCGTCTTCCGGGTTGCCGGCACGGATGCGGGCGACGCGCTCGGCGATCTTGGCTTCGAAGGCGGCTTTCATGGCTGCCGGTACGAACACGCGGGTGCCGTTGGTGCAGACCTGACCGGAGCTGTAGAAGTTGGCCATCATGGCGATGTCGGCGGCCTTGTCCAGGTCGGCGTCGTCGCAGATGATCAGCGGCGACTTGCCGCCCAGTTCCATGGTCACTTCCTTCAGCGAGGAGCTGGAGGCGCTGGCCATGACTTTCTTGCCGGTGGTGGTGCCGCCGGTGAAGGAGACTTTCTCGATGCGCGGGTGCTCGGTCAGCCAGGTGCCGACTTCGCGGCCGCTGCCGGTCAGCACGTTGAACACGCCGTTCGGCAAACCAGCTTCGGTGAAGATCTCGGCCAGTTTCAGGGTGGTCAGCGAGGTGACTTCCGATGGTTTGAAGATCATCGCGTTGCCGGCGGCCAGGGCCGGGGCGGATTTCCACAGGGCGATCTGGATCGGGTAGTTCCAGGCACCGATACCGGCGGTCACGCCCAGCGGCTCGCGGCGGGTGTAGACGAAGGACGATTCGCGCAGCGGGATCTGCTCACCTTCGATGGCCGGTACCAGGCCTGCGTAGTACTCGAGCACGTCGGCGCCGGTGACGATGTCGACGTAGCGGGTTTCCGAGTACGACTTGCCGGTGTCCAGGGTTTCCAGCATGGCCAGCTCGTCGTTGCGTTCGCGCAGGATGTCGACGGCGCGGCGCAGGATGCGCGAACGCTGCATGGCGGTCATCGCGGCCCAGACCTTCTGGCCGCGCTCGGCGCTTTCGACGGCCTTTTCGACGTCGGCTTGGGTCGCGCGCTGCACATGGGCGAGGACTTCGCCGGTGGCCGGGTTGATGGCTTCGAAGGTGGCGTCGCTGCCAGCGTCGACGTAAGCGCCATCAATGTAGAGTTTTTGCGTTCCGAAACGGGCCATAGTGTCCTCGCAAGTGCAGTGTGTGGTTGGCTGCCGCGTCACGCTCCTGCCGGTTGGCTGGTCGCTGCGCGCGGCTGTTCAGAGGCCTGGTCGGTTGTGCCCAGGGACTGCTGTTTAGCCAGTTGTAGATCCATGTATTCGTAAGCGATGCGTATCGCCTGGTCGGTGTCGAATGC
Organism: Pseudomonas entomophila; assembly: GCF_018417595.1. Taxonomy (NCBI): domain Bacteria; kingdom Pseudomonadati; phylum Pseudomonadota; class Gammaproteobacteria; order Pseudomonadales; family Pseudomonadaceae; genus Pseudomonas; species Pseudomonas entomophila. The sequence continues at coordinate 398,206 of NZ_CP070982.1, forward strand.
ATCCCCCGACAGGGCGCCACGCAACCACAGGCCGTCGATCAAGGCTGCCAGTCCGCGGGCTGCCTTGCGCGCATGGTAGAGCGGCAGGACGCGGCGGAACTGGCAGCACAGGTTGGAGTACAGGCGGTGATCGTTGATCCGCTGCAACCTGTGCAAAGACGGCTGGTGCATGCTGGAGGCCCAGAAGGCCAGCCAGGTTTTCATTGCCGGGCCATTCACCTGGCTCGCATCGAAGTTGCCTTCGATGATCACCTTGAGGTGGGCACGCGGGCTGTCGTCCGTGAGTGCCTGACGACGCGCAATCACACCCTCGTTGAGCATGTTCATGATGTGGCGCATCGTCGCTGCGATCAGGCCGTTCTTGTCCTGAAAGTAGTGACTGATGATGCCGTTCGACACACCGGCCAAACGGGCAATCAGCGCAATGCTGGCATCGCCCAGTCCGACCTGATCGACCGCCTGTAACGTGGCTTCGATCAACTGCTGGCGGCGGATGGGTTGCATACCGACCTTGGGCATCTTGCTATCTCCTCAGGCCTGCGGGCAGACGACGAGCGGCTGCCTCGGCGAAGGCCAGTCTATTTTGTTTTGATTGAACGTTCAATCAATAAAGAATAAGCTCTGCGACAATTTGTGCCATTGACAGTTTTCAGGACGGTCAAGAGGACACGAATCGACACCCCAGGAAATCGTGTAACCCCCGGAATACAAGGCGTTGACGGGCATGAGCGATGCAAAGGACAGATTCTGCCGAGCGGTCATGGACTGCGCGGTCGGCCCTTGGAGCGGGCCAGGTGGTCTGTGGCGAATGCGCGCACCTTCTGCTGAGTGCGTGGCAAGGCGACAGGCGGCCGGTCTGTTTTTTTTGCAGCGTTTCGATTCGGGATCACGGTTTCCAGGGTGCTTTTATAACACCTTGCGCAGTAGGGCTATTGCACCAATTGCGTGGGAAATAACTGTTTAGCCTCCACTGCCGCACTGCCCGGAGCATTCGAGCAATGAGTTCTGCTTCCCTGACAAAGCCTCCCGCCGAGCGGGTACGGGTCAATCGCGTGGTGTTCTTCACCTCGGCGATGATGATCCTCGTTCTGACTGCCTTGCTGATCGCTGTACCCGAAACCGCCGGCCAGGTGCTGGGCGTCGCCCAGAAATGGCTGACCCGTACCTTCGGCTGGTACTACATGCTGGTGATCTGCGGTTACCTGCTGTTCGTCGTCTACCTGGCCTTCTCCGACTTCGGCAAGCTCAAGCTGGGCGGCAAGGACGACACCCCCGACTTCAGCTACGGCGCCTGGGCCGGCATGCTGTTCTCCTCGGGCATCGGTATCTCGCTGCTGTACTTCGGCGCCTCCGAGCCGCTGGACCACTACTTCAACCCACCGGAAGGCACTCCAGCCAGCCTCGAGGCCGCGCGCCAGGGCCTGCAGCTGACCTTCCTGCACTGGGGCCTGCACGGCTGGGCGATCTACGCCCTGGTCGGCCTGGCCGTGGGTTATTTCGCCTACCGCCACAACCAGCCGCTGGCACTGCGCTCGGCGCTGTACCCGCTGGTCGGTGAGCGTTGGGTCAAGGGCGGTGCCGGCCATGCCGTGGACATCTTCGGCATGTTCGTCACCCTGCTGGGCCTGGTGACCAACCTCGGCATCGGCTCGATGCAGGTGGCTTCCGGTCTGGAATACCTGTTTGGTATGGACCACAGCAAGACCAACCTGCTGGTGGTGATCCTGGTCATGGCCGGCGTTGCCACCGTGGCTGCAGTGTCGGGCGTGGAAAACGGCATCCGCCGCCTGTCCAACCTGAACATCCTGCTGTTCAGCGGCTTGCTGATCTTCGTGCTGCTGGCCGGTAACACCCTGCACCTGCTAAACGGCTTCGTGCAGAACATCGGTGACTACCTCAACGGTGTCGTGCTGAAGACCTTCGACCTGTATGTCTATGAAGGCGACAACGACAAGTCCGAGCGCTGGCTGGGCCTGTGGACCGTGTTCTACTGGGCCTGGTGGATCTCCTGGGGCCCGTTCGTCGGCATGTTCATTGCCCGTATCTCCAAGGGCCGTACCGTGCGCCAGCTGGTCAGCGGCGTGCTGCTGATCCCGCTGGGCTTCACCCTGGCCTGGCTGTCGATCTTCGGTAACACCGCATTGGACCTGGTGATCAACCAGGGTGCGGTGGAGCTGGGCAAGACGGCGCTCGAACAGCCGTCGATGTCGATCTACCAGCTGCTGGAATTCTTCCCGGCCGCCAAGATTGTCATCGGTGTAGCCGTGTTCGTCGGCTTCGTGCTGTTCCTGACTCCCGCCGACTCCGGCGCGGTGATGATGGCCAACCTGTCGTGCAAAGGCGGCAAGGTCGACGAGGACGCCCCGCACTGGATGGTGGTGTTCTGGTCGGTGGTCATCACCCTGGTCACCATCGGTTTGCTGTTCGCCGGTAACTTCGAGGCCATGCAGACCATGGTGGTACTGGCCGGCCTGCCGTTCTCGGTGGTCCTGGTGCTGTTCATGTTCGGCCTGATGAAGGCCATGAAGCAGGATGTCGCGGTCGAGAGCGAGCGCGCCGAGCTGGCCGCCCGTGGCCGTCGCGGCTTCAGCGAGCGCCTGAGCCAGCTGGACCTGCAACCGACCCAAGCGGTGGTGCAGCGCTTCATGGACAAGCAGGTCAGCCCGGCGCTGAAAGAAGCCGCCGAGCAGCTGCGTACCCTGGGCTTCGAGGTCGAGACCCGTGTTGGCCAGTCGCGCAACATGATGGGCCTGCGGGTGATGATGGAAGAGGGCAACCCCTTCGTCTACGAAGCCAGCCTGGACGGTTACATGGCTGCGCCGAGCGAGGCGCCGGTCGAGGGCGAGCCGGAAGTGCGCCAGCGCTTCTACCGTGCCGAGGTGTACCTGCACGATGGCAGCCAGGAGTACGACCTGATGGGCTTCACCCGCGAGCAGATCGTGCGTGACGTGCTTGATCAGTTCGAGAGTCACCGCCAGTTGCTGGGGCGTGTGTACAGCTGATCGTCGCTGATGTCCGGCAAGGGCCTGGTTCGTGAGAACCAGGCCCTTTTCGTTTGGCCGCTCAGCGGGCCTGGAGCAGGTCTGTCCTGGGGGCCGAGCGCTGCTTTGTGGCATCCTCGGCCTGGCTGCACAGTTTCATCGGCAGCTCGACCTGTTTGAACACGAATTGTTCGTGGCGCAACAAGCGATAGCCGGCCGGGTCGGCGCAGTCGACCTGCTCCGGCTTGCCTTTCTTGACCCGGTAGCGCTGCAGGTGGGGAGGAGCGGTTCGCCAGGCTACCCGAATGTCGCCGTTTTCCAGATGTTCGATGTCCAGGTCTGGCGATGGTACTGGCAGCGCTGGCAGCAGTTCCACAGCGATGCTCAGGGCGTTGCGCATAAGGCCGCGCCAAGCCAGACCCTCGGCCGAGACGACACCGACGATGCACAGGTAGTGCCAGCCAGGATCCGGGCCGATAGGGGCGTCGATCAGCACCGTTCCCTCGGCTGGCAAGGTGCCGCTGTAGTCTTCGGGGTTTTCGCAGGCCCGTGCGTCGCGCGTGGTTTTGTAGCGGTAGCGCGGGGTGTCCAGGGTGAAACCGAAGTTCCAACGGGGTAATGGCGTATGCGCCTGCGCATCCAGGCTGAGTTTGTGCAAGGTCTTGAAGTCACTGCGTTGCTGATGAAGCTGGAAGCCGGGCAGCAGGTGGCAGCGATCCACGCTCAGGTCGGCTTGGCCATCGCTGAAGCAGTCGAGTAAACGGTTCACCGGTGTCGACTCGATCTGCTGGCCATTGCTGTGGTTGGCCACGCCCACGATCCGGTTGCTGGCACGGTCCAGTATCGGGCTCCCCGAGGCACCTTCGGCGACCCTGGGGCAGTCGGCGCCTTTCAGGTTGCGCAGTACCGACGGTGGGGTGCGCGAAACGGGCAGATCGTGTTCGGTGCACGCCCAACGTCGCAGGCCGACATTCATTGCGACCACTTCGCCGACCAGCAGCACGCCACTGCCGGATGGCAGTGGCGGGGCAAGCGCCAGCGGTTCGATGCCGCTGTCGAGCAGGTGCTGCAGCGGGGCTTGCAGTTCCAGCAGCGCCAGGTCACTGCCTTGGATGCTGCTCCAGAGCGTCCGGCGGGTGGCGAACCGCCGACGGTCGTCGAGGGTGTCGGCAAAGTAGTTGAACGTGATGCTGGCCTGCAGGGGCTGGTCGTGGACGATCACGCCATTTTGCTTGCTGACGCAGTGGCCGGCGGTTACCACGTACGCCGGACCATCCGCTTGTCCGTCAGGCCGACGGGTGTCGATCAGCGAGCCGATGCAATGGCCGTTGCCGGGTAGCTCGAGGCGGCCAATACCACTCCAGTGATGGTTCTGTCCTTGGCTGTTGGCGAGCAGCACAGGGTCGGAGCGGGTGGGCTGGCCTTGCCCGTAATCCATCGCCACGGCTGGAAATGAGAGGGCTAGCCCAAGGCAGAGGGGGCGCAGGTCGATCATGGTGGAGCCTCGTGAGGGGGAGGCGCTCACTTTCGGCCTGAGCCGCTGGCCCGCGGCGGTAGATAGTGCTGGGGCCCGCGTGTGGCGCTACCAATATGTAACGCCTCTCGGCGTCCTCCGACCAAGACCCTTGTGTCTTCATTTCTCAAGGGCAAATACAACATGGTATCCGCACCCCCTTCCCCCTTCGATTTCAGGGCAGCTGTTGCCAGGCAGTTCGCCGATCGGCCGACCTTGCGCGCGGTGGCAAGCCAGCAACTGCTGGCGCTGTTGCGCAAGCAGCTTCCCTATATCGCCGGAGTCCAACCCGAACTGTCATCCGCCGACGCGCTGATGCTCGATTCGCCGGAGCCTGGCGTGTCCTGGTGGACGACCCAGCCCTTGGTCGATGCCGTGCTCGAGGCCATGGCACAAGGGCAGCCCATGAACCTCGAACCGCTCGAGCAGCGTGACTACAAGCTGGGGCTTTCGGGACCGTATCGTTTCCCGGGGTCGCACAGTGAGTGGGAAACACGGGCGTTGAAGGGGCTCAGCGAGCCGTTGAATGAATTGATCGAGCAACTTCCCGGTCATTTCGCCAAGGCCCAGGTGGATTTCTGGGCGGCGCAGGGTGACGCTGCTGTCAGCCGTGACCGTTGCCTGGCAATGCTGCTGCGGCTGGCTTTACTGCGCAATTTGCCGCTGCAAGGGCTGGATGCGCGGCAGAAGGCGTGCATGCAGGGGTTGCTGCTCGGCGAAACGACACCGTCGGTGTTTGTCGTGAACGTGCAACTGTGTCTTGGAAAGCAGCAGTTCAGCCTGGTCCGCAGCAACCTGTTGGTGGTTGGTGAGTGGGATGAACGCGAAGTGGTGTTGTGGTGCTCGGCGTCGAGCGTCGTGCAAGCCTTCGCGTCGCTCGACGAGTTTGCGCTGGCGCTGCGTGATGAGCTCGCCGCGGATTACCAGTTCGATGACCTGGCCTGGGATCGTCACTTGCTCGAAGGCGATGTGTTCGCGCAGCAGGCGGCCTTGCTGCTCGATGGCATGCTCGAGCGTATCGGACAGGTTCGTTATTCGCAGGTGCAGGGGCTGGCGGCGTTGGAGCACCTGTTCGCCACGCTCAGCGACCCCGCGCAATACTTCCATAACGGCTACTTCGTCGATCAGCAGGTGCAGCCGGCGCTGCCGCCGGGTCTGGCGACGGCGGGTGGCGTTGACAGTTTCGCCTGGCAGCAGGCGTTGCTGGTGCTTGCCCTGAACCAACTCGAGTCGGGGGGGCACGCGGCGCTGGATGGAGTACTGGATCTGCGCAGCTATACCCGTGAGCAGCTGCGGGCGTACCTGGAAAAGGCCTTCCCGGATGAAGAAACGATCCCGTCATCCGATGATGTCCTGCTGAAGCTGTCGGCCGCCGCAGGCATGCCTGGCGGGGCAGCGGTGGGCACGGGAGGCGGGGAGCCCTTGGTGCCCATCGGTGACAAGAGTCTGACCGAGTTTGCCATCGACAACCTGGCATCGCTTGGCGACAGGATCATCAGCGGCGTCGCGCGCCGAGATGGTACAGCCTTGCCTGACTGGCTGGATGTGGCCTTCGTCAAAGCGCTGGTGGCCCGCGTCGATATCGGTGGTGGTTACCCCAGTTACGTGGCTGCGCAGCTCGATGAGCGTGGCCGGCGTCCGCAGCGGGTGGCATGTTTCGCTCGGGAATGGCGTGCTGGGCTGTTGTTTGCGGCGCTGCGCGCGAAGCTGGCTGGCCGCCTGAGCGACAGTGCGCTGCAGTGCGTGACCGATTACTGCAACGGCCACGTGGACACCACCGCGCCCGCCGTCTCCTTGCTGCCACTTGCTTTCAAGCGACGGCCGGACGCAACGGTACACGACACGGTTGCCGGCATGTATGTGCTGCTGTGCAGCGAGCCTGCGGTCGTCGTGCTGTACAGGCCCTTGGTGCAGCATGACACAGTCATGGGTTTCGCCAGCGAGGCGGCGATGATGGCGGCGATCTGCCAGGATCCGGTCTTGCAGCAGAGCCTGCTGGACTGGATGGCACCCTCCGCCAGGGCGATCTATGACAATGGCGGTTTTGCCGAGCCGCATATCAGCCGGATCGGGGTCGACCCCTTTCTCAATTTCGAGCCGCCAGCTCCCGCGAGCCTTGGCGTCAAGCTGTGGGAAACCAATGTCGACGAACAACTGTACCAGGCCAATCGCGACCTGCTGGTGGCGTTGGCCGACCTTCAGTCCACTTCCGATGCGCAAAGCCGCTGGGCCCTTCTGGTCAAGGGTGGCTGGTTGCTGTTCAACACCGCTGCCCTGTTTCTCCGGGGGCCTGTCACTGCTGTCACCTGGCTGGTGCAGGCCGTCGAGACGCTTGAAAGTGATCTGCAGGCCATCAGTCAGGCCGGACCCTTCGACCGCTCCGCCGCCTGTGTCGATGTGATGCTGACGTTGGGGGGGATGCTGGCGGACCTTCGCTTGCCCAGGAACTCTGCCGCGCAAGCTGGGCGCTTGCCGGACGTCAGCGGATTCGATGGCCCGCCTGCAGCGGGGTTGGCCAGGCACCGGGTCGACGTGATGCCCCGACAAGGTCGGGTCGAACTGGAGGGAACGTTGGCTCGTCTTCCGGGGCGGCAGCTGGATTTCTCCTGGCGTGGCAACCAGGGGTTCAACTGGCTGACTCCGTCCCAGCGTTCGGCTCTTCTGGCCTTGCGCGCGGATATCAACCTCAAGGGGCTGGCGCCGCTGGCGAGTGGCGACGCTATGGGTACCTACCAGGTGGGTAGCCGGCATTACGTTGTACTGTCGGGGGATCCGTATGAAGTCAGTGTTTCCAGCGCAGGTGTACAGGTTCTGGGGCCGAAGGGCATGCCTGGCCCGTGGCTGACACGTCAGTGGCAGGCGTGGCGGGTCGATGCGCGGTTGCGCTTGCAGGCGGGCATGCCACGCCAGGCGACGCGGGCCAGGCTCGAGGCTGCCTACCTGTCGATGCGGCAGGCGGCCGACGCCCTCACCGAGCAGTCCAGCGAGACCTCGGCGATGTTCGCCGGTCAGGGCCAGGACGTCTTGCGGGTACAGGGCCAGATCGACAAGCTCGAAGCACTCATGCAGGCCGAGGCGGCGAAAGCGCAGGCCGATTCGACCGTGATCGCACTCTATGCCACGCGCCAGGCCAGCCTGCGCACACAGTTGCAGGAACTGCGCTTGCAAGCCGTCGCGACCGTCGAGAAGGCGGTCAGGCTCGACAATGAGAAGCTCACGGTGCTCGAGCGGATGCTCGAGCCTAAGTATGGCGTTGCCCAACGAGCACAAATGGCAGGCATTCTCCGGGAGGAGGTCGCGACCCTGCGCAGCTCCTTGATCATCAACAACGATTTCATTTTCAACGAATTGTGGCGGCTGGCCGAATACCCCGAGCTCAATGCCCTGGCCGATGCCTTGCGGGCAAAGGCTTTGCATCAGGCCACGCTGCAGTATCAGCGGTACAAGAAGGCGCTCGAGCGGGTCGTTGCCTTGCAGGAGCGCATGCTGGTCGCCAATGCACAGTTGGATGATTTGCTTACGCAGGCCTCCCCTGAGCTGCAACTTACCGTAGGCAACGATATGCGCACGGTGGCGCAACTCATCGAGCACAGAACCTTCACGACCCAGGACCTGCGCTTTCATCATGCGCTCAACCTGGCGGATCTGGCATTGCACATGGACTCGACAAGTGGCTGGCGGCAGCTTGCGGACTACAAGGCCGACCTGGGCGGCAAGAGCCTGCAGGGCGCCGCCAATGCCCATGGTGAGTCGATCACGGCCAATCTCGCGGTGTCTGACCGGGTGAGCATTCTGCAAGAGGCCTGGGACGAGTACAGTGCTGCGATCATCAATAGCGAGCTTGCCGCAGTGGAAGGGGGCAAGCTGGTGGTGCCGGCCATGCTGGCGCGCTACAAAGCGCATATGCAGTTGCTCAAAGAGGATGCTGGGCGTCGGCTGGTGGAGGCACGGGATGTGCTGGAAGGTCGGCTAGACCCGGCGCTCAGTACGCCGGCCTACCCGCGCTCCAGTGAAACCCAGCATGTGATCCGCGACGCCGAGGGCGTCATTGCCATTGCCAGCGAAGTGCTGGAGGAGGGGCGTACCGTGCTGGTGGTGCGCGACCCTCTGCGCAAGGCCGTGGTGCAGCGCTTTGACCTTGTGGACGGGACCTGGATCGAGCGGGTCGAGACACCAGGCGAGGCGACGCCGGCCTTGGCGGCCACGTTGGCAAGCGTCAAGGCCGCCCTCGAGGGTAACGAAAGCGTGCGTGCCCATGCCGCGCGCTTTGTGCAGCAAGATATCAGCGGCAAGCGTCTGACCCGGCTGTTCGACACGCAAATTGCCAGGCTTCGAGCACTGCAAGGTGTACTACCGGCCACCGACACGCAAGCTGCGGAGCTGTTGAAGACAGGTCTTGAGTCTTTGCAGGCCGACAAGACCGAGCATTTGACCGAGCTCTACACACATACCGCGTACCCCACCGCCGAGGCGCTGCGCTTTCTGCATGAGCGGCAGTTGCTCAAGGTTGAGTACGTGGGCCCGCGAAGGACCATGGCCGATGGTAGTGCGTTCGACGAGTACAAGGTCATGCGGCTGAAGGCGCCGGGTGAGCACAAGGGCAGGGCTCTGTGGGCCGCCCACTTTCATCTGCCCAGCGGCGATGCCATGGCCAGCGCGTTTACGCGCGGCCACTTGAAGTTATGGGCCCAGCGTTTCGACAGCAACCGCAATATGGCCGCTGGAGCGCAGGCCGTGCCTGGGAGGCGGGTGCATTATGGCCCGCTGACCCTCGCCGACGCGCAGGGGATCATTGCGTTTTGAGCGGTGGGGCATTGGCGTAGCGCCCCTGCCTGCCATGAGCCGGCATGGCCTGATTGGCCCGTTCGGCGATCAGCTGGGGCAGGGCGACCAACTCGATCCCTTGGCTGTTGAGCCGAGGGATCTCGCGTTCCAGCACTTCGAGCGTCTGCGGGTAAGGGTGGCCGATCAGTACCGCCGAGCCCTGTCTGCGTGCCAACTCGATCCCTTGGCGCAGTTGGCCAGCAATCGCTTCGCGGGTGCGCACGTCATCCAGGAATACATCCCGGGAGACATGCGCCAGCCCTTGCGCCTGTGCTTGTGCTCCCGCCACGGTGGCTGCGCTGGTACGGCTGTCGACGAAGAACAGGTGACGGCGCTGCAGTTCCTCCATCAGCCAGTGCATCGGCTCACGCTGGGCAGTCATGCGGCTGCCCATGTGGTTGTTGATGCCGGTGGCGTAGGGCACCTTGGCCAGCGCGGCGTCCAGGCGTCGGGCCAGTTCCTCGATGGCTGTGCCGGGGTGCCAGGCGTAAGGGCCGGTGGCCGGGTCCATGGGCATGTGCAGGATCACCGTGCGCCCGGCCTTGTGGGCCTGGCGGGCGAAGTCGGTGGCGTGGGGCGTGTCGGGCATGATCGCCATCGTGACCGGGCCGGGCAGGGCGAGGGTGCGGCTGTCGCGCTCGTCGCTCTGGCCCAGGTCGTCGATGATGATGCTCATGTAGGCCTTGCCTGGCGCCGCCTGGGCGGCGCCGAGCATGAGGCAGAACAGCGTGAACAGCAGATAACGCATGGGAAGCGGTCAGTTGCCCTTGGTGATGTTCAGGCCCTTGAGCAGGCTGAGGGCCTGGCTGAGCTGGAAGTCGTTGTCCTGTGGGCGATCCTTGCGCTTGCTGCTGCCGGTCGGGCGATCGGCGCCGCCGTTGCCGTTGCCCAGGTGGCCTTGCAGGTCGGCTTCCTTGAAGTTGTCGTTGTCGGCTTCCGTGGTGAGCTTGGCCGGACGCACTTCGATGTCGGGGACAATGCCCTGGGCCTGGATCGAGCGGCCGTTGGGCGTGAAGTACAGTGCGGTGGTGAGCTTGAGCGCACGGTCGTTGGCCAGCGGCAGCACGGTCTGCACCGAGCCCTTGCCGAAGCTGTCGGTACCCATCAGCACGGCGCGTTTCTGGTCCTGCAGGGCGCCGGCGACGATCTCCGAGGCCGAGGCGCTGCCGCCGTTGATCAGCACCACCAGTGGCACGCCTTCGCTGGCGTCGGCCGGGTCGGCGGAGAAGCGCAGCTCGGAGTTGGCGATACGGCCCTTGGTGTAGACGATCAGGCCTTTGGTGAGGAAGTGGTCGGCCACTTCCACCGCAGCCTGCAGCACGCCGCCTGGGTTGTTGCGCAGGTCGAGCACCACGCCGCGCAGCTTCTTGCCGTTATCCTTGCGCAGCTTGGCCAGGGCCTTGCCCACCTCGTCACCGGTCTTGACCTGGAACTGGGTGATGCGGATGTAGCCGTAGTCGTTCTCCAGCAACTGGCTTTTCACGCTCTTGACCTGTATCACCGCGCGGGCCAGGGTCACGTCGAAAGGCGTGCCGCCATCGCGAACCAGCGTCAGGGTGATCTTCTCGCCGACCTTGCCGCGCATCTTGTCGACCGCTTCGGTCATGGTCTGGCCGCGGGTCGGGGCGCCGTTGATCTTGACGATCAGGTCGCCGGCCTGCACGCCAGCGCGGGAGGCCGGAGTGTCGTCGATGGGCGAGACCACCTTGATGAAGCCGTCTTCCTGGCCGACTTCGATGCCCAGCCCGCCGAACTCGCCGCTGGTGCTCTCCTGCAGCTCCTGGAAATCCTCGGGGCCGAGGTAGGCCGAATGCGGGTCGAGGTTGCTGAGCATGCCCTTGATGGCGTTCTCCAGCAGCGTCTTGTCATCCACAGGCTCGACATAGGCGGCCTTGATGCGGTCCATGACCTCGGCGAAGGTGCGTAGCTCCTCAAGCGGCAACGGCGCCTTGGCGGTCACCTCTGTGGCTGGCACTGTGGCCGGCTTGGCGGCGACTGGCTTGGCCGGCTCGGCGGCAATGGCCAGGGGCGCGCCGACGACCAGGGCGATGGTCAGGGCCAGTTGAGAGAGGCGAGGCGAGTACAGCATGTCGAACGAACTCCTGATCCTGTTGGCGCTCCTGCGGGGAGCATCGGTGCGTCACATTGGATGTGCCGCGCCGTAAAAATAGTCGAACCTAGCCTCGGCACCATTGCGCGGGGTCGGAGGGCCGGCCCTGCTGGCGAATCGCGAAGTACAACCCGGCGCTGTCCTGGCCGCCACTGTCGCCGACGGTCGAGATCGCTTCGCCGGCCTTGACGATGTCGCCGGCGCTCTTGAGCAGGCTCTGGTTGTGGCCGTACAGGCTCAGGTAACCATTGCCATGGTCGAGGATGACCAGAAGTCCGGCGCCACGCAACCAGTCGGCGAACACCACGCGCCCGCCATGCACGGCGCGCACCTGGGTGCCTGCGCTGGCGCCGATCATCACGCCGTCCCACTTGGCCCGGGCATCGCCACCGCGTGCATCGCCAAAGCGTGCCAACAGTCGACCATTGACCGGCCACGGAAGTTTTCCCCTGGCCGCGGAAAATGCGCCGCCATAACTGGCTCCGTCACTGGAAACCACTGGCCCCAGCGTGGTGCGGGCTTTTTTCGGGGTTTCTTCGGGCGTGTTGTCGCGGGCGGCGGCCAGGGCTTGTTCCTTGAGCCTTTTTTCTTCTTCCTGCTTGGCCAGCAGGGCGCGTTGGCGGGCTTCTTCAGCCTCGCGGGCCTGGCGGGCGAGGGTTTCCTCGATGGTTTTGAGCACCTTGCCCAGGTCGGCCTGGTCCTGCTCGCGGGCCTGGAGCTTCTGGTCGCGCTCCTTCATGTCGCTGTTGAGCTTGGCCAGCACCTGCTGGCGCTTGCCGCGCTCGCTTTCGAGGGCCTGGCGCTGGCTGTCGAGGTCGGCGCGTTGCGCCAGCAGCTGTTCCTGCTGACGGCCGATGTCCTGCTCGACATTGGCCAGTTGGCGCAGTGTCTCATTGAAGGTGCGCAGTTGTTCGGTGCGCGCCTTGCTCAGGTAGTCGTAGTAAGAGAGGGTGCGGGCGAACTTTTCCGGGTTCTGCTGGTTGAGCAGCAGCTTGAGGTATTCCTCGCGGCCGTTGTTCTGGTAGGCGGAACGGGCCTGGATGGCGATCAGTCGCTGTTGTTCACTGCGGGCGCTCTGGAGTTTTTTTTTCTCGTGGTCAAGGCGCTCCAGCTCGCCCTCGGTCTTTTTTAGTTCTTGCTGCAGTGCCTCCACTTGCTTTTCGAGGTTGCCGATGTCGGTCTCGGTGGCCTTGAGGTCTTTCTGCACGCCGGACTTCTCCTCCTGGAGCTTGCCCAACATTTTTTTCAGCTCGGCGATGTCCTGGCGGGTGGCGTCCAGCTGTTGCTGGGTCTGCGCGCGCTCGTCGGCAGCGAAGGCCGGGGCGAGCAGGCATGACAGGGCTAGTAGGAAGAGGGCGCGGAGCATGAGGTTTGGCGTACCGGGGATGGAGACTGGCCTAGTATGCCCGCGTGGGCCTGCAAAAAAAACGCCCCGCGGCGTGTGCGGCGGGGCGTTGGTCTGGAATTCATGTGTTTTGGGGTCGCAAAGCGACCCCGAAACACGGATCAAGCGTCAACCAGAATGGACGTACCGGTCATTTCCGCAGGCTTCTCCAGCCCCAGCAGCTTGAGCATGGTCGGTGCTACATCCGCCAGTACGCCGCCTTCGCGGACCTTGACGCTGCGCTTGCCGACATAGATGAACGGCACCGGCTCGCTGGTATGGGCGGTGTGCGCCTGGCCGGTACATTCGTCTTCCATCTGCTCGACGTTGCCGTGGTCGGCGGTGATCAGCGCTTCGCCGCCCACCTTGCCCAGCGCCTCGACGATGCGCCCGACACAACTGTCCAGGGCTTCGACGGCTTTGACCGCCGCTTCGAATACGCCGGTATGGCCGACCATGTCGCCGTTGGCGTAGTTGACCACGATCACGTCAAAGCGCTGCTGCTCGATGGCTTCGACGATGCGGTCGGTCACTTGCGGAGCGTTCATTTCCGGCTGCAGGTCGTAGGTGGCGACCTTCGGCGACGGGATCAGGATGCGCTCTTCGCCTTCGAACGGCTCTTCGCGGCCACCGGAGAAGAAGAACGTGACATGCGCGTATTTTTCGGTTTCGGCGATGCGCAGCTGGGTCTTGCCGTTCTTCGCCAGGTATTCGCCGAGAACGTTGTCCAAGCTGGACGGAGCAAATGCGGCAGGCGCCGGGATTTTCGCCGAATACTGGGTCAGGCCGATGTACGCCGCCAGCTTGGGCAGGCGTGCGCGTGGGAATTCGTTGAAGTCCGCTTCGACGAACGCGCGCGACAGCTCGCGGGCGCGGTCGGCGCGGAAGTTCATGAAGATGACCGCGTCGCCATCCTCTACCTTGACGGCTTCGCCAATGCGCGTGGCCTTGACGAACTCGTCGTTCTCCTCGCGGGCGTAGGCGGCTTGCAGGCCGGCAAGGGCGTTGTCGGCGGTGTATTCGGCGGCGCTGTCGACGATCAGGTTGTAGGCGGCGCTGACGCGGTCCCAGCGGTTGTCGCGGTCCATGGCGTAGTAGCGGCCGATCAGGCTGGCGATGCGGCCCTTGCCGAGCTTGGCGAAGGTGGCGTCGAGCAGTTCGATGGAGGACTGGGCGCTGCGCGGCGGCGTGTCGCGGCCGTCGAGGAAGGCGTGCAGGTAGATCTTCTCGGCGCCGCGCTGCGCGGCCAGTTCGGCCATGGCGATCAGGTGGTCCTGGTGGCTGTGCACGCCGCCGTCGGAGAGCAGGCCGAGGATGTGCACGGCCTTGCCGGCACTGGCCGCCTTGTCCACCGCGCCGGTGAGCACCGGGTTTTCGAAGAACTCGCCGTCACGGATGGCCTTGGTCACCCGGGTGAAGTCCTGGTACACCACGCGGCCGGCGCCGAGGTTCATGTGACCGACTTCGGAGTTGCCCATCTGCCCGTCGGGCAGGCCCACGTCCATGCCGGAACCGGAGATCAAACCGTGCGGCTGGGTGGCGCGCAGGCGGTCGTAGACCGGTGTGTTGGCGGCGAAGATGGCGTTGTATTCGGGGCTTTCGCTGTGACCGAAGCCATCCAGGATGATCAGGACCAGGGGTTTAGGCGTACTCGTCATCAATCAAACTCACGGTTGTTCAAAGATGATAAAGACACGCATTTTAGGGCAAATCCGCCAGCGGCGGCGAATATTCCTCCCCTTGCCCGACCAGCGCGGTCGGATATGGAACATGAAGGTGGTTTTCCGGCCGGCCCGGTGGGCTTTGGCGGTCATGGGGGGCTGTGTATACTGGCCGCCATTTTCAATCGCCTGGAACACCCCTGATGGTTGCTCACCTGATTCAATTCGCGACAGATCACTTCATCCTGGTGGCGATCTTCGTCGTCCTGCTGATCCTGCTGCTGATCAACGAAGTCCGCCGTGGCGGCCAGAGCCTGAGCAACGGCCAGCTGACCGCCCTGGTCAATTCGGAGAAGGCCGTGGTGATCGATATTCGCCCCTCGAAGGAGTATTCGGCCGGGCATATCGTCGGTGCGCTGAACATTCCGCAGGACAAAGTGGCCAGCCGCATGAGCGAGCTGGAAAAGCACAAAGACAAGACCCTGATCGTCGTCGACGCGATGGGCCAGCAGTCCGGCACCCTGTGCCGCGAGCTGCTCAAGGCTGGTTTCACCGCCGCCAAGCTCAGCGGTGGCGTTTCCAGCTGGAAAGCCGATAACCTGCCCCTGGTGAAGTGATATGAAGCCCGTCATCGTCTATTCCAGCGACTACTGCCCCTACTGCATGCGCGCCAAGTACCTGCTCGAGAGCAAGGGCGTGGCGTTCGAGGAGATCAAGGTCGACGGCAAACCCCAGGTTCGCGCCGAAATGAGCCAGAAGGCCGGGCGCACCTCGGTGCCGCAGATCTGGATCGGCAGCACGCACGTCGGTGGATGCGATGACCTCTATGCCCTGGAGCGCGCGGGCAAGCTCGACGCGCTGCTGGCGGCCTGATTCGCACTGCATTCAAGAACATTAGGAAAAGGATCTGCCATGACCGAGCAACAGACCAACGGCGCCACTGACGCCAACGCCCCACAATTCTCCCTGCAGCGCATCTACGTGCGTGATCTGTCGTTCGAGGCCCCGAAAAGCCCGCAGATCTTCCGCCAGCAGTGGGAGCCGAGCGTTTCGCTGGACCTGAACACCCGCCAGAAAGCCCTGGAAGGTGACTTCCACGAAGTGGTGCTGACCCTGTCGGTGACCGTCAAGAACGGTGACGAAGTGGCCTTCATCGCCGAAGTGCAGCAAGCCGGCATCTTCCTGATCGCCAACCTCGACGCCGCTTCCATGAGCCACACCCTCGGCGCGTTCTGCCCGAACATCCTGTTCCCGTACGCCCGTGAAACCCTGGACAGCCTGGTGACCCGTGGTTCGTTCCCGGCTCTGATGCTGTCGCCGGTCAACTTCGACGCCCTGTACGCGCAAGAGATGCAGCGCATGCAGGAAGCGGGTGAAGTGCCGACTGTTCAGTAATTTCTGCGGCAAATGAAAAAGGCGACCTTCACGGTCGCCTTTTTCATGGTGTATCGCCTGCCCCGGCCCCTTCGCGGGTAAACCCGCTCCCACAGGCTCCCGATATCTGTGGGAGCGGGTTTACCCGCGAAAGGGCCAGTGCGATCAACGCATCAACTCCCGGCAAACCCCTGCTGCCGCCACGCTTCATAGACCGTCACCGCCACGGTGTTGGACAGGTTCAAGCTGCGGCAGCCCGGGCGCATCGGCAGGCGCAGGCGCTGCTCTGCCGGCAAGCTGTCCAGCACTTCCGCTGGCAGGCCGCGACTCTCGGGGCCGAACAGGAAGGCATCACCGGGTTGGTAGGCGACCTCGTGGAACGGGTGCGAGCCCTTGGTGGTAAAGGCGAACAGCCGCGGATTGCCCAGGCTTTCCAGGCAGCTGGCCAGGCTCTCGTGGCGCTTGAGCGTGGCATACTCGTGGTAATCCAGCCCTGCCCGGCGCAGGCGCTTGTCGTCCAGTTCGAAGCTGATGGGCTCGATCAGGTGCAGGGCGCAGCCGCTGTTGGCGCAGAGGCGGATGATGTTGCCGGTGTTCGGCGGAATTTCTGGTTGAAAAAGGATGACGTGAAACATGCACGGCTCCAGGCGTGAAGATGACGAGCATTCTACCCTCGAACCGGACCTGCGTTCGAAGGCCTTCCCGCGGGTGATCCTGTCCCTGGCCATTGTCGGGCTGATGGTCGGCCTGATGATCGGCCGCCTGACCACGCCCGAGGAGCGGGTGCTGGAGCAGGTAATGGTGGTGCAGGACGGCCTCGACCTGTGGTTCAACGAGGAACCCAAGCTGCACGGTGAGAATGTCGAAGGCACCGTGGCGGTGGTGTTCGAGGCCCAGGGCAAGGCCCAGCGCGGCCAGCTGACGATGCAGGGCAAGCCGGTGGGCTGGCGCCTGCAGAAAAGCGAAGAGGGGCTGGTGCTGAGCGTGGTGGCCGCCCGCCCCCTGCACGGTGAGTGGACCGTTGCAGAGGACGAGGGGCGCTGGCGGGTGCAGGTGAGGCTGCACGAATAAAAGAGGGGATGTCCCGGCCTGCCTGTACCAGGGTCCCCGAAACTTGCGCGAGGGCGAAGTAAAGAGGGGGTATCCCGGCCTGCCTGTACCGAGGCCCCCGAAACTGGAGATACGGTGTCTATTGCAGGGGTTGTGCCAAGTTTCCCCAATCCAGTGAATACTAGGGGTGATGACGGTTTTGCCAGAATCTACGGTTTTTTTTGCCTTCGCACGGTGCAGGCGGCACAAGTTCGGTGCATGGCGGGCAAGACAAGACGGACCTCAGCAACGCATTCGCGGGCAAGCCCGCTCCCACAGGATGACCGCGGCTATTTGAAGCCGCGTTGAGCCTGTGGGAGCGGGCTTGCCCGCGAATGCGTCAGTTCAGGCAGTCAGGGCTTAATGATCTTCGCCCTCATCATCATCCCCGCCATCGACCTTCATCCCCAGCTCCTTGATCTTGCGCGTCAGGGTATTGCGCCCCCAGCCCAGCAGCACCGCCGCGTCACGGCGCCGCCCTGCGGTGTGCTTGAGCGCTGTCTCGATCATGATTCGCTCGAAGCTGGGCACGGCGCTGTCGAGCAGGCTCGACTGGCCACGGGCCAGGGCCTGGTCGGCCCACTGGCGCAAGGCCTGCTCCCAGTTGGTCACCGGCGCGGCGTCCTGGGGCAGGTTGAGCAGTTCCGGCGGCAGGTCGCCGACCAGCACTTCGCGGCTGGATGCCATCACGGTGATCCAGCGGCAGGTGTTCTCCAGCTGGCGCACGTTGCCCGGCCACGGCAGGTTGCGGATGAACTCCTCGGTTTCCGGTTTGAGCAGCTTGGGCTCGACCGCCAGCTCCTGGGCGGCGCGACCGAGGAAATGGCGGGCCAGGGCCGGAATGTCTTCGCGCCGGTCAGCCAGGCGCGGGATATGGATGCGGATCACGTTGAGGCGGTGGAACAGGTCTTCGCGGAACTTGCCGGCCTGTACCAGCGACTCGAGGTTCTGGTGGGTGGCGGCGATGATGCGTACGTCCACCTTCACCGGCACATGGCCGCCGACCCGGTAGAACTCGCCATCGGCCAGCACCCGCAGCAGCCGGGTCTGGGTGTCGGCGGGCATGTCGCCGATCTCGTCGAGGAACAGCGTGCCGCCGTCGGCCTGCTCGAAACGGCCACGGCGCAGGTTGGCGGCGCCGGTGAAGGCGCCTTTCTCATGGCCGAACAACTCGGATTCCATCAGGTCCTTGGGGATCGCCGCCATGTTCAGGGCGATGAACGGCGATGCCGCGCGTGGGCTGTGGCGGTGCAGGGCGTGGGCCACCAGCTCTTTGCCGGTGCCAGACTCGCCATTGATCAGCACGGTGATGTTGGAGTGGCTGAGGCGGCCGATGGCGCGGAACACCTCCTGCATCGCCGGCGCCTCGCCGATGATCTCGGGGGTGCGGGCCAGGGCTTGCGGCACGTCCAGCGCCTGCTGCTCCTGGGCGTGCTGGTTGGCGCGCTTGACCAGCGACACCGCCTCGTCGACGTCGAACGGCTTGGGCAGGTACTCGAAGGCGCCGCCTTGATAGGAGGCCACGGCGCTGTCCAGGTCGGAGTGGGCGGTCATGATGATCACCGGCAGGCGCGGGTGCTGCTCGCGGATCTGCGCCAGCAGGTCGAGGCCGCTGGCCCCCGGCATGCGGATGTCGGAAATGATCACGTCCGGTTGCTGGCGGGCCAGGCGGCCCATGACACCATCGGCGCTGTCGAAGCTCTGGGTGGTCATCCCCTCCTGCTGCAGGGCCTTCTCCAGGACCCAGCGGATGGAGCGATCATCATCGACGATCCAGACGGTTTCACTTCGGCTCATGGGACGGTGGCTCCTTGTTCCAGGGGCAGGTAGATCGAGAAGGCGGTATGGCCGGGGTGGCTTTCACACTCGATCAGGCCCTGGTGCTGGCTGATGATGTTCTGGGTGATGGCCAGGCCCAGCCCGGTACCGTCCGGGCGGCCGCTGACCATGGGGTAGAAGAGGGTGTCCTGCAGCTCCGGGGGAATGCCCGGGCCGTTGTCGACGATCTCGACCCGGGCCACCAGGCGGTGGCGCACATGGCCGATGGTGAACTGGCGCACCGCGCGGCTGCGCAGCGCAATACGCCCCAGGCGCAGCTCGTTCTGGCTGCCGATGGCCTGCATGGCGTTGCGCACGATGTTGAGCACGGCCTGGATCATCTGTTCGCGGTCGATCAGCACGTCCGGCAGGCTCGGGTCGTAGTCGCGCACCAACGTGATGCAGCCCTGGCTTTCGGCTTCGACCAGGCTGCATACCCGCTCGAGCACTTCGTGGATGTTGGTCATGGCCAGCGACGGCAGCTTGTTCGAACCGAGCATGCGGTCGACCAGGTTACGCAGGCGGTCGGCTTCCTCGATGATCACGTTGGTGTAGTCGCGCAGGTCGTCTTCAGGGAGCTCTCGGGCCAGCAACTGCGCCGCGCCACGGATCCCGCCCAGCGGGTTCTTGATCTCGTGGGCCAGGCCGCGCACCAGCATCTTGGTGGTTTCCTGCTTGCTCAGCTGGGCTTCTTCCTTGGTGATGCGCAGCAGGCGATCACGGGGGTGGACTTCGAGCAGCAGCAAGGTCTGGCCCTGATGCAGGATGGGGGTGACGGCGTAGTCGACGGTGATGGTCTGACCGGTCAGCGAGGTCAACTGGGCTTCGCGCTTGGTGAATGGATGCGCCTGCTCGACCGCCTGGCGCAGTGAATTGAGCGCCTCGGTCGATTCGGTGAACAGCTCGCTGATGAACTGCCCATGGCTGCGCTGGCCGCTGACGGCCAGGAGCATTTCCGCGGCCGGATTCATGTACTCAAGGCGCAGCTCGGCGTTGAGCAGGAGCGTGGCCGTGGTCAGGTTGTCCAGGAGCAGACGGTGCTGTGCATCGCTGATGGTCATAAGGCGTCGTTGACCTCTTTTGGCACATGGGCGCCCCGAGGCTGGCCAGGGGCGCGCACGGATAACGTGCTGGATGCTGTGAAAATGCAAGAACCAAACCAAGGCTCCGAAAAGAAGCGGAATATCCGGATAAAGCCCTGGTTATGCGCAAATACAGACCAGAAAGCCCTGGTTTATCGATTCTTGTGACCCATATTGGGGTGCATGATGGGGCGCTCGATCTGATCGTGCACCAATATGGAGCATAGAGCGGTCACGGCGTTTTGCACAGCTGGCCGCTGGCGCGGACCAAGGCAAGGTGACGAACCGGGTTGTGCGTGCGCTGTTGCAGGGCGTCGGCCAGCTGAGTGGCGCAGTCGCGTGGCATCGCCTGGTCGAAGCGGGCAAGGGCGGCGAGCAGTTGCTCTTGCAGTCGGTCCAGTTCGGGGCGCACCTCATTGCCGAGGTCCCGTCGGGCGAGGCTGGGCGCTTGCCGTGCGAGGTGCCAGCTGTCGAGCAGCTGATACTGCAGCAGTTTATTGGCCTCCATCTGGTCGGCGAAGAACGCTGCAGCGCGCACCGGATCAAGCTGATGAGCAGGTGCAGCCTGGCGTGCACTGGCCAGCACTTGTTCTTCGCGGGCGCTGGCCTGAACCGCCTGGCGCTGGTCCCACTTGTGCAGGGCGACTGTCTCGGCCAGGTCCAGGCGCCGATCGATGGTGTCGAGCAGGTGGCCAAGTGCAGGGGAGGGAGGTGGTGGGGTGGCGCAGCCGGACAAGGCAATGCACCAGGTCAGGGCAAGGGGGATACGCATGGCGGTCTCCTGAGATAGATGGAGACTGAAGTCTCTGTATAGGTTCGAAGGCGGCAATAGGTTTAGTCCTGTCTTGCCGTTGTGCAAATAGAAACGGCCTCCCGAGGGAGGCCGTTTCAGATCGATGTCGGCGACGCCAGGCGTCGGCTACATCAAACGCTGTAGTACAGGTCGTATTCCAGCGGGTGAACGAAGGTGCGGACCTTGATCTCTTCTTCCGACTTCAGCTCGATGTAGGCATCGATGAAGTCGTCGGAGAACACGCCGCCCTTGGTCAGGAACGCACGGCCCTTGTCCAGCTCTTCCAGGGCTTCTTTCAGGCTGCCGCAAACCTGCGGGATTTCTTTGGCCTCTTCAGGCGGCAGGTCGTACAGGTTCTTGTCGGCGGCATCGCCTGGGTGGATCTTGTTCTGGATACCGTCCAGGCCGGCCATCAGCAGGGCGGCGAAGCACAGGTACGGGTTGGCCGCCGGGTCCGGGAAGCGCGCTTCGATACGGCGGGCTTTCGGGCTGGAAACGTAAGGGATACGGATCGAGGCCGAGCGGTTGCGAGCCGAGTAGGCCAGCATTACCGGGGCTTCGAAGCCAGGTACCAGACGCTTGTAGGAGTTGGTGGCCGGGTTGGTGAAGCCGTTCAGGGCCTTGCCATGCTTGATGATGCCGCCGATGAAGTACAGGGCGGTATCGGACAGGCCGGCATAGCCTTCGCCCGAGAAGGTATTCTTGCCGTCTTTGGAGATCGACATGTGCACGTGCATGCCCGAACCGTTGTCGCCGTACAGCGGCTTCGGCATGAAGGTGGCGGTCTTGCCGTAGGCATCAGCCACGTTGTGCACGCAGTACTTGAGGGTCTGGACTTCGTCAGCCTTGGTGACCAGGGTGTTGAACTTCACACCGATCTCGTTCTGGCCGGCAGTCGCCACTTCGTGGTGGTGGACTTCGATGACCAGGCCCATCTCTTCCATGGCGTTGCACATGGCGGTACGGATTTCGTGGTCGTGGTCGCACGGCGGAACCGGGAAGTAGCCGCCTTTGACGGCTGGGCGGTGGCCCTTGTTGCCGCCTTCGACGTCCTGGTCGGTCATCCAGGAGCCTTGCTCGGAGTAGATCTTGAACATCGAGCCGGAGATGTCCGACTTGAACTTGACCTGGTCGAAGATGAAGAACTCAGGCTCCGGGCCGACGAAGACGGTGTCACCGATACCGGTGGTCTTCAGGTACTCTTCGGCACGCTTGGCGATGGCGCGTGGGTCGCGGTCGTAGCCCTGCATGGTGGACGGCTCGATCACGTCGCAGACCAGGATCAGGGTCGGCTCTTCGGTGAACGGGTCCAGCACGGCGGAGGCGTCATCCGGCAGCAGGATCATGTCGGAGGCTTCGATGCCTTTCCAGCCTTCGATCGACGAGCCGTCGAACATCTTGCCGATTTCGAAGAAGTCGTCTTCCAGCGCATCGCGAGCCGGCATGGTGACGTGGTGCTGCTTGCCTTTGGTGTCCGTGAAACGCAGATCAATCCACTTGACGTCATGATCTTTGATGAGTTGAACCGACTTCGACATGTTGTCCTCCGGATGGTCTAGGGCGCGGTTGGCCGCTGCCCTGGAAAAAGGGTGTCGCTGGGCGCGGATAGTCGGCCAAGCTTACCTGCCTCACAAGGGAGCAAATTGCATGCCAGTGCCCAAAAATGGCGAGGCCGGGATAAAACCCGGCGTTGACGGGCATTTAGCGTAGCTGTGCCTTGGAAATGTGCACGTATAAGGGGCGTAGTCGTGAGGTTTTGCACCAACATGGTGCGCTACTAGGTGTTGCGCTGATTTGTACGGCCCATTCGCGGGCAAGCCCGCTCCCACAGGGTTCGGTGTCGTTCTTGGGGCTGGGGAGTCATCTGTGGGAGCGGGCTTGCCCGCGAATGGGCCGTGACAGGCACTGCACAAACCTTCCTCGAACCTTCTGTACAAAAGTTGCTCAAACCTTGAGCAATTTCCGCTATAATTCGCGCCCCTCATTTTCGGCAGGCCCTGCGCGCGCTGTTAAACCAATGAAACTTATCGTCAAAGTCTTCCCAGAGATCACCATCAAGAGCCGGCCGGTGCGCAAGCGCTTCATCCGCCAGCTCGCCAAGAACATCCGCAACGTGCTCAAGGACCTGGATCCCGAGCTCGCGGTTGATGGTGTCTGGGACAACCTCGAGGTGGTCACCCGCGTCGAGGACGAGAAGGTCCAGCGCGAAATGATCGAGCGCCTCACCTGCACCCCGGGTATCGCCCACTTCCTGCAGGTCGAGGAGTACCCGCTGGGCGACTTCGACGACATCGTCGCCAAGTGCAAGCACCACTTCGGCCACCTGCTGGCCGGCAAGCACTTCGCCGTGCGCTGCAAGCGCGGCGGCCACCACGACTTCACCTCGATGGATGTCGACCGCTACGTCGGCAGCCAGTTGCGCCAGCAGTGCGGTGCCGCCGGCATCGAGCTGAAGCAGCCCGAAGTGCTGGTGCGCATCGAGATCCGCGACCAGCGCCTGTACGTGATCCACAACCAGCACAACGGCATCGGCGGCTACCCGCTGGGTGCGCTGGAGCAAACGCTGGTGCTGATGTCCGGTGGCTTCGACTCCACCGTGGCGGCCTACCAGATGATGCGTCGCGGCCTGATGACCCACTTCTGCTTCTTCAATCTCGGTGGCCGCGCCCACGAACTGGGCGTGATGGAAGTGGCCCACTTCCTGTGGAAGAAGTACGGCAGCAGCCAGCGCGTACTGTTCATCAGCGTGCCGTTCGAAGAAGTGGTCGGCGAGATTCTCAACAAGGTCGACAACAGCTACATGGGCGTGACGCTCAAGCGCATGATGCTGCGCGCGGCCGCACGCATGGCCGACCGCCTGGAAATCGATGCCCTGGTCACCGGCGAGGCGATCTCCCAGGTTTCCAGCCAGACCCTGCCCAACCTGTCGATCATCGACTCGGCCACCGAAAAGCTGGTGCTGCGCCCGCTGCTGGCCAGCCACAAGCAGGACATCATCGACCAGGCCACCGAAATCGGCACCGCCGACTTCGCCAAGCACATGCCTGAGTACTGCGGCGTGATCTCGGTGAACCCGACCACCCATGCCAAGCGTCACCGCATGGAGCACGAAGAGAAACAATTCGAGATGGAAGTGCTGGAGCGTGCCCTGGAGCGCGCCAAGTTCATTTCCATCGACCACGTGATCGATGAGTTGGGCAAGGACATCGAAGTCGAGGAAGTGGCCGAGGCGCTGCCCGGTCAGATCGTCATCGACATTCGTCACCCCGATGCCCAGGAAGACGAGCCTCTGGCACTGGCCGGTATCGAAGTCCAGGCCATGCCGTTCTATGCGATCAACAGCAAGTTCAAGCACCTGGACCCTACGCGCCAGTACTTGCTGTATTGCGACAAGGGTGTGATGAGCCGTCTGCACGCACACCACCTGCTCAGTGAGGGACATGCCAATGTGCGTGTTTATCGTCCGACATAAGACGCCAGGGCTGTATGGCGGCAGCATCCGCCATCGCCCTCCCGACCACCGGGCCCGCTGAGCCTCAAACCGTACATATTGGCCACCTAAACTGGTGGCAACCGAATCCTCTGATCGAGATACAGTTGTGATCGAAAATCTGCGTAACATCGCCATCATCGCCCACGTTGACCATGGTAAAACCACCCTGGTCGACAAACTCCTGCGCCAGTCCGGCACCCTGGAGCGTAACGAGCTCAACGACGAGCGCGTCATGGACTCCAACGACCAGGAAAAAGAGCGCGGCATTACCATCCTGGCGAAAAACACCGCCATCAACTGGAACGGCTACCACATCAACATCGTCGACACCCCCGGCCACGCCGACTTCGGTGGCGAGGTTGAGCGTGTAATGTCGATGGTCGACTCCGTGCTGCTGCTGGTCGACGCCCAGGACGGCCCGATGCCGCAAACCCGCTTCGTGACGAAGAAGGCTTTCGAAGCTGGCCTGAAGCCGATCGTCGTGATCAACAAGGTCGACCGTCCGGGCGCGCGTCCTGACTGGGTTCTGGACCAGATCTTCGACCTGTTCGACAACCTCGGCGCCACCGACGACCAGCTGGACTTCCAGGTTGTCTACGCCTCGGCCCTGAACGGCATCGCCGGTCTGGACCACACCGCCATGGCCGAAGACATGACCCCGCTGTACCAGTCGATCGTCGACAACGTGCCAGCGCCAAGCGTTGACGTCGATGGCCCGTTCCAGATGCAGATCTCCGCACTGGACTACAACAGCTTCCTCGGCGTTATCGGCGTTGGCCGTATCGCCCGTGGTCGCATCAAGCCGAACACTCCGGTTGTCGCCATCGATGTCGACGGCAAGAAGCGTAACGGCCGTATCCTCAAGCTGATGGGCCACCACGGCCTGCACCGCGTCGACGTCGAAGAAGCCCAGGCTGGCGACATCGTCTGCATCAGCGGTTTCGACGAGCTGTTCATTTCCGACACCCTGTGCGACATGAACAACGTCGAGGCGATGAAGCCCCTGACCGTCGACGAACCAACCGTTTCGATGACCTTCCAGGTCAACGACTCGCCGTTCTGCGGCAAGGAAGGCAAGTTCGTGACCTCCCGCAACATCAAGGAGCGTCTGGACAAAGAGCTGCTGTACAACGTTGCTCTGCGCGTTGAAGAAGGCGACTCGGCTGACAAGTTCAAGGTTTCCGGCCGTGGTGAGCTGCACCTGTCGGTACTGATCGAAACCATGCGTCGCGAAGGCTTCGAGATGGCCGTTGGCCGTCCTGAAGTGATCATCCGCGAAGTGAACGGCGTCAAGCAGGAGCCGTTCGAGAACGTCACCATCGACATCCCTGAAGAATCCCAGGGCAAGGTCATGGAAGAGATGGGCCTGCGTAAGGGCGACCTGACCAACATGGCGCCGGATGGCAAAGGCCGTGTGCGTCTGGAGTACAACGTACCGGCTCGCGGTCTGATCGGTTTCCGTAACCAGTTCCTGACCCTGACCAACGGTGCCGGCATCCTGACCTCGATCTTCGATCGCTACGACACCATGAAGCCAGGCACCATGTCCGGCCGCCTGAACGGTGTTCTGGTTTCGATCGAGACCGGCAAGGCGCTGACCTACTCGCTGGAAACCCTGCAGGCGCGCGGCAAGCTGTTCATCGAACACGGCCAGGACATCTACAACGGCCAGATCATCGGCCTGAACAGCCGTGACAACGACCTGGGCGTGAACCCGACCAAAGGCAAGAAGCTCGACAACATGCGTGCTTCGGGCAAGGACGAAGTCATCGCCCTGGTTCCGCCGGTTCGCCACACTCTCGAGCAGGCCCTGGAATTCATCCAGGACGACGAGCTGTGCGAAGTCACCCCTAAGTCGATCCGTCTGCGCAAGAAGATCCTCGACGAAGGCGAGCGTACCCGCGCTGCCAAGAAAGCCAAGAACTGATTAGTTTCAGGCTGAACTGAAAACGCCCCCGGTCGAAAGGCCGGGGGCGTTTTTGTTTATGGATGTGGGCACCGCGTCGGCCGCTTCGCGGGTAAACCCGCTCCCACAGGAACTGCGCAATCCCTGCAGGAGCCAGCCTTGCTGGCGAAGCCGGGTCGGCTGCGCTGGTGTTTACCGGCCAAGCACCCGGCAATAGAACTTCCACTCCTCCTCCAGCGCATGTGCCAGGTTCTCCGCCTGGCGGAATCCATGCCGCTCACCCGCATAGAAATGCCCCTCGGCCTCGATACCGTTGGCTTTCAGCGCCTCCAGCATGCTGCGCGTCTGCTCCGGTACCACCACTGCGTCCAGCTCACCCTGGAAGAAGATCACCGGCACCCGAATCCGTTCGGCATGCAGCAATGGCGTGCGCTGGCGATAGCGTTCGGCATCCCGCTCCGGGTCGCCGATCAGCCAGTCGAGGTAGTCGCCCTCGAACTTGTGGGTCGCCCGCCCCAGCGCCAGCGGATCACTCACGCCATACAGGCTGGCCCCGGCGCGGAACACATCGTGGAAGGCGAGGGCGCACAGCGTGGTGTAGCCGCCGGCGCTGCCGCCGCGAATGAACGCCTGGCCGGCGTCGGCCAGCCCCTGCCCGGCAAGATGAGCGACCGCGGCACAGGCATCCGCCACGTCACTTTCACCCCAGCGCAGGTGCAAGGCCTGGCGGTAGGCGCGCCCGTAGCAGCTGCTGCCCCGGTAGTTGAGGTCGGCGACGGCAAAGCCGCGCTGGGTCCAATACTGGATGCGCGTATCCAGCACCGGATAGCAGGCCGACGTCGGCCCGCCGTGGATGAATACCACCAGTGGTGGTGGGTTTTTTTTGTCGATGGCGGGGTAGAAGAAACCATAGGCTTGCCCATCGCCGCTGTTGTAGCGGATGGATTGGGGAAGGCTGATCGACCCGCTGGGCAGTACCTCTGCGCCGCCTGCCAGGACGCGTACCTCGTGGTTGCCACGGTTGATGGCAATTACCGCGGGAGGGCTGATCGGCGATGCCGCGATGGCATAGATGTACCCGCTGTCCATCGCCAGGCTGCGGAACCGGGTATAGGCGCTGGCGAAACGTTCCACTTCACCGTCTGTGTCGCGCAGGCCCAACTGCCCGAAGCCATCTTCGAACCAACTGGCCAGGTAATGCCCGGGCCCAAGTGCCAGCCAGGTGCTGGCGCCCATTTGCCAAGGGGCTCCGGCATGGTCGGCGGGGGTGGCGGGCAGGGCTTGCCAGTGCTTGCCTACTTCGCCCCAGGGTTGCCAGAAGCCGTGACGATCGGAGAGGCAATACAGGCGGCCATCGGCATCGAAACGAGGTTGCTGCAGCGACTCGTCGAGCCCGGCGATACAGCGCGCTGCGCCCCATGCGCCGTCAGTCTCCCGCTCACGACACATCAAGCGGGTTGCCGTCCAGGGTTGTGCCGGGCGGTCCCACTCGATCCAGGCCAGGCGTCGGCCATCGTCGCTCAATGTGGGAGAGGTGTAGAAATCCGCACCTTCGGCGAGAACTGCGCGGCGACCTTCCTCGAAGGCAACCAGGCGATGCTCGACGCGTTCGCCGTGGCCTTCCTCGACCGCCAGCAGCATCCCGTCATGCCACTGCACATCACCATAGCGGCACTGCTCGTCATGGGTCACTGGATGTGGCATCGAGCCATCCAGCGCCTGGCGGTAGACCTGCTGGTCCTTTTCGTTGACGAACAGCACCGCGTCGCCCGCCAGGCAGAAGCTGCCGCCGCCATATTCATAGACCCGGCTGCGTATGCTGAACCCGTCCGGCGTCAGGCAGCGCGCCTGCTGATCGCGCCAATGCCAGATCCGACAGGCGCCATCGGCCGGGCGGAACTCGTTCCAGAACAGGCCGTGCTCGCTGACCTTGAGTTCGGCGAAGTCAGTGCCGGCGGCCACCGCCTGGGCGGCGCTGAACTCAGCCGCGGGCGATGACATGGGAATTGCGCTCGTTGCGGAAGGTCATCTGTTCGATCTCCAGTGTCGCCTGTTCGGCTTCCTCGCGTGCCTTGAGGATGATGCCGTGGTCCGGTGACTTGCCACACACCGGGTCTGCCTTGCTGGCGTCGCCGGTGAGCATGAAGGCCTGGCAGCGGCAGCCGCCGAAGTCCTTCTCCTTCTCGTCGCACGAGCGGCACGGCTCGGGCATCCATTCATAGCCGCGGAAGCGGTTGAAGCCAAACGAGTCGTACCAGATGTGTCGCAGGTCGAGGTCGCGCACGTTGGGGAACTGCACCGGCAGCTGCCGCGCACCATGGCAGGGCAGCGCGGTGCCGTCCGGGGTGATGGTCAGGAACAGGCTGCCCCAGCCGTTCATGCAGGCTTTGGGGCGCTCTTCGTAGTAGTCCGGGGTGACGAAGATCAGCTTGCACGGGCTACCTTCGGCCTTGAGCTTGGCACGGTACTCGTTGGTGATGCGCTCGGCTCGCTCAAGCTGCGCGCGGGTCGGTAGCAGGCCCAGGCGGTTGAGGTGCGCCCAGCCGTAGAACTGGCAGGTGGCGAGCTCGACGAAATCGGCTTCGAGCGCGATGCACAGCTCGATGATGCGGTCGATCTTGTCGATGTTGTGCCGGTGGGTGACGAAGTTCAGCACCATCGGATAGCCATGGGCTTTCACCGCCCTGGCCATTTCCAGCTTCTGCGCGAAGGCCTTCTTCGACCCGGCCAGCAGGTTGTTCACCTGTTCGTCGCTGGCCTGGAAGCTGATCTGGATATGGTCCAGCCCGGCCTGCTTGAACGCGGTGATTTTCTGTTCGGTCAGGCCGATGCCGGAGGTGATCAGGTTGGTGTAGTAACCCAGGCGGCGGGCTTCGCCGATCAGTTCGGCGAGGTCCTGGCGCACCAGCGGTTCGCCACCGGAGAAACCGATTTGCGCGGCGCCCATCTCGCGGGCCTCGGCCATCACCTTGAACCACTGCTCGGTGGTCAGCTCCTTGCCCTGCTCGGCGAAATCCAGCGGGTTGGAGCAGTACGGGCACTGCAGCGGGCAGCGGTAGGTGAGCTCGGCCAGCAGCCACAGCGGCAGGCCGACCGGCACCTCAGGCGAGGGTGATCCAGTGTTCGGCACGGGCCACCTCCATGAATTGCTCGATGTCGTCGGCGACTTCGGGCACACCGGGGAATTGCCGCTGCAGCTCATCGATGATCGCCGCGACGCTGCGCTGCCCGTCGATCAGCCCGCCGATCAGGCCGGCGCTGTCGTTGAGCTTGATCATGCCTTCGGGGTACAGCAACACATGGCCCTTCTGCGCCGGCTCGTACTGGAAGCGGTAGCCGGGGCGCCAGCTGGGCACCTGTTGACGGTCGAAACTCATAGGGCGATCCCCTTGTGCCAGACCCGCTCGTTGGTGACGCTGTGATAGGGCGGGCGGTTCAGTTCATAGGCCATGCTCATGGCATCGAGCATGCTCCAGAGGATATCCAGCTTGAACTGCAGGATCTCCAGCATGCGCTCCTGGCCCTCGCGGGTGGTGTAGTGCGCCAGGGTGATCGCCAGGCCGTGCTCGACATCGCGACGGGCCTGGCCCAGGCGTGTGCGGAAGTACTCGTAGCCGGCCGGGTCGATCCACGGGTAATGCTGCGGCCAGCTGTCCAGGCGCGACTGGTGGATCTGCGGGGCGAACAGTTCGGTCAGCGAGCTGCTGGCGGCCTCCTGCCAGCTGGCGCGGCGGGCGAAGTTGACGTAGGCGTCGACGGCGAAGCGCACGCCGGGCAGTACCAGCTCCTGGCTGCGTAGCTGGCCCGGGTCCAGGCCAACGGCCTGGCCGAGACGCAGCCAGGCTTCGATGCCACCGTCCTCGCCCGGGGCGCCGTCATGGTCGAGCAGGCGCTGGACCCACTCGCGACGGACCTCGCGGTCCGGGCAGTTGGCCAGGATCGCCGCATCCTTCATCGGGATGTTCACCTGGTAGTAGAAGCGGTTCGCCACCCAGCCCTGGATCTGCTCCCGGGTGGCGCGGCCTTCATACATCGCCACGTGGTAGGGGTGGTGGATGTGGTAGAAGGCGCCCTTGGCGCGCAGGGCCTGCTCGAACTCGGCAGGTGACATTGGTGCGGTGTCATTCATCAAGCGGACTCCTGTGGCCAGCACTCACAGCTCGATGCTCATGCCATCGAAGGCGACTTCCACCCCGCGGCGGATCACTTCCGTACGCTCGGGGGAGTCCTCATCGAGAATCGGGTTGGTGTTGTTGATATGGATGAGCACCTTGCGCTGGCGCGGGAAGCCATCCAGCACCTCGAGCATGCCGCCCGGTCCGTTCTGCGCCAGATGGCCCATCTCGCGGCCGGTACGGGTGCCGACACCGCGGCGTTGCATTTCATCATCCTCCCACAGGGTGCCGTCGACCAGCAGGCAGTCGGCGTCGCCCATCATCTGCAGCAGCTTGTCGTCGACCTGGCCCAGGCCCGGGGCATAGAACAGCTTGCCGCCGGTGCGGGTGTCTTCCACCAGCAGCCCCAGGTTGTCGCCCGGATGCGGGTCGAAACGGTGCGGCGAGTAGGGCGGTGCGGCGCTGCGCAGGGGGAAGGGAGTGAACCTGAGGTTCGGGCAGGCCTCGATGACAAAGCTGCCTTCCAGCTCGATGCGGTTCCACACCAGTCCACCGTTCCAGTGGCTGAGCATGTTGAACAGCGGGAAGCCCGTGGTCAGGTCCTGATGGACCATGTCGGTGCACCATACCTGATGCGGGCAGCCCTCACGCAGGCTGAGCAGGCCGGTGGTGTGGTCGATCTGGCTGTCGAGCAGGACGATGGCGCTGATGCCGGTGTCACGCAGGGCGCGGGCCGGTTGCATCGGCGCGAATGCCTGCAGTTGGGCGCGGATGTCCGGCGAGGCGTTGCAGAGGATCCAGTGCTCGCCGTCGTCGGACAGGGCGATGGACGACTGGGTGCGCGCGCTGGCGCGCAGGCTGCCGTCGCGATAACCCTTGCAGTTGACGCAGTTGCAGTTCCACTGGGGGAACCCGCCACCGGCGGCGGAACCGAGAATCTGGATGTACATGGCGACCCTTCTCAAACCGTATCCGAAAAACGACAACGCCCCGGCAGGCCGAGGCGTCTGACCGCGCTGTTGCTTAGCGGTTGGCGAAGTACATGGTCACTTCGAAGCCGATACGCAGGTCGGTGTATGCAGGTTTGGTCCACATGGGATGACTCCTTCCGGATGGGTTTTGGGTTGAACGGTGACGGCTGGATATCGCCTGTATTTGGCGATTCCATTGACCGAGATTGCGCTATCTTACAAGAAAAATTTGTACCGAAAGGTTAATTCTTCGAAAAGCGCCATTGCATTCTCAGTAACAATCCAATGCTGTTGCCTGCCACTGGTGGTCGGGGGCGCCGGCATTGGCCAGGCACAGCCAACCGTGTTCGGCGGCAAGCAATTGCTGCAACAAGGCATCCAGTTGCGGCTGCTCGACAGAGAGAATAGACCGCTTCATTTCGCAAAGATCCGGATTTTGTGTCGCCATATGTGCTTGCCAGGCCCACTCGGCGACTTCTGCGTTTGGCATGGCGGCCTCGTCGAACTGCTCGGCAAGCTGTTGGCGGGCACCGATGTCGAGGTGCACGCCATCGTTCAGCAGCGTGAGCAGGTGGTCGAGGATCTGCCCATGGCTGGCGTGAGGTGACTGCACGCCAAACAGCAGGCCGCAGTGTCCCTCGACCTGGCGAAACGCGCTGAACACCGCATACCCCAGTTGCAGTTCGACCCGCAGGCGTTGGTAGACCGGCCCCTGCAGCAAATGTGCAAGCAGGCGGCCGCAGGCATGCAGTGCTGCTGGCAGCGGGCAGAACAGCAGCAGGGCGGGTTCGCTGCCTTGGGTGGGGACCTGGCGCCACTGGCGCCCGTGAACGCCCGCTGGAGGGTGCCCTTCGCCGGGCAACCCCATGACATTCGCCAAGGCCGCGCCCAGTGCGTCGAGCTGTGCGCCGTCGAAACCAACCGCCAGGCCGCGCCAGCGGGCCTGTTGCCAGAGTGCGTCGAGCAGTGACGAATCGAGGAGGCAGGATGGCTGAGCTTGTGTCTCACCAGGCAGCAACGCATTCGGGAGTGCCGTGAGCAGAGTGCGTATCGGGATCAGCGTCGGTTGCACGGCTGCTGGCGCATGCCAGTACTTTGTGGCCGGGGCACGCATGATCCCGAGGGCTTCCTCGGCGCACCTGATCACCGCCACGGGTTGTCCGGCGACACGTAGTTGCCAGTACTCGCCGCTGGCGCCGAAAGCGAATTGTAGCGACACCCGCTCGGCGCGCTCCTGCAGCGGTTGCAAGGCGCGTTCGAGAACTGCCTGAAAGCGCCGGCGCAGGGGCGAGGGGATGTGCCAGCGCAGGTACAGGGCGGCGAACTGTCGCGCGGATGGCAGGTTGTTGTCGATGGACAGGCCCAGCGGCGGTTGAGCGGTGCCAGCGGCTGGCGAAGCATCCAGCAAGGGTTCTGCGGGCGGCAGTTGCCAGCGGCCTGAGCGCTGGTGTTGCAAGGCCTCCAGGAGCTTGCCGAACGCTGCCAGGCCCTGTTCGTCGAGCCCTTGGAACGGCTGGCCGGTACTGTCACGCCGGGCCAGGTCGAGGGCGCTGCCAGCCTGTTCGCGGCGTTGTTGCAGGTGGCTGTAGGCGTTGTTCAGCTGTTGCAGCGATTGCTGCCGGATGAAGCCCAGCCAGCCCTGCAGCAAGGCCTGCGTGGTGCGTGGTGAAGCATTGGGAGACAGTTGCAACTGGATATGCCAAAGCAACTGCCCTGAGAAGGCGTACAACACCTGTGTTCGGCAGCCTTGCAGCCAGCCACGTTGACGTAGTTCGGCCAGCCAGCCACCGGGGCGGCTGTCATTCAGCATGGCCAGCAGCAGATCCAGCGCCTGCTCCGCGGCGGGGGGCAGGCCCTCATGGGCGAACAGCAGGTCGTGGCGTGATCCGCGGGTCACGGGTGGCCGCAGGGGCCCGTCGAGCAAGGCTGGTGGCGCTTGCTGCTCGTGTCGAGCGCCCGCTGCGAACAGCTCGCCGAATTGCCGGCCGAGTTGCTCCAGCGCGTCCAATGATTGTGGCCCGGCCAGGCTCAGGGTGATCTGCCCGCCCTGGTAAAAGTGCCGATGAAAATGTTCCAGTGCCCGCTGGAAGGCGCCGTCCTGCAAAGGCAGGCTGTGTCGGTTGCCGGCATGGAATCCGCTGAGGGGGTGGCGTGGTGACACGGACTGGAGCAGGGCAAACTGGTGCTGTGCTTCGCGGTTGCGCGACCAGGCGATAAATTCGGCATGGATCACCTCGCGCTCGCGGTGCTGGCGGTCCCGGCCGAGGTCGGGCTCGGCAAGCATCTGGCACAGGCGCTCGAGCGCACCGGCCAGGGCGCTGGGCGGCACCTCGAAGAAGAAGTCGGTCGTGCGTTCGCGGGTGCTGGCATTGACCTGGCCACCCAGGCTCTGGACATGGCGCATCAGGCCGTCTTCCAGCGGGAAGCGTGCCGTGCCGAGGAAAAACAGGTGTTCGAGGAAGTGGGCCAGGCCGGGCCATTTCGCCGGGGCATCGTGGCTGCCGGCATGCACCCGCAGTGCCGCGGCCGCACGCTTGAGGCGCGGTGCGTGGCGCAGGGTCAGTTGCAGGCCGTTGGCGAGGGTGAGGTGGCGGAGGGTGTCTGGCATGACGCCATGCTAGCGCGCCAAGGCGAGGTTGTCTGTGTTCACCGGCAAAGCCATCCCATTGATCTGACGTGACCTCTGTAGGAGCGGCTTTAGCCGCGATCGCCAGACACCGCGATACCTGCATCGCGGCTAAAGCTGCTCCTGCGTGACAGGGTGTCAGCCCCGGCGCCCGTGCAGTTCCTGGCGCAGGTCGGTGAGATACGGAAACGCCGCACGTCCGTTCAGGACACGCTCGCGCTGCAGGTCCGCCAGCAACTGGCACTCCTCGTGCCCCGCCATCGCCAGCACATCGCCATCCGGCCCGACGATGCTGCTCTGCCCGCAGTAGCGGATCTCGCTCTCGCTACCGCAATAGTTGGCATACACCAGGTAGCACTGGTTCTCTTGCGCCCGCGAGCGAACAGTCACCTGGCAGACGAAGTCGTAGGGCGCCATGTTCGCCGTCGGCACCAGGATCAGCTCGGCGCCCTCAAGTGCCAGGCGCCGGGCGTTTTCCGGGAACTCGATGTCGTAGCAGATCAGCATCCCGACTTTCCAGCCGTTCAGCTCGACCACCGGAAAGTGGTCGGCACCGGGGCTGAACATCGAGCGGTCGAGCTCACCGAACAGGTGGGTCTTGCGGTAGTTGCACAGGCTGCTGCCGTGGGCATCGATCAGTTGCACGCTGTTGTAGATCGCACCGTCCTCGCCACGCTCCGGGTAGCCATAGATGATGGCGATCCGGTGCGTCTGGGCGATCTCCACCACGGTCATCGCCGATGGCCCATCGACGGCCTCGGCCAGGCGCTCTACCTGGTCCGGGCCGATGTTGTAGCCGCTGAGGAACATCTCCGGGCACACCAGTAACTGCGCGCCCTGGGCGGCAGCCTGCTGGGCCTGGTGGTGCAGGCGATCGAGGTTGCCGGGCACGTCCAGCGGGGCTGGCGTACCCTGGAACAGGGCGATGCGCATGGCACTACTCCTTCGCTCAGTCGGCCAGGGCGATCGGTCCGATCTCGTGGAACACATCGCCTGGGCCGGGGTTGTCCGGGTGGGTCTGGCCACCGAAGTGGTTCATGATACCCCACACCGCATTCAGCGAAGTCTGCACCGCGCCTTCCACCCAGGCCGGGGTCCACGACACGTCGTCGCCGGCGATGAAGATGCCGCGCTGTTCAGCAGGCATGTCCTGCTGCATGAAGTGCGCGTACATGCGCTGGTTGTAGCGGTAGTGGCCCGGCAGCGCGCCCTTGAAGGCGCCGAGGAAGTGCGGGTCGGCCTCCCACGAAATGGTGATCGGGTCGCCGATGATGTGCCCGGCGATATCGGTCTTCGGGTAGATCTTCTTCAGCGCGTCGAGGGCCAGCTGCACGCGCTTTTCCGTCGGGTGGGGCAGCATCTTCAGGGCGTCGCTCATCCAGGCGTAGGACAGGCAGATCACCCCCGGCTTGTCGTCGCCGTTGTCGAACAGGTAGGTGCCGCGGGTCAGCCGGTCGGTGAGGGTCATGCTCATCAGGTCGCGGCCGGTCTCCGGGTCCTTGTCCTTCCAGAACGGCCGGTCGACCATCACGAAGGTCTTCGACGACTGCATGTAGCGGGTGCGGTCCAGGGCCATCCACATCTTCTGCGAGAACAGCGATTCCTCGCAGTCGATCTGGGTGGTCAGCAGCCAGCTCTGGCAGGTGGTGAGCACCGCCGCATAGTGGCGGGTGTCGCCATAGTTGTCGGTGACCGCCAGGCGGCCATCGGTGGCACGGGCGATGCGCTTGACCCCGGCACGTGGTGCACCGCTGTGCAGGGTTTTCAGGCTGGTGCCGGCCGGCCAGTGGGCGCAGCGCTCCGGCGCATGGCGCCAGATCCCTTGTGGTACCTGCTCGACACCGCCCACCACCAGGTGCTGGTGATCGTCGCAGTTGGTCATCACCACGCGGAAGATTTCCAGCATCGAGTTGGGGAAGTCGGAGTCCCAGCCACCGGTGCCGAAGCCCACCTGGCCGAACACTTCGCGGTGCTGGAAGCTCAGCTTGGCGAACGAGCGCGAGGTGGCGACGAAGTCGTAGAAGGTGCGGTCGTCCCACAGTGGCACCAGCTTGTTCCACAGGTCCTTCAGGCGTGGCACATCGCGGTCGCGGATGGCCTGCTGGATATCGCCGAACTGCGCGCCGCTCTCCAGGGCGTCGGCCCAGGCGTCGGCCACTTCGTGGAACAGCTGCGGCAGATCGGCGGACTTCTCGGCGTAGTAGGTCTGGCCCTCCAGGTCGATCACCGTGCTGCCCGAGGCGGGGGTGAGCGGGTTGGGGAAGGGCTTGGTCTCAAGGCCCAGCTTGTCGACGTAGTGGTAGAACGCCGTGGACGAGACCGGGAAGCGCATGCCGCCCAGTTCGGCGACGATACCATCGGTGCCGTTGAAGGCCTGGGAGCGCAGCCGGCCGCCCAGTTTGGAGGCCTCGTACACCACGGGCTTGAGGCCTAGCTTCATCAGTTCGTAGGCCGCCACCAGCCCGGCGATGCCGCCACCGACGATCGCCACTTCCTCGCCATGCCGTTCCTTGGGGATGCTGCCCAGGCCGGCCGGGTGTTCCAGCCAGTCATCGAAGGCGAAAGGGAAGTCCGGGCCGAAGATGGTGATGGGTTTCTTGCCGTCGGCGGGGTGGCGGTTTTTCTTGTTCATTGGGTGACCTTGCCAGGGAGGCTGCGCAGGGGGCGGAGCCTGAGTATAGAAAATGACTAGTGGCCATTTTATGAAGCGCGGCGGTCGTAATTAAGATGCAGAGTGGTGTCGTTATGCAGCTTGTTTCGTCTAAATGACCTAATGATTTTCAAGAGTGACGAGCTACCGCAAAGTAGACAGGTGCTCGACGGTTTCCGGGTACTTTTGCACCAGTCGGATAAGGGCCACGGCCTGGGCGTTGGGCTTGGAGCGCCCCTGTTCCCAGTTTTCAAGGGTGCGAACGTTGGTACGCAAGTAAGCGGCGAACACCGCGCGCGACATGTTGAGCTGCTGGCGCAGGTCGGTAAGCTCGTTCGGGGCCAAGGGGGCCAGTTCCTCGAAGGCGACCTTGTGCGAACGCAAGGTCAGCTTGCCGGTACGTTCCTCGGCCAGGGCGTCGAAGCCTTCGGTGAGCTCAGTGAAGATGTTGCGTGGCATTGGTCGTCCTCATCAGGTATTCGTGCTCAAGCAGCTGTTTCAGCGCTTGGCACTGCTGTGGCGTCAAGGTCGTCCTGGACTTCCTTGCCGCAGAGCGTGAAGAGCCAGAACTGCTGCCCGGTGGACCACCAGTAGTAGATGATCCGGATTCCGCCTCGCTTGCCTTTGTGGCGCATTGTGTTGGCGAAGCGCATTTTCCTGAGACCACCTGTGCCCTTGATGACATCACCGATGTGGGGATGCATGAGGAGCAATCGTTGCAGCAGGCGGAAATCGGTGTCGTCGAGGTATTGGCTGCGGTGGCGCTCGAAAGCAGGTAGTTCAACGAATAGGGCGTCCATATTTTGTACGCTATCTACGTATAGCTTCTGATGGGATGGCCGGCGCGTCAATAGGGCGAGCCCGTTTCAGCCTAAGCGCAGATCTGGCGAGGAGGAGTGGGGGAGAATTGCTGGATGTGTCGTGAAACCGTGGGTTTAGAGGGGGGCAGGCCGGTGTAAGACGTTGGATCCTGTGGGTCCTCTCAGCCATTTCCTACATATGAGATTTTGATTGGGACCTATCCTACAAGCCGTGCCGTCTCGGTCCGGCTTCCAAGGTATCTATTCGCGGTTAACTTTTGCCGGTCACCGCACATTCGGTGACCGGGCGTGAGAACCCGATACCAACTTGAGCGCCGAGGCGTGCGTTATGGCAGCCCTGCGCGGGCAGGCTTTTGCCTGGCC
Source organism: Pseudomonas entomophila (assembly GCF_018417595.1). Lineage (NCBI taxonomy): Bacteria > Pseudomonadati > Pseudomonadota > Gammaproteobacteria > Pseudomonadales > Pseudomonadaceae > Pseudomonas > Pseudomonas entomophila. The sequence continues at coordinate 435,780 of NZ_CP070982.1, forward strand.
GGTTTCCAAGTTGGCCGGATTCTCACCCCGCGTATGGCTGCCACCTTGATCCCGTGAGAAGGATGCAGAGGGCAGTTATCCCAGACTCAACTTGGATACTGCGCTATGAAAAAGATCGTCCCAGACCCACCCCTGAAGTTGAACCCCACCACCGAGCAGTCCTTCTGCACCTGCCAGTCCAGCCACCCACCGATCTTCACCGTCCGCCCCGGCGTCGACGCCGCCGACGCCTTGGTCCACGCCAGCATGCTGGCCCGCGCCATCCAGGAGATCGCCGACAACTACGCCCTGCATCACGCCCCCGAAGCGAACCGGGCGATGATCTGGTCGATCCTGCATTCGGCGGAAACGCTCAGGGCATTGCTGGAGGGATTGCTCGACGCAATGGAAGCCTGACGGCAAGACGCGGGGCAGTCAGCCCGGCTGCCCCCGGTCCACCTTGCTGCTGAGGATGATCGACGTGGTGGTCTTCTCCACTCCGTCGAGGCTGCCGATCTGGTCGAGCAGTTGGTCCAGTTGTTCGGGCGAATCGCTGTGCAGCCAGGCGACATAGTCGAACTCGCCGCTCACCGCGCACAGTTGCTGCACCTGCCCCATGGCCGACAGCCGCCGTACTACTTCCTTGCCCGAGCGCGGCTGCACCTTGATCCCCACATAGGCCTGCAAGCCCCCGCCAATCAAGCGCTGGCCCAGGCGCACGCCGTAGCCGGTGATCACCTTGCTCTTTTCCAGCCGCGCCAGGCGCGAGTTCACCGTGGTGCGGGCGATGCCCAGCTGGCGGGCGAGGGTGGCGACGCTTTCCCGGGCGTTGATCTGCAACAGAGCGATCAACTGGCGGTCGATTTCGTCGAGGGCGATGGGGCGGGTGTCTGGCATTCTGAGGTCCTTGCTCGGCGGCAAGCCAGCCTAGCCATGCTGTGTAGGATTGTGAAGTGTCAGGTCAGGATGAGTTCGCCGTTTGATGCTCCCGCAGGGGCTTGCGACTGCATGTCAATGGAGGGCGTGCCCAGTGCTGAATTCAGCAGCATTGCGCCTTTTCCAGGAGGTGTCGCCAACACTCGGGCACAATTACCGATGGCGACCTGGGACTGGCTGTATGAAAAGGATGAGAGGTGGGCGCGCGCACTGGTGTTCGCGGCTTGCTTCGTCAGTTCAGTATGGGCGCTGGGCGCCCGCACTGTTTGAAGCTTTGCTTATGTCGCAAATTCTCGCACGCTCATTGAATCGTCCAGTATGTTGCTTCAAGGCAGCGAACCAAGAATGGCGTAGTCCACGAGTGCACGTTCGACGCTCTGCCTTTGGTTGATGAACAGAATGACCGTCACAGTCAGTGACAGCTCGTTCACTTCGTAAAAGACGCGGAAGTTCTCAACGAGCAGGCGGCGAAACTTCGTGATGCCGAGCTTGGCGAGTTCAGGAGCTACAGGGTAGGCATTTGGGGCGGCACCGAGCAGCGATACGACTTGGTCAACCAGTGGCATCACATGCCCGTAGGCTGCTGCTTGGGACACTTCGGTGGGGGCATGGCCAGCAAGGAATTGGATCTGATTTTCAATGCTGAATTGTGCAGTGTTGGCGAGAATTACGGTGTATTTTTTTTTGGACATAAGCCCTCCAGTTAATTATTCATTTAGGTACCTCCTGGCCATGCGAGCCTTGAAGTCGTCTACGGAGCAGTACATGCCTTGCTCTGCCTCGCGCGAGCCGATCGCGAGAAAACGAGCCAGTGCAATGGCTTCATCACGTCGCATGCGATCAGCGTACGATTCGATGACATAAGCGGCTTTACCGTTCTGTGTAACGACCATGGGTTCTGCAAGATCCAGGTCTGCTGCGTGTTGTTTCAAGTAGCTAATGGTCTCAATTCGCATCGAGAGTCCTCCGGGCCGTGTTAGGGCTTCGGTAATGGGCGTCGTGCCCAGTCAATTTTCAAATCTAAAGCCGAGTTGTCTCGACTGATCCAATTATAGTCTAAATTCAGGCTTAAAGTCAATGTGAATCACAGCGAGAGTGGAATTGCAACCTATAAATGTGATGCGGTTCACATTTATAGGTTGCAGGTCGAGGTCTCGTTGGTGATTGTGGGCGCAATGGATATCCATACGGCGTGTTCGCCGGATGCTCCGCGCTGCAGGGGTACGGGTGATGGCCTGTGTTACCAACGTCATTCAGCAATGCCATGGCGAGGCTCGCACCCAGCGCTGGCATCCCTATCTCGAGTGTGAGCGGTACTGTGCTGAATTCATCAGACCGCACACCTGCTATGGCATGAATACATCTCAGTTTGCTCCGCAAACTATATTGCATTCATCTGCAGATTCATCGCTGGGATTTAATTCGGCAACGAGTGCCTTAGAAAGTCGAAAGCCGCGCAGTGCGCGGCTTTGAAGGTGGTGGGCCCACACGGACTCGAACCGTGGACCAAAGGATTATGAGTCCTCTGCTCTAACCGACTGAGCTATAGGCCCTCAGCAGGTGCGCCGGATTATAACGAGGGTTTCGATACCGTGCCATCCGAAAGATCCGATAGTGCTATGCGAAGGAAGGTAGCGGCGAATTCCTCGGGTGGCAGGGGCAGGCTGACGATGTAGCCCTGGATCTGCTCGCAACCCTCGGCGGCAAGGAAGCGTTGCTGGGCCTGGTTCTCCACCCCCTCGGCGATGATCGTCAGTTGCATGCTGCGCCCCAAGGCGATGATGGCGCGGGCGATGGCGGCGTCGTGGGGGTCGTCCGGCAGGCCGCGGATGAACGACTGGTCGATCTTGAGAATGTCCAGCGGCAGGCGTTTGAGGTAGCTGAGCGAAGAATAGCCGGTGCCGAAATCGTCGATGGCCAGCTGTACGCCCAGGTGCTTGAGCTGGTGCAGCACGCTCAGGGCTTCCTCGGCCTGGCTCATGATGAAGTTCTCGGTAATCTCCAGTTGCAGGTCACCCGCCTTGAGCTGGTAGCTCTTGAGCAGTTGCTCGATGCGTTTGGCCAGATTGGGCTGGCGTAACTGCGCGCCGGCGAGGTTGATCGAAAGCGGGCCGAAGGCCTGGTAGGTTTTTTTCCAGGCGTGCATCTGCCGGCAGGCTTGCTCAAGCACCCAGTCCCCCAGCTGGAGGATGGTGCCGTTTTCTTCGGCGAGGTGGATGAACTGCTCTGGCGGCACCTCGCCGAAGGTGGGGTGGGTCCAGCGGATCAGGGCTTCGGCGCCGACCAGGCTCTGGGTCTTGAGGCTGAACTTGGGCTGGTAGCACAGGCTCAGTTCGTTGCGTTCGATCGCGCGCCGCAGTTCGTGCTCGAGAGCGATGCGTTCGCTGGCCTGGGCGGTAAGGTCGCGGGTGTAGGTCTCGACACGGTTGCGGCCCTTGGCCTTGGAGCGGTACATGGCAGCGTCGGCGTTGCGGATCAGTGTGGCGACGTCGCTGCCGTCCTGTGGATACAGGCTGATGCCGATGCTGGCGCTGGTGAAGAACTCGTGCTCGCCGGCTTGGAAGGGGGCATGGAAACAGGCCAAAAGTTTGTTGGCGATGGCGCTGGCATCGCTGGGTTTATGCAGGCCGGGCAGGAGGATGATGAACTCGTCGCCGCCCAGGCGGGCCACGGTGTCGACATCACGCACCTGCTCTTTCAGGCGTTGGGCGATGCCTTTGAGCAGCAGGTCGCCAACCGGGTGGCCGAGGCTGTCGTTGATGTGCTTGAAACGGTCCAGGTCGAGGAACAGCACGGCGCCCTGGCGGTTGGAGACTTGCGCGCAGGTGAGGGCCGACAGTAGGCGGTTCTCGAACAGTGCGCGGTTGGGCAGGCCGGTGAGCGGGTCGTGGTGGGCCTGGTAGTCGAGTTTGGCCTGGGCATGCTTGAGGCTGGAGATATCGGCGAACACGGCAACGAAGTGGGTGGTTTCGCGCTCGCTGTTGCGCACGGCGCTGATGGTCAGCCAGCCAGGGTACAGCTCGCCGTTCTTGCGCTTGTTGTAGATCTCGCCTTGCCAGTGGCCCTCGGCGGTCAGCTGGTGCCACATGGCGGCGTAGAAGGCACTGTCATGCTGGCCGGAGGCAAGCAGGCGGGGGGTCTGGCCGAGGGCTTCGATCTCGCTGTAGCCGGTGATCTCGCTGAATGCCCGGTTGACTGCGCTGATGCGCTGGTCGGTGTCGGTGATCAACACGCCTTCGGCGGTGTTCTCGAACACGGTGGCGGCCAGTTGCAGTTTCTCCTGCATGAGGTGGCGTTCGGTGATGTCACGGGCAATGGTCAGCATGCAGTCGACGCCGCCAATCGGCAGGGGCCTGGCAGACAGCTCGCACAGGCGGATCTGCCCGTCGCTGCGGCGGATATGGCAACTGAAGTCGCGCACGAATCCATCGCGGTTGAGTTGCTCGACCAGGCGCTGGCGTTCGTTGAGGTCGACCCAGATGCCCAGGTCGAGGGAGGTCTGGTCGACGGTCGTGCTGATGTCGTAGCCGGTCAGGCGGCAGAAGCCTTCGTTGACCTCCAGCAGCAGGCCATCCTTCTGGCGTGACAGCAGCAGCCCGTCAGGCGAGGCGTGGAAAGCCTTGGCGAACTTTTCCTCGGAGATCTGTAGCTGTTGCTGGGTTTCCTTGAGCTGATTGATATCACGTACCGCCACCACCAGGGCTTTGGTGCCATCCAGCTCGAAGGTCTCGGCGGAGACAAGGCCAGTAAACAACTGGCCGTTGCTGCGCCGGAAGGTCATTTCCAGGTTGCGGATACCGCCCTGGTGCAGACGCTCGAGCAACAGTGGACCCGTGCCGGCCACACCCCACAGGCCAAGTTCGGTGGCCGTGCGGCCAAGCACTTGCGCCGGGCCCAGGCCGATCTGTTCCTCGAACGCTTCGTTGACCTCCATCAGGCAGCCGTCACTGTGGCGTGCAATGAGCAGGATGTCCGGGCATTGCTGGAACACCGAGGCGAACTTCTGTTCCGACAGGCGCAGGGCGTCCTCGGTGTGCTTGGTTTCGCTGATGTCGATCATCAGGCCGCGCATCAAGGGTTTGTGGCCGTGCTCGATCATGCTGACGATGTTGCGCACCCACAGGGAATGGCCATCGGCGCGGATCACCCGATAGTCGAGGCTGTGGTCACGCCCGGCCGCCGTTTCGCTGTCGCAGTAGGCTTGGGCCCAGAGCGCGTCCTCCGGGTGCAGGATGCTGCGCCAGAAACCGGGTTTTAGCCATTCGCCCAAGGGGTAGCCGAGCAGATCCTCGGCATGGGGCGATACGTAGCTGTAGGTGAAATCATTGGCGTCGGCCTCCCAGGCAATCGCCGACAGGCTCTCGACCAGGCCGCGGTAGTGGTATTCGCTGCTGCGCAGCTCCTGCTCCAGGGCGATGCGCCGGGAGATCTCCGAGCTGAGCCGGCGGTTGATGCGGATCACCACGGCGAGGATGGCCACCAGCAACAGGACGCCCGGCAGGCCGTAGAGCAGCATGTCGTGCCAGAACGTGCGCTGGTCGATGACATTACCCACCCAGCGTTGCTGGATATGGCTGACCTCGCTGCTGCTCATGTCGGCCATGACCTTGTCGAGGATGCCGATGAAAATCTTCTGTTCTTGTGGCGCGGCCATGGCCAACTGATAGCGGTAGGGCGTCTCGCCACTGACGTAGAGGCCGTCGAGCTTGAGCTGGCGCAGGCTCCAGATGCTCGAGGCGAGGTCGCCGACCACCGCGTCCACCGCATCCGTGGCCAGGGCCTGGAGCGTGGAACTGACGTTGGGCATGGCGACCAGGTTCAGGTCCGGATGGTGGGTGCGCAGCAATTCATGGGGGGCGTAGTTCTCCACCACGGCGATCTTCAAGCCATAGAGATCTTCCAGGTTGCGCGGTTGAGCGCCGCCTTTGTGGGCGAGAATGACGATCGGGAAGTCCAGGTAGGGACGGGTGAATGCCAGGTAGGCCTGGCGTTCCGGGGTGGACATGATCCCGGGCAGCAGGTCGATGCGGCCCGTGCGGGCCTGCGCGAGCACCTCGGTCCAGCTGCTGGGCTCGATGGGCTTGAGCTTGATGCCAAGACGGTCCTGGATCAAGGCGATGTAATCGGCGGCCAATCCCTGGTAGCGGCCTTCCTGGTCGCGAAATTCAAATGGCGGCCATGAAGCGTCGACGCCCAGGCGCAGCTGCGGGTGAGCGCTGAGCCAGGCTTGTTCCTCGTCAGTCAGGGTGAGCGCGCCGGCCGTTGTGTTCCAGGCGAGCAGGAGCAGCAACAGAAGGGCCGGCATCAAGGGCATAGCGGCCTCTCGATCAGGGGGTCTGACTCGAGTGTAGACGGGCATCCGGCCAGCGGCGTGGCGCCGTTCACGACCATTTGTCACATAAGAAAAACCCCGGCCTGGGCCGGGGTTCGTCTTTACTCGTCGAGGAAGGAGCGCAGATGCTCGCTTCGCGTCGGGTGGCGCAGCTTGCGCAGCGCCTTGGCTTCGATCTGACGGATCCGCTCGCGGGTCACGTCGAACTGCTTGCCGACTTCCTCAAGCGTATGGTCGGTGTTCATGTCGATGCCGAAACGCATGCGCAGCACCTTGGCTTCGCGCGCGGTCAGGCCCGAGAGCACGTCGCGGGTCGCTTCCTTGAGGCTTTCGACCGTGGCCACGTCGATTGGGGACTGCATGGTGGAGTCCTCGATGAAATCGCCCAGGTGCGAGTCTTCGTCGTCACCGATCGGCGTTTCCATGGAGATCGGCTCCTTGGCGATCTTCAATACCTTGCGGATCTTGTCCTCAGGCATCTCCATGCGCTCGCCAAGCTCTTCCGGGGTCGGTTCACGGCCCATTTCCTGCAGCATCTGGCGGGAAATACGGTTGAGCTTGTTGATCGTCTCGATCATGTGCACCGGAATACGGATGGTGCGTGCCTGGTCGGCGATCGAACGGGTGATCGCCTGGCGGATCCACCAGGTGGCGTAGGTCGAGAACTTGTAGCCGCGACGGTATTCGAACTTGTCCACCGCCTTCATCAGGCCGATGTTGCCTTCCTGGATCAGGTCGAGGAACTGCAGGCCACGGTTGGTGTACTTCTTCGCAATGGAGATTACCAGACGCAGGTTCGCCTCGACCATTTCCTTCTTGGCGCGGCGGGCCTTGGCCTCGCCGATGGACATGCGACGGTTGATTTCCTTGATTTCGGCGACGGTCAGGCCGGTCTCGGTCTCGAGGTCGATCAGCTTTTGCTGGCAGGCGACGATCGCGGCGTCTTTCTCACCCAGGGCGGCGGCCCATTTGGTGTTGCGCTTGGCCAGGTCGCCGGACCAGGTCTGGTCGGTCTCGTTGCTCGGGAACAGGCGCAGGAAGTCGGCGCGCGGCATGCGGGCGTCACGCACGCACAGCTGCATGATGGCGCGTTCTTGCTGGCGCAGGCGGTCGAGGGCGCTGCGTACGCGCTCGACCAGTGCGTCGAACTGCTTGGGCACCAGCTTGATCGGCATGAACAGGTCAGCCAGGGCCTGCATGGCGCCAATGCTTTCGGCGTGAGTGCGGCCGTGCTTCTTCAGCACCTTGAGGGTGATGACCAGCTGATCGTTGACGGCACCGAAACGCTGTGCGGCAACGACTGGGTCCGGACCGCTTTCGGCCTCTTCCTCGTCATCACTGCTTTCGGCGTTTTCGTCGTCTTCGTCTTCTTCTTCCTTCGCGGCGGCGGCCTTGGCACCTGGGATCGGTACTTCTTCGGTCGGCGCGGCGATGTTGTCGTCAGGGTCGATGTAACCGCTGAGGACGTCGGACAGGCGGCCGCCTTCGGCGGTGACGCGGTCGTATTCGCTGATGATGTAGTCGACGGTGCCCGGGAAGTGAGCGATGGCGCCCATGACTTCACGGATGCCTTCCTCGATGCGCTTGGCGATTTCGATCTCGCCTTCGCGGGTCAGCAGCTCGACGGTACCCATTTCACGCATGTACATGCGCACCGGGTCGGTCGTGCGGCCGATATCGGTCTCAACGGCCGCCAACGCTGCGGCGGCCTCTTCGGCTGCGGCTTCGTCGGTGTCGGCTTCCGCCAACAACAGGGCATCCGCATCCGGAGCACTCTCGAATACGTTGATCCCCATGTCGTTGATCATGCGGATGATGTCTTCCACCTGCTCCGGATCTGAAATATCCTCTGGCAGGTGGTCGTTGACCTCCGCGTAAGTCAGGTAGCCCTGCTCACGACCGCGGGTGATCAACTCTTTGATACGAGATTGCTGTTGCGCTTTTCCGGACATAACACCCTATCCACTGAAGGTCTTGGCGGGCAAAAAACAAGCCGAGGATTATACCCGAGCATGGACCTCACGCGCCAGATGAGGTCGGGTTTTGTGCGGGAACATTGCGGCGGAGCAAGTCAAGCAGCTTGGCATTTTCGTCCTCGTCCAGCTTCGTTAGACGGGATTTACTGATCAAACGTTCCAGGCCGCGCTCCCGCTGAGTGGCTGATAATCTGTTAATGGTGTCGAAAAACTGCTGTTCAAGGTTCTGGTCCTCGATTAGCCATTCTTTCTCGGCCATTGATCGTAACATCGCGCCGTACTGAGTTCCGTGACAGCGGGCCATCAGTTCCATGGAGCTTAGCTCAGGTTTTTTCTGCACGGACTGGACCACCGAGATCAGCAGTTGGCCGTCTTCAGACTTCTCGTCGGCGAAGTTGCTGGCGTCCTCGACTTTCAAGGCGAGGGCAGGGCGGTGCAAGACCGTGCGGATGGCGATCCTTATTGGTGGCTCAACTGCCACGGGTACCCACTGCGGCGGTTCGCGCCGCCATTCGCCATCTTTCCAGTTCTTGCCGCCTTTCCAAGACTTGCCATCGCGTGGCTTCTTGCTACTTCCCTTGCTGGGTGTCCATTCCTGGTAGCCGTGCGCATCCGCCGAATAGTCGGGCGGTGCGGGGTCGCCATAATGGCCGTAGTCGATTTCGCTCGGGTAGTTGTAATCAGGGGCGAGATTGTGGCTGGACAGGCTGGATTGCGGTGTGTCCTTTCTCAGTTGCTCTGTTTGCTGTGCATCGAGCCCGGTAATTTCCTTCAGGCGGTTGCGCATCAACTGACGCAGGTTCGCACCGGGCACCTGCTCGATCAGCGGAGTGGCCAGCGTGGCCATGTGCGCCTTGCCTTCCAGCGAGCGGGGATCTGCCTCGTTGCTCAGCTGTTCGAAGAAGTAGTCGGCCAGCGACTGGGCGTGCTGGTTGATGCGCGCCTGGAAGGCGTCGGTGCCCTCGGCGCGGACCAGGCTGTCCGGGTCCTCGCCTTCGGGCAGGAACAGGAAGCGCGCGCGGCGGCCATCCTGCAGGCTCGACAGGGTCGACTCCAGCGCGCGCCAGGCGGCCTTGCGGCCGGCCTGGTCGCCGTCGAAGCAAAACAGCACGCTGGGTACGACGCGGAACAGGCGCTTGAGGTGCTCCTCGCTGGTGGCCGTGCCCAGCGTGGCCACCGCGTTGCGCAGGCCTTGCTGGGCGAGGGCGATCACGTCCATGTAGCCCTCGACCACGATGATCTCGTCGAGGTTGCGGTTGTGCTTGCGTGCCTCGTACAGGCCGTACAATTCCTGGCCTTTGTGGAATACCGGGGTTTCCGGGGAGTTCAGGTACTTGGGCTTGTCGTCGCCCAGTACCCGGCCGCCAAAGGCGATCACCCGGCCGCGACTGTCGCGGATGGGGAACATCACTCGGTCACGGAAGCGGTCGTAGCGCTTGCCGCTTTCGGCGTTCTCGATCAGCAGGCCCGCGTCGATCATCACCTTCTGCTGCAGGGTGTCGGCACCCAGGTGCTTGAGCAGGTTGTCCCAGCCCGGTGGCGCGAAGCCCAGGCCGAAGTCGCGGGCGATCTCGCCGGACAGGCCGCGACCCTTCAGGTACTCCACTGCCGCCTTGCGGGTGGGGTGGTTGCGCAGGGCCTGGCGGTAGAACTCTGCGGCGGCTTCGAGCAGCGGGTACAGCGGCGAGTCGGTCGGCTGGCGCGGCTTCTGTCCGCGACGGCCTTCCTCGCGTGGTACCTCCATGCCCGCCGCGCGTGCCAGTTCCTCGACTGCCTGGGGGAAATCCAGGTTGTCGTGGTCCATGACAAAGCCAAGCGCGTTACCGCCGGCGCCACAACCGAAACAGTAGTAGAACTGCTTGTCGGGGCTGACAGTGAAGGAGGGGCTTTTTTCCTTGTGAAACGGGCAGCAGGCGGAGAGATTCTTGCCGGTCTTCTTCAGCTGGACGCGCGAACTCACCACATCGACGATGTCGGTGCGGTTGAGGAGGTCATCGATGAAGCTCTGGGGAATCAGCCCGGCCATGGCAGTCTCGTCATCTGGCAACTGGCAAGTCTAAACGCTTGTGCGCGGGTTTGGCGTGGGGTATCGCAGAAGAGGTGTTGTGCTCGTCACCAGCCCGATGAAGGGCTCGTCAGAGAGGACGTGCACGCCTGGCCAAAGACCAGTTCTGACGTGTTGAGGCTGGTTGCCCATGGCTTTTGCCGGGGCACCCAAGGCGCATGGCCAAGGGTTTGAAACGACCGCTGCCATCAGCCCGACACGAGGCCGGGCGGGGCAGAAGCTTTGCGTAGAACGTCTGTATTAGTACAGACGAACGGCGCGGCGCTGTTCGCGCTGAACCTTCTTGGCGTGACGCTTAACAGCGGCAGCGGCTTTGCGCTTACGCTCGGCGGTCGGCTTCTCGTAAAACTCGCGGCTACGAACTTCAGCCAGTACTCCGGCTTTTTCGCAGGAGCGCTTGAAACGACGCAGAGCTACGTCGAAGGGTTCGTTCTCTTTAACTTTGACGGCTGGCATCCAGGGCTACCTTAATTCATTACCGGGGTAGACGTGCTCCTGGCAAAACATAAGGTGTGCTGGAGAACGTCGGTTTTCAAGGGTTGCGGATGTTAACCCTTAGCTGGCCGGAATGCAAAGCCTCTGATCGAAAACCGCTGGTCGGCACAAGGTGCGGGGACTATCATGCGCGCCTTCGAATTCAGCCTCCACAAGGCACGGACCCATGCTAGTACTGGGATTGGAAACATCCTGCGACGAAACTGGCGTCGCATTATACGACAGCGAACGCGGCCTGCTGGCCGACGCGCTGTTCAGCCAGATCGACCTGCACCGCGTCTATGGCGGTGTCGTCCCCGAGCTCGCATCGCGCGACCACGTCAAGCGCATGTTGCCGCTGATCCGCCAGGTGCTGCAAGAAGCCGGCTGCGTCGCCACCGAGATCGACGCCATCGCCTACACCGCGGGTCCTGGCCTGGTCGGCGCGCTGCTGGTGGGTGCGTCTTGCGCCCAGGCACTGGCGTTCGCCTGGGATATTCCGGCGATCGGTGTGCACCATATGGAAGGCCATCTGCTGGCGCCGATGCTCGAGGAGCAACCACCGGAATTTCCGTTCGTCGCTTTGTTAGTCTCGGGTGGCCACACGCAGTTGGTTCGGGTAGATGGGATCGGCCAATACGAGCTGCTGGGCGAGAGCCTGGATGACGCCGCTGGCGAGGCCTTCGACAAGACCGCCAAGCTGATCGGCCTCAACTACCCGGGTGGCCCGGAGATCGCGCGCCTGGCCGAGCAGGGCACGCCGGGGCGTTTCGTATTCCCACGGCCGATGACCGATCGGCCTGGCCTGCAATTCAGCTTCAGTGGCCTGAAGACCTTCGCCCTGAACACCTGGCAGCAATGCCGTGATGCCGGGGACGACAACGAGCAAACCCGTTGCGACGTGTCGCTGGCGTTCCAGCAGGCGGTGGTGGAGACTCTGACCATCAAGTGCAAGCGCGCCCTCAAGCAGACCGGCCTCAAGCGCCTGGTCATCGCAGGTGGCGTAAGTGCCAACAAGGCCCTGCGCGCATCCCTCGAGGAGATGCTGGCCAGCATCAAGGGCAACGTCTATTACGCGCGCCCGCGCTTCTGTACCGACAATGGCGCGATGATCGCCTACGCGGGCTGCCAGCGTCTTCTGGCCGGCCAGCAGCAGGACCTGGCGATCAGCGTCCAGGCACGCTGGCCGATGGAACAGTTGCCTCCCGTGTGAGAGGGCGCCGGAAGGCGAGCGTCAGAAGTGGCGTTCGCGCCCGGCGAACAGGTCGCGCAGGTTGCTGCGGTGTCGCCACACGATCATCAGGGTGAGCACCGTCATCGGCAGCAAGGCCTCGGGCTCGCGCCAGGCCAGCAATGGCAGGGTGAGCGGCGTGGCGATGAGGGCGGCCAGCGAGCTGGTGCGGGTCAGGTAGAAGGTCAGCAGCCAGGCGCCGATGGCCAGTAACGCGGCCGGGAAGTACAGGGCCATCAGCATGCCGGCTGCCGTGGCGACGCCCTTGCCGCCCTGGAAGCGGAAGTAGACCGGGAACAGATGGCCGAGTACCGCGCAGATGCCGACCCAGGCCTGCTCCTGCGGGTCGAGGCCGACCTGGCGTGCCAACAGCACGGGCAACATGCCCTTGCACAGGTCGCCCAGCAGCGTCAGGATCGCCAGCTTGCGCCCTGCCAGGCGTAGCATGTTGGTTGCGCCGGCGTTGCCCGAGCCACTGGAACGCGGGTCCGGGCTGCCCGTGAGGCGGCTCAGGAGGATGGCGAAGGACAGAGAGCCGAGCAGGTAGGCAAGCAGCGCCAGTGACCAAAACATGCTAACTATTCCGGGCGAGGACGCCCTGATTCTAACGGCGCCCGTCGCCCTTGTCGTGCTGTGGAGAGAAGTGCTTGGACAGAGTGTTCATCGAAGGCCTGGAAGTCGATACCGTCATTGGTGCCTATGACTGGGAGCGGGATATTCGCCAGTGCCTGCGCCTGGACCTGAGTTTCGCCTGGGATAACCGCCCGGCCGCCGCAGGTGACGACCTTTCACTGGCACTCGACTACGCCAGCGTTTCGGCGCGCATCCAGGCCTTTGCCGAGCAGGCGCGCTTCGAACTGGTCGAGACCTTCGCCGAGCGCCTGGTGGCGGTGCTGATGGGCGAGTTCAACATCCCTTGGGTGCGCCTGAAGCTGACCAAGCCAGGCGCGGTGCCCGCGGCCCGTGGCGGCGTTGGCGTGGAGATCGAGCGCGGATGTCTCTGAGCACGGTTTACCTGGGGGTGGGCAGTAACATCGACCGCGAACGGCATTTGTGCGCGGGGCTCGATGCGCTGGCGGGCATTCTCAGTGACATGCACTGTTCAGCGGTGTTCGAAAGCCAGGCCGTGGGCATCAAGAGCGGGCCCTTCTACAACCTGGTGGTGCGTGGACAGACCGATCTGCCGCTGCTGGAGCTCGATCGTCGTCTCAAGTTCATCGAAGCGGACAATGGCCGCTATGCGCCGGACCGCAAGGGCCTGCCGCTGGATATCGATGTGTTGATGTACGACGACCTGCATGGCACGTTCAATGGGCTTGTGCTGCCTCGTGCGGAGATCCTGAAGAACGCCTTTGTGCTGTGGCCACTGTCGCTGTTGGCGCCGGAGCTGGTGCACCCGGGCGCGGGCAAGCCAATGGGGCAGTTGTGGCATGAGGCGAGCATCGAGCAGGTACTGGCACCGGTGCCGTTCGAATGGCGGGGTTTGCAGCTGACCCGGATCTGATCCGTAGCGGTTCGCCGGCAAGCCGGCCCCTACACATCAGGTAGGAGCCGGATTGCCAGCGAACAGGTAGCACGGTCAACGCACTTTGTACGCCCGTAGTGCGCTCAGTCGCTCAGTCTTGAGCGCCACGCCCAGAGCCTGCCCCGTCAACCCACTTTCCATCAACGGCTTCACATCCACCTCTTTGGCTGCCGTTGCCGCGCCTCGCAGGTACTCGGCCTGTGGATAATCTCGGGCTTCCCGCAAGGCATCCATCCTGCACGCCTCGATGAACTCCTCGAAGCGTTGCGGGCGTCGGTATACGTCAAATTTCTGCAGCAGTTCCAGCAGCGCTTCGGGGGGCAGTTCCATGGCGCGGTGCCCTTGCTCATGGAACTCACCCACCAGTATCGCCAGTTCCTGGCACTCGCGGGGGGCCTTGAAGCGCTGGTTGACCGCCTTGATCTGCTTTCCTTCGAGTGCAAGCAGAAGGCAGGCCCAGCGCACCGCCAGGGGCTGTTGGTGCGCTGCGGCCTGTTGCAACACATCGAGTGCGTGGCTGCCCTGGCCGGCCTCGCCGTGGAACAGGGCGTCAACTTCCGGCATCAGTTCCTTGAGCGCGCCACAGGCGCGTAGCACTTCGACGAACACTTGGGGCTCGTCCTCCATCAGTGCGCGCTCGATTTCCTTCCAGCTTCGCTCCGCGGTAAGTGCCTGCAGTTCGCCCGAAGCACTGATCTGGCGCATCAGCTCCAGTGTTTCATCGGCTATGCGAAACCCCATCGGCGCATAACGGGCGGCGAAACGTGCCACGCGCAAGACGCGTAGCGGATCTTCTGCGAAAGCGAGGGAAACGTGACGCAGGATGCGCTGATCCAGGTCCTTTTTGCCATGGTAGGGGTCGTGCAGGTCGCCGTGCTCGTCCTCGGCCATGGCATTGATGGTCAGGTCACGGCGTATCAGGTCCTCTTCGAGGGTCACGTCGGGGCTGGCATGGAAGGTGAACCCGCCATAACCGCGCCCACTCTTGCGCTCGGTGCGGGCCAGGGCGTATTCCTCACCGGTTTTGGGGTGAAGGAACACCGGGAAATCGGCGCCCACCGGGCGAAAGCCCTGGGCCTGCATCTGTTCGACCGTGGCACCGACCACCAGCCAATCGACGTCGCTGACCGGGCGGCCGAGCAAGCGGTCGCGCACGGCGCCGCCAACCTTGTAGATCTGCATATGAAACCTCCATGAGTGCCGACAGGATACCGTGTCGGCACGCATGGGGGAGGGTCAGAGGTGATGAACCACGGCCAGGTCCATGCGCCCGTATTCACCGGCCTCGCCATGCTCGCTGCGGGGCGGCATGTGGTGGGTCTTCATGACCTGGTCGCCTTGTACGGTTTCCAGGTGGATGTCGAAGCCCCACAGGCGGTGCAGGTGCTTGAGCACTTCGTCGGTGGAGTCGCCCAGTGGTTTGCGGTTGTGTTGCTGGTGGCGCAGGGTCAGGGAGCGATCGCCACGACGGTCGATGCTCCAGATCTGCACGTTGGGCTCGCGGTTGCCCAGGTTGTACTGGGCGGCCAGTTGCTCGCGGATGGTCCGGTAGCCGTCTTCGTCGTGGATCGCCGGTACCAGCAGGTCGTCGCGCTGGTCGTCGTCGAGGATGCTGAACAACTTGAGGTCGCGGATCACCTTCGGTGAGAGGTACTGCAGGATGAAACTCTCGTCCTTGAAGCTGCTCATGGCGAACTTGATGGTGGACAGCCAGTCACTGCCGGCGATCTCCGGGAACCAGCGGCGGTCCTCTTCAGTTGGGTGTTCGCACATGCGACGGATGTCGGTATACATCGCAAAGCCCAGGGCATAAGGGTTGATGCCGCTGTAGTACGGGCTGTCGAAGCCGGGTTGGAACACCACGCTGGTATGCGACTGAAGGAACTCCATCATGAAGCCTTCGGTGATCAACCCCTCGTCGTAGAGGTCGTTCATCAGTGTGTAGTGCCAGAAGGTCGCCCAGCCTTCGTTCATCACCTGGGTCTGGCGCTGCGGGTAGAAATACTGGGCGATCTTGCGCACGATGCGCACGACTTCACGCTGCCAGGGTTCGAGCAGCGGGGCGTGTTTCTCGATGAAGTAAAGGATGTTTTCCTGCGGCTCGGCCGGGAAGCGCGCGTCATCCTTTTCGCTGCCTTTGTCCGCGCCTTTGGGGATGGTGCGCCAAAGATCGTTGATCTGCCGTTGCAGGTGCTCCTCGCGTTCTTTCTGGCGGCGGCGCTCCTCTTCCGCAGAGATGGGGTAGGGGCGCTTGTAGCGGTCCACGCCGTAATTCATCAGGGCGTGACAGGAGTCGATCAGGTCTTCCACGGCGTCGATACCGTGGCGCTCCTCGCATTGGGCGATGTACTGCTTGGCGAACACCAGGTAATCGATGATCGAACTGGCGTCGGTCCAGGTGCGGAACAGGTAGTTGCCCTTGAAGAAGCTGTTGTGGCCATAGCAGGCATGGGCGATCACCAGTGCCTGCATGCACATGGTGTTCTCTTCCATCAGGTAGGCGATGCACGGGTCGGAATTGATCACGATCTCGTAGGCCAGGCCCATCTGCCCGCGGCTGTAGGACTTCTCGGTGCTGAGGAACTGCTTGCCATACGACCAGTGGTGATACCCCAGGGGCATGCCCACGGAGGCATAGGCATCCATCATCTGCTCGGCGGTGATGACTTCGATCTGGTTCGGGTAGGTGTCCAGCGCATAGCGCGCGGCCAGGCGGCTGATCTCGCGGTCGTAGGTCTGGATCAGTTCGAACGTCCACTCCGAACCGACGGAAATGGGTTGGCGTCTCTGTTCTCTGGCGCTCATGTGGCTAACCTGCGCTGGAAGAGTTCACGGAAGACCGGGTAGATATCGCCGGCCGATACCAACTGCTGCTGGGCGAAGGTGTCCGGATAGGCTTCGCCTATGCGTTCGTACTCGTACCACAGCGCCTGGTGTTCGCGTGGAGTGATCTCGACATAAGTGTAGTACTGCACGTGCGGCATGATCTGGTTGGCGAGGATGTCGCGGCAGATCGGCGAGTCGTCATTCCAGTTGTCGCCATCCGAGGCCTGGGCGGCATAGATGTTCCAGTCACTGGCCGGGTAACGTTCGGCCATGATCTCCTGCATCATTTTCAGCGCGCTGGAAACGATGGTGCCGCCGGTCTCGCGGGAGTAGAAGAATTCTTCTTCGTCCACTTCGCGGGCACTGGTGTGGTGACGGATGAACACCACCTCGATGCGGTCATAGTTCCGCTTGAGGAACAGGTACAGCAGGATGAAGAAGCGCTTGGCGATGTCCTTGGTGGCCTGGGTCATGGAGCCGGAAACATCCATCAGGCAGAACATCACCGCCTTGGAGCTGGGGTTGGGTTGCTTGATCAGCAGGTTGTACTTGAGGTCGAAGGTGTCGAGGAACGGCAGGCGGTTGATGCGCGCCTTGAGGCGTTCGATCTCGATCTCGGTTTCCTGGATGTCGGTGAAGTTGTCCGGCTCTTCGACTTTCAGCCGGTCCAGCTCCTTTTGCGCTTCCCGCAACAGGGCGCGGCTGCTGCCGGTCAGCGCGATGCGCCGGGCATGGGCCGAGCGCAGCGTGCGCACGATGTTGATGCGCGAGGGGTTGCCTTCATTGGCGATACCGGCGCGTACGGTCTTGAAGGTGTCGGTACCGGTCAGGTGGCGCTTGACCAGGTTGGGCAGTTCGAGGTCCTCGAACATGAACTCGAGGAATTCCTCCTGGGTGATCTGGAAGACGAAGTCGTCCATGCCCTCGCCGGAGTTGCCAGCCTTGCCGCGCCCGCCACCGCCGCCGCCACCCTGGGGGCGGGCAATGTGTTCGCCGGCGGTGAATTCCTTGTTGCCGGGGTGGACGATGGTCTGTTTGCCGCCACGACCGTGGTGCAGCACCGGCTCATCGATATCGCGACCCGGGATGCTGATCTGTTCGCCATGCTCCATGTCCATGATGGAGCGGCGGCTCACGGCCTCTTCGACGGCTTTCTTGATGTGTTCACGGTACCGCCGCAGAAAACGCTGGCGGTTGACCGTGCTCTTGTTCTTGCCGTTCAGGCGTCGGTCGATTACGTAGCTCATGGGCCCTCCGGTAGCGGGATACAGCTGCAAGCTTCAAGCTACGAGCTGCAAGCAAAAGCAGTCGCCGCCGCCACGGACGGTGCGCGGGAGCCCGACGCACCGCACGTGACTTGCCGCCTTTACTGCGATTTCCTGACCCGCAGGTACCATTCCGACAGCAGGCGCACCTGTTTGTCGGTGTAGCCACGCTCCACCATCCGGGTGACGAAGTCGTTGTGCTTCTGTTGATCCTCTTTGCTGGCCTTGGCGTTGAAGCTGATGACGGGCAGCAGATCCTCGGTGTTGGAGAACATTTTTTTCTCGATCACCACCCGCAGCTTCTCGTAGCTGAGCCAGCTGGGGTTCTTGCCATTGTTGTTGGCCCGGGCGCGCAACACGAAGTTGACGATCTCGTTGCGGAAGTCCTTCGGATTGCTGATGCCGGCCGGCTTCTCGATCTTCTCCAGCTCTTCGTTGAGGGCGATGCGGTTGAGGATTTCGCCGGTTTCCGGATCGCGGTATTCCTGGTCCTGGATCCAGAAGTCGGCGTACAACACGTAGCGGTCGAAGATGTTCTGGCCGTACTCGCTGTACGATTCGAGATAGGCGGTCTGGATCTCCTTGCCGATGAACTCGATGTAGCGCGGTGCCAGGTACTCTTTCAGGTAACGCAGGTAGCGTTCGCGCACCTCGGCCGGGAACTGCTCCTGCTCGATCTGCTGTTCCAGCACATAGAGCAGGTGCACCGGGTTGGCCGCAATTTCGTGCGGATCGAAGTTGAACACCTTGGACAGGATCTTGAACGCAAAACGCGTCGACAGGCCATTCATGCCCTCGTCGACACCGGCTGAGTCGCGGTATTCCTGGATCGACTTGGCCTTGGGGTCGGTGTCTTTCAGGTTCTCGCCATCGTAGACACGCATTTTCGAGTAGATGTTGGAGTTTTCCGGCTCTTTCAGGCGCGAGAGCACGGTGAACTGGGCCAGCATCTTGAGGGTGTCGGGCGCGCAGTGGGCCTTGGCCAGCGAACTGTTGACCAGCAGCTTGTCGTAGATCTTGATTTCGTCGCTGACCCGCAGGCAATACGGGACCTTGACGATGTAGATCCGGTCGATGAACGCTTCGTTGTTCTTGTTGTTGCGGAACGTGTGCCACTCCGACTCGTTGGAGTGGGCCAGCAGGATGCCGGTATAAGGGATGGCGCCCAGGCCTTCGGTGCTGTTGTAGTTGCCCTCCTGCGTGGCAGTGAGCAACGGGTGCAGGACCTTGATCGGTGCCTTGAACATCTCGACGAATTCCATCAGGCCCTGGTTGGCCCGGCACAGCGCGCCCGAATAGCTGTAGGCGTCGGCATCGTTCTGTGGAAACTCTTCGAGCTTGCGGATATCCACCTTGCCCACCAGGGCCGAGATATCCTGGTTGTTCTCGTCGCCCGGTTCGGTCTTGGCGATGGCGATCTGGTTGAGGATCGAGGGGTAGAGCTTGACCACCTTGAACTGGCTGATATCACCGCCAAACTCCGCCAGGCGTTTGGTGGCCCAGGGCGACATGATGGTGTTCAGATAGCGTCGCGGTATCCCGAAGTCCTCTTCCAGAATGGCGCCGTCCTCAGTGGCGTTGAACAGCCCCAGGGGCGATTCGAACACCGGCGATCCCTTGATGGCGTAGAACGGTACTCTTTCCATCAACTGCTTGAGCTTTTCGGCAAGCGACGATTTACCGCCGCCTACCGGGCCCAGCAGATAGAGGATCTGTTTCTTTTCTTCCAGGCCCTGGGCGGCATGACGGAAGTAGGAGACGATCTGGTCGATGCATTCTTCCATCCCGTGGAAGTCGGCAAAGGTTGGATATCGACGGATCACCTTGTTGGAGAAGATCCGCGACAGCCTGGAGTTGCTGGAGGTGTCGATCAGCTCGGGTTCACCGATGGCCATCAACAGCCGCTCGGCCGCCGAGGCATAGGCACTGCGATCTTTCTTGCACAGTTCGAGGTACTCCTGCAGGGTGAGTTCTTCCTGCCGGGTGGACTCGAAACGTTGTTGGAAGTGGCTAAAAATGCTCATGACGTCACCTCGCTCGATACGTGGAGACGACGCCGGATCAGTCAGCTGATGCTGGCATGCAACCGGGCTTGCCGATTGCTGTAAACCCCCCAGAACACCCTGAAGCGCTACCGATGACCCGCACGCCGGTGTACCGGCTCTCCCCTTTTTTTGGATGGCCTGGGCTTAAGGATAGTTGGTTATACGCAAGGTCAAGGGCGGGGAGCCAAGAAGACGCCTACGACCGTTCGTCAGGCCGGGCGCGAGCCCGCACGGAGCGCGGGCTGCAGGAAAAATGAAAATATTATTCAGCACTGCCCTGGGCAGTCTCGCCCGGGTAGGTGTTGCGCCACAGCTCGAAGCCACCATCGATGCTGTAGACGTTGGAGAAGCCCTGGCCGACTAGATAGGCGGCGGCGCTCTGGCTGGAATTGCCGTGGTAGCAGACAACCAGTGTAGGCGCATCGAGGTCGGCGTTGCGGATGAAATCGGCCACCGAGTGGTTGTCCAGATGAGTGGCGCCGGTGATGTGCCCGGCGGCATAGGCCTGCGGGTCGCGGATGTCGACCACGACCGCACCTTCGGCACGCAGGGCGAGGGCTTGTTCGGGGCTGATACGCTTGAATTCGCTCATGGGTGCGCTTCCTTCAGGGGTGATCGTTGTTGGGTACTGGTGGGCGAGGGGTACCCTCGCGGGTGCAATCGCAGCGGTGGTGCTCGCCGCTGTCGACGTTGTACAGGGTCATCGCGCCGCCCCAGACGCAACCGGTGTCCAAGGCGATCACGCCCGGTACGTCGACACGGCCTTCGAGGGCGGCCCAATGGCCGAAGATGATCTTCACGTGCCGCGAGCGGCGGTCCGGGTGGTCGAACCAGGGCTTGTAGCCCTTGGGGGCGCTGTCCAGCCCTTCCTTGCTCTTGAGGTCGAGCTTGCCGGTGGCGGTGCAGAAGCGCATGCGGGTGAAGTAGTTGGTGATCACCCGCAGGCGTTCGACACCCGTCAGGTCCTTGCTCCACTTGTTCGGTTCGTTGCCGTACATGCCGTCCAGGTACAGCTTGAGGCGGCCATCGTCACGCAGCACTTCCTCGACTTCGGCGGCCAGTTCCAGTGCCTTGCCCAGCGTCCACTGCGGTGGGATGCCGGCATGGACCATGGCAATGCCGCGTGGCTCGTCGTAGTGCAGCAGCTTCTGCCGGCGCAGCCAGTCGAACAGCTGGTCGGCGTCCGGGGCTTCGATGATTTCGCGCAGGGTGTCGCTTTTCTTCAGCCGTTCGACGTTGTGCCAGGCAGCCAGCAGGTGCAGGTCGTGGTTGCCCAGCACGCAGACCAGCGAATCACGGATCGAATAGAGGTAGCGCAGGGTCTCGAGCGACTCCGGGCCGCGGTTGACCAGGTCGCCCACCAGCCACAGGCGGTCGACCGCAGGGTTGAAGCGCACGCGTTCGAGCAGGCACTTGAGTGGTTGCAGGCAGCCTTGCAGGTCGCCGACCGCGTAGGTGGCCATCAGTGCAGCGCCCCGGGTACGGCCAGGCGGAACGGCGCAATCGTGGCGTCGAAGCGCTTACCGTCCTCGGCGAACATCTGGTAGCTGCCCTGCATGGTGCCGACGCGGGTGCTGATCACCGCGCCGCTGCTGTAGGTGTGGCTCTGGCCGGGTTCGATCAGCGGTTGCTGGCCGATCACGCCCGCGCCGCGGACTTCCTCGACTTCGCCATTGCCGTTGGTGATCAGCCAGTGCCGGGACATCAGCTTGGCTTTCACCGTGCCGTTGTTCTGCACGGTGATGGTATAGGCGAAGGCGAAACGGTCGTTCTCAGGGTCGGATTGATCTTTGAGGTAGCGGGTCACGACGCTGACGTCGATCTGGTAGCGGGGGTCGGACATGCAAGGGCCTTGGGCGAACTGACGCAATAATGCAGTCTAGGCCATTGGCGGGGGGGAGGGCCAGCGGTGTGGGGGGCTACGGGCCCTGTTCGCCGGCTTGCCGGCGAACAGGCGGCGATCAGCCCTGCTGTTCGGCCAGCTTGTCGGCCAGGCGCACGAATGCGGCCAGGTCCAGCTGCTCGGGGCGCAGGCTGCCATCGACGCCGGCAGCCTCGATGGCCTGGCTGTCGAGCAGGCCCTTGAGCGTGTTGCGCAGGGTCTTGCGGCGCTGGTTGAAGGCTTCGCGTACCACGCGCTCCAGCAATTGCGGGTCCTTGGCCGGGTGCGGCAGCACCTCGTGGGGGACCAGGCGCACGATGGCCGAATCCACTTTCGGCGGTGGGTTGAACGCGCCTGGGCCTACGTTGAACAGGTGCTCCACGCGGCAGTGGTACTGGACCATGATCGACAGGCGGCCCCAGTCACCGCCGCCAGGCCCCGCGGCCATGCGCTCGACCACTTCCTTCTGCAGCATGAAGTGCATGTCGCGGATCAGGTTGGCGTGGGCCAGCAGGTGGAAGATCAGCGGTGTCGAGATGTTGTAGGGCAGGTTGCCCACCACCTTGAGGCTGCGCTCCGGCACACCCAACTGATTGAAATCGAACTTCAGGGCGTCGCCCTGGTGCAGGCGGAAATTGCCGCGCCCGGCGAACTTGTGTTGCAGGATCGGCACCAGGTCCTTGTCCAGCTCCACCACGTCCAGCTGTGCGCCGCTGCCCAGCAGGCCCTCGGTGAGGGCGCCCTGGCCCGGGCCGATTTCCAGCAGGTGTTCGCCAGCCTTGGCGTTGATCGCTCGCAGGATGCGGTCGATGATTCCGGCGTCATGCAGGAAGTTCTGGCCGAAGCGCTTGCGCGCCCGGTGTTGGTAATGCTCGGTCATGGTCGGTTCTCGGCCATCTGGTAGGCGGTTTCCAGGGCGACGCGCAGGCTGCCGGTGTCGACCCGGCCGCTGCCGGCCAGGTCCAGGGCGGTGCCGTGGTCGACCGACGTGCGGATGATCGGCAGGCCCAACGTCACGTTGACCGCGGCGCCGAAACCCTTGTACTTGAGTACGGGCAGGCCCTGGTCGTGGTACATCGCCAGCACTGCGTCGCAGTGCTCCAGATATTTGGGGGTAAACAGGGTATCGGCCGGCAGTGGTCCGCGCAGGTCCATGCCTTCCTGGCGCAGGCGCTCCAGGGCGGGCTCGATGATGTCGATTTCTTCGCGGCCCAGGTGGCCGCCTTCCCCGGCATGGGGGTTGAGCCCGCAGACCAGGATGCGTGGGTTGTCGATGCCGAACTTGTCGCGCATGTCCGCATGCAGGATACGGGTGACACGCTCGAGGCGTTCGGGGGTAATGGCATCGGCGATGTCGCGCAGGGGCAGGTGAGTGGTCACCAGCGCCACGCGCAGGCCTCGTGTCGCCAGCATCATGACCACTTGCGCGGTATGGGTGAGGTCGGCGAGGAACTCGGTGTGCCCGGAGAAGGCGATGCCGCTCTCGTTGATCACGCCCTTGTGCACGGGGGCGGTGATCATGCCGGCGAATTCACCGTTGAGGCAGCCTTGGCCGGCGCGGGTCAGCGTCTCCAAGACGAAGGCGGCGTTGGCCTTGTCCAATTGCCCGGCCACCACGGGTTTGGCAAGGGGCGTATCCCAGACGTACAGGCTACCGGCCGGGGCCGGATGTTCCGGGAAACTGCCAGGCGTGACCAGGCGCAGGTCGACGGCCAGCCCCAGCTGCGCGGCCCGCTCGGCGAGCAGGTCACGGCTGGTGATGGCGATCAGGGGGTGGGGCTGTGCCTCGGCGGCGAGAAGCAGGCACAGGTCGGGGCCTATGCCGGCTGGTTCACCGGGTGTAACGGCGAAGCGCAGGGGCTTCACTGGCCGGCCTGGTCGGCGCCAGGTAGCTTGATTTCAACGTAGGCTTCGTCGCGGATCTGGCGCAGCCAGGTCTGCAGCTCTTCGTCGTACTTGCGGTTGCGCAGGACGTTCATGGCCTGTTGCTCACGCGCCTGGGCGGTGCTGTCGGTGGCGCGGCGGCCCAGCACTTCAAGCACGTGCCAGCCGTACTGGGTGCGGAACGGGTGGGTGACTTCGCCTTGCTGGGCGTTGGCCATCTGCTCGCGGAACTCCGGCACCAGGCTATTCGGGTCGACCCAGTTGAGGTCGCCGCCGTTGAGCGCCGAACCCGGGTCTTCCGAGAAGCTCTTCGCCAGTTCGCCGAAGTCTTCGCCGTTCTTGATCCGGTCGTACAGGCGTTCGGCCAGTTGCTCGGTGGCCTTGTCGCTGCGGATTTCGCTCGGCTTGATCAGGATGTGGCGCACGTGCACTTCGTCGCGCAACACGCTGCTTTCTCCACCGCGCTTCTCCTCGAGCTTGAGGATGATGAAGCCGTTGGGGATGCGGATTGGCTGAGTGATGTCGCCGACCGCCATGCTGCTGAGCATCTTGGCGAAGTCCGGTGGCAGCTGGCCGGCTTTGCGCCAGCCCATCTCGCCGCCTTCCAGGGCGTTCTCGCTGGCGGAGCGGGCGATGGCCAATTGGCCGAAGTCCGCACCCTGGCGCAGTTGCTGGTAGACCTGGCCGGCCTGCTGGGCCGCCGCCTGGATCGCCGTGGAGTTGGCGCTTTCCGGGGTCGGGATGAGGATGTTGGCCAGGCGGTACTCTTCCGAGAGCTGCATCTTGCCCAAGTCCGAGTTGAGGAAGTTCTTCACTTCCTGCTCGGACACCTGGATGCGTTCGGCTACGCGACGCTGGCGTACGCGGCTGATGATCATCTCGCGCTTGATCTGCTCGCGGGCGTCGTCGTACGACAGGCCGTCGTGGGCCAGGGCCGCGCGGAACTGCTCCAGGGACATGCCATTGCGCTGGGCAATGGTGCCGACGGCCTGGTTCAGCTCCTCATCGGTGATGCGGATGCCCGAGCGCTCGCCGATCTGCAGTTGCAGGTTCTCGACGATCAGGCGCTCCAGCACCTGCTGCTCCAGCGCACCGGCCGGTGGCACACCGCCGCCACGCTTGGCGATGGTCTGCTGCACTTCGTGCACACGCTGGTCCAGCTGGCTCTGCATGACCACGTCGTTGTCGACGATGGCCACCACGCGGTCGATGGGTTGCACCGCGGCATGCACCGCGCCACTCAGCAATACGGCGCCCAGCATCAGCGGGCGCAGACGATCAATAAGCTTGCTCTTCACGTGTACGGTAACCTTGAATGCCTTGGTCCAGGAACGATTCGACCTTGTTGCCCACTACACCGCCGAGGCCCTTGAGCACGACTTGCAGGAAGATGCCGTGGTCACCCTTCTCGTTGCTTGGGGTGGCCTGGCTAAAGTCGTCGTAGTCCATCCAGTAACGGTTGATCAGACGCAGTTTCCAGCAGCAGTTGTCATACTCGAAACCGCCCATGGCTTCCAGCGTGCGGTTGCGGTTGTAGTCGTGCTGCCAGCGTGCAATGACACTCCATTGCGGCACGATCGGCCAGATGACCGAGAAGTCGTGCTGCTGGATCTTGTAGTAGTCCTCGATGTAGCCCGGCTGGCCCTTCGTACCATAGCTGCCGCCGCCCACTTTCCAGACACCGGTCAGGGAGTCGTAGGTGATCGTGTCATTGCGATAGCGATATCCGAGGTTGACGATCTTGTTCGGGTTGTCCTCAGGCTGGTAATGGAACATTGCGCTACCCGAGCGGGTGCTGCGGCTGTCCGGATCCCAGTTGAAGTCCGAGTTGAAGCGCCAATCGCGGTTGAAGGCGTACTCGTATTCGAGTGCGTACGGGGAGACATCCGACAGGCTGTCCTTGCGGGTGCGGTAGTCGATGCCTGGCAGTTGGACCTTGCGATCCTTGAAGTAGTAGGCCTGGCCAATGCTGAAGCGTTGGCGTTGGAAGCCATTGTCCTCGACCCAGCGGTTGGTCACGCCGAGTGACAACTTGTTTTCATCGCCGATGCGGTCAGTGCCAGCGAAGCGATTGTCGCGGAACAGCGAGGCGTAGTTGAACAGCGTCTCGCCACTGTCGAAGAGCGGAATATCTTTCTGGTCCTGGTAGGGAACATACAGATAGAACAGGCGCGGTTCGAGTGTCTGGCGATAATTCGTGCCGAACAGTTGTGTTTTCCGGTCGAAGTAAAGTCCGCTGTCGACGCTGAAAACCGGGATGTCGCGGTTCAGCGTGCTGTTGTAACTACCATAGGCTGGGTTTGCCGACTGGGCTATCGCTTGCTCCTTGCCCTGGCTGTCCAGGTCAAGGTCATAGTGGGTGTAGACGTACTTCAGTTTTGGCGTCAGGAAACCATAGCTGGCCTCCATCGGCAGGCTGATCGCAGGTGCCGCATTCAAACGGGTACCGTTGGCGCGGGCAATACCACTGACACTCTCATCGATGCGGCGACCGCCGATGATGTTGCCATTTGCATCGTATACATAACCCAGCGAGCCGTCGGGTTGGCCATCCTTGTTGAATACAAGGTCATTCTTCAGGTTGCGGTCGAAGCGTACGGCTTCGGTTTCATAGCTGAAGTCGAGCCCCCCCGGATGGTAAGGCAATGTCCCGTTGAAGGTGACCTGTGGCAGCCTGTCGTACGGAGTGATCTGCGAAATGGTCGCCATTTCGTAGGCATGGACATTCAAGCCAGCGGTATAGCTGTCACCACGATAGGTGAGCGCGCCCCGTTGGTTGACGTAGTCTTTCTTCTCCACACCGATCTGATCCGATTCCAGATCCTGGAAGTAGAACGGATCACTGATGTCGGTGTAGTCCACTTCGGCCATCAGGCGCTCGTCCAGGCCGCCCTTGTGCTGCCAGTTGACCATCCAGCGTTCTTTCTTGTAGTCCGTCTGCAGCTTGCGGTCATCGCTTTCGTCGCTGAGATACGCACCACCGAACTGGCCTTCGCTGGACTTGGTCAGGTAGCGGAACTCGCCTTCCATCATCATGCCGCGCTTGGCCATGTAGCGCGGGTACAACGTGGCATCGTAGTTAGGTGCCAGGTTGAAGTAGTAAGGCGTGACCAGCATGAAGCCGCTATCGCCGCTGGCGCTGAACGACGGCGGCAGGAAGCCGGACTGGCGACGGTCGTCGATCGGGAAGTAGATGTACGGTGTGTAGAACACCGGGAAATCCTTGACCCGCAGCGTCACGTTGGTTGCGGTACCGAAGCCGGTGGCCGGGTTCAGGGTGATGTTGTTGCCCTTGAGCTGCCACGCGTTGCTGCCCGGCTCACAGGTGGTATAGGTACCGTCCTTGAGGCGGATGATGGCGTTTTCGGCGCGCTTGGCGTACAGGGCGTTGCCGCGGATGTGCGACTTGTGCATCACGTATTCGGCGTTGTCGACCCGGGCTTCGCCGGTGTCGAGCTGAATCTGCGCCTCGTCGCCGACCACCAGCGAGCCGTTGTCGCGGATCTTGACGTTGCCCTTGAGCTCGCCACGGTTCTCGGCCTGGTACAGGTTGGCTTCGTCGGCCTCGGCCTGCATGCTGCCCTGGCGCATGACCACGTCACCGGCGAGCGTCGCGATCTGCTGCTCTTGCTGGTACTTGGAGACCTTGGCGTTGATGTAGGTGGGCGACTCGTCCTTGGGCGTGGTGTCGTTCATGCCCGGGCGGGTCGGCTCGATGTAGGCGCCGCCGCAGTACGGGCCGGTCTCGGCCAGTTGCGCTGCGGTGAGCTTCTCGCGTGGTACCCAGTCCAGATGGCTGTAGTCTTCGCTGCGCGACTTCAGGCCGCGGCCTTTCGACTCGGTAACCAGCATGGGCTTTTCGGCCTGCGCCTCGCCGGCTTCGCCTGGTGCTTCGGCACCCGAGCTTGCAGCGGCAGCGCCCGGGTGTACCGGGCGTGGAGGCAGGTTGCCTGAGACCTTGGGCTTGCAGTCCCAGCCGCCGGCGGCGGACACTTGGCAGTCGAACTGCTCGGCCGCCACCACATACGAGGTGGCCAGGGGTTGCAGTGCCAGCAGACCGCCAGTCACCAGCAACGGAAACTTTCTACGAAACGCGGGGGATTTCAATGCCATCTTATTAGTCCGGGCTTCCTGCGTGCCATCTGCCCGCGTGTGGGGGCCGCACGCCTCTCGATGGTCTGAAAAAGATGCTGGATAATAAAGCATGACCCGCTTGACGGCTAGGGCCGTCGGAGAACCCTTGTAATGCCCGATCACGATGTACGCCTGCAACAACTGACCGCCTGGCTCGCCGGGCAGCTCGAGAGCCTTTTCCGCAACAATGCCTGGGGCGAGGTGCCCGAAGGGAGCCTGACCGCCGCCAGCAGCGATGCGAGTTTTCGCCGCTACTTCCGTTGGGAAGGCGCCGGCCACAGCTTCGTGATCATGGATGCCCCACCTCCCCAGGAAAACTGCCGGCCATTCGTCGATATCGACCAACTGCTGGCCAGTGCCGGGGTGAACGTCCCGGTGATTCACGGCCAGGACCTGGAACGTGGTTTCCTGCTGCTGAGTGACCTGGGGCGCCAGACCTACCTGGATATCATCGACCCAGACAACGCCGATGCCTTGTTTGCCGATGCCATCGAGGCATTGCTGGCTTTCCAGCGCCTGCCGATGGACGCACCGCTGCCCAGCTACGATGTTGCGCTGCTGCGCCGTGAGCTGGAGTTGTTCCCCGAGTGGTACGTCGGTCGGGCGCTCGGCCTGCAACTGAGCGAGGCTCAGCTGGCTACCTGGCAACGGGTGAGCCAGGTGCTGATCGACAGCGCGCTGGCCCAGCCCAAGGTGCTGGTGCACCGCGACTACATGCCGCGCAACTTGATGCACAGCGCGCCCAACCCCGGTGTGCTGGACTTCCAGGACGCGGTCTACGGCCCGGTCACCTACGACATCACCTGCCTGTTCAAGGATGCCTTCCTCAGTTGGCCCCAGGCGCGCGTCGAAGGCTGGTTGCGCAACTACTGGGACAAGGCGCGGGCCGCGGGCATTCCGGTCCAGGACGACTTCGAGGCGTTCCACCGCGCCAGCGACCTGATGGGTGTGCAGCGCCACCTCAAGGTGATCGGTATCTTCGCGCGGATCTGCCACCGTGATGGCAAGCCACGCTATCTCACCGACGTGCCACGCTTCTTCACCTATATAGATGAAGTGATCGCCCGACGCCCTGAACTGGCCGAGTTGGGGCAGCTGATTGCGGAACTCAAGGGCGAGGCGCGCCCATGAAGGCGATGATCCTGGCGGCAGGCAAGGGCGAGCGTATGCGCCCGTTGACCCTGCATAAACCCAAGCCACTGGTGACTGCCGCCGGCAAGCCACTGATCGAGTATCACCTCGAGGCACTGGCCCGTGCCGGTATCACCGATGTCGTCATAAACCACGCCTGGCTTGGCCAGCAGATTGAGGATCATCTCGGGGATGGCGGCCGTTTCGGGCTGAGTATCCGCTATTCGCCGGAAGGAGAACCACTGGAAACCGGGGGTGGGATCTTCAAGGCCCTGCCTCTGCTGGGTGACGCTCCGTTCCTGCTGGTCAACGGCGATATCTGGACAGATTACGACTTCAAGGCGCTGAACGCCCCCTTGCAAGGCCAGGCACACCTGGTGCTGGTTGATAACCCTGGGCACCACGGTCGCGGCGACTTTCGCCTGCGGGATGGGCAGGTGGTCGACGGAGACGATGCGCCGGGTACGCTGACGTTCAGTGGTATTTCCGTGCTCGCCCCTTCGCTGTTCGACGGCTGCCAGGCAGGTGCCTTCAAGCTGGCGCCCCTGCTGCGCAAGGCCATGGCCGAAGGGCGGGTGAGCGGCGAGCATTTTGCCGGGCAGTGGATTGATGTCGGCACCCTGGAGCGTCTGGCCGATGTCGAGCGCCTGATCGGAGCGAATACCTGAAATGTGGTGGCCAAGCACAGTGATTGGTGCCGGGGCCGGTTTCGCCGTGGCCAGCATTCCCGGGGCATTGCTCGGGGCGCTGTTGGGCCAGGCCATGGATCGGCGCCTGCGTCTTCAGGGATGGGACGATATGCGCGAGCGCCTGGGTGGCCGCCCGGCGCTGCGTGATGACGAACTGCTGTTCGTGCTGCTTGGGCGCCTGGCCAAGAGCGATGGCCGGGTGGCCGAAGGGCATATCCAGCAAGCCCGCCAGGAGATGATCCGCCTGGATCTTGGCGAGCCTGCGCGGCGGCGAGCCATCGCCGCTTTCAATCGCGGCAAGGCGGGCAAGGATCGGTTGGGTCATCACCTGCGCCGGATCAAGCTGCAGCCCCATGCCGCGGAAGGTACCTTGCGCGCCTGCTGGCGGATGGTCTGGGCTGATGGCAAGGCGGGGCGTCAGGAGCGTGACCTGTTGTTGGGCTGGGGCGAGCAGTTGGGGTTGAGCCGCAGCCAGGTGCAGGCGCTGTCACTTGAGTACGAGCCACGCAAGGCGTCGCTCGACGGCGGCACGATGACCTATGCGGCAGCTTTACGCCTGCTGGGTGTGGAGCCGGATACCGACACCGACCAGGTGAAGCAGGCCTATCGCCGCCTGCTCAGTCGCCATCACCCGGACAAACTGGTGGGCAGTGGCGCCAGCGAGGCGAAGGTGCGCGAGGCGACCGAGCTGACGCGCGAACTGCACCAGGCCTTTGCCCTGATCCGCAAGCGGCGGGGTATCTAGCCAGGGATCGCACCAAGGTCAAACCTTGCACGATCCCTGTAGATACGGCCTTGTGCCGCGAAAAGGGCTGCGTAGCGGCCCCAGGATTTCAGTACTGGGCAAAGATCGCCAGGGCGGCCTTGCGGCCCTGTCGCGGCTCAAGGCCGCTCCTACAGGGGCAGACGTGAATTCCGAATACCCCGCAAGGTGCTTCACTCTTCCTTGGGTGTCAGCCACCCACGCACCCGGCGCAGCAGTTGTTCCTGCTCTGCCGCTTTGTTACCCGGCATGGCCATCAGCGACACCTGGCGATACTGGCTGTCCTTCTGCCGCTTGCTCGCTTGCAGGCGCTGCTGGGCGGCCTGGTTGTCCTGGGGGCGGCCGGCGAAATAGATGTCGGCGGTCGGTACTTTCAGGGTCGGTGTCAGGCTTTGCAGGTCCTGCTCGACCCGCGCCGGTGTCTGCGCGCCGACCATTACCAGTTTCTGTACCTGTGGCGGCTGCTTCTCGCTGAGGTAGCGCGCGGCCCAGTAAGCGCCACTGCCATTGCCCAGCAAGACGATGCTGCGTGCCTTCTGTTGTTGTGCGTAGGCCACGGCGGCATCGAGGCGGGCGAAGATCCGCTCGGCATCGGCCTGGTCGCTGTGCTCGTCGGCTTCGACTGCGTCGGTGCTCTCGGCGGCGTCCGCCTCGGCGGCGGTGGCCTGGGCGACGTTGGCGTTGGCGTCCGCAGGCGTGTCCTTGGCCGGTGCCGATTCTCCCTCGGGCTTTTGCGCGGCGGCAGCCGGCTTGGCTTCGACCCGTGCCTGTGGGCGTTCGGCCAGCAGATCCGGCAGGCTCAGGCTCAGGGTGTGCCAGCCCACGTCCGGGAAGCCCCGGCGCAGTGGGCCGACGGTATTTGGCCAGTCGGCCGTTTCACCCGCGCCCGGGACGATGATCACCGCGCCTTTCGGGTCGCTGTCGTTGGCGGGCTTCCACAGTGCCAGGAAGTTCTCGCCATTGGCCTGCAAGGTCTGCTGCTCGGCCTTGGGCGCCTGGCGTTCGAGGGCCAGGGCGTCGTCCTGGCTGCGCTCGGCCAGTGCTGGGCGCGGCGCAGGTGCGGCGGCCTCGGTGGCGGCCTCTGTTTTTTCGGTGTCGGCGGCTTGAGCGCCGAGGGGCAGGAGCGAGGCCAGACAGAAGATTGCCAGCGTCGTGCGATAAAGTGTGAACATGAACCAACCCAAGGCCAGAATGATACCGGCAGCCTAATAGTATTTGCCCGTGGCGGCCACGCCAGGTGGCCATCCTTGCCAAGACGAGCGTATAGATGAAGCGAATGCGTTGCCTGTGGGTTATCGGCTGGTTGTGTCTACCCTTGATCGCGCTGGCAAGACCGGAGGCGCCCCCCGTGGTTGTGCTGGAGCCTGCCCAGCAGCAATGGCTGGACGCGCACCGCAGCCTGCGTGTCGGATTCGTGCTGCAAGCGCCTTACGCGCAGTTCGATCGCCGTCTCCAGCAGTACTACGGCGCGAATGTCGAACTGGTCGACGAACTGGCCCAGGCGCTCAGGCTGGACCTGACCTGGCGCGGGTTCACCGACGAGGCGGCGCTTGAGCATGCCTTGCAGGCGGGCGAGATCGACTTTGCCCCTGGGCTTGCCCAGACCCCGGCCAGCCTTCGCAACTGGTTGTTCAGCGACCCATACATGCGTGTGCCGCAGTTGGTGGTGGGAGTGCGCAGTGGTGCGGTGGCGGTGGAACTGGAGAAGCTGAGCGCCAATGACCGGGTTGCGGTGCGCATGCCCTCCCGGTTGGCTGATTACCTGCGTGGCAACTACACCAACCTCAACCTGCAAGGGGTGCCCAGCGAACGTGAGGCATTGCAGCTGGTGCTGGGCGGCCAGGCCGGTTTCGCCGTGCTCGATGAAGCGCAACTCAGCCGCCTTTCCCGCGAAAGCGAATTCAGTGAGCTGGCCGTTGTGGGCGACATCGGCTTGCCCCAACTGCTGCGGATCGGCTCGCGACGAGACTGGCCGATGCTCGCCGACATCCTGGAGCGCGGCCTGCAGGCAATGCCGGCCAAGCGCCTGGAACAACTGCATCAACGCTGGTTGCAACCCAAGTACCCACGCTTTTCCGAGTCAGCCGGTTTCTGGCAGAACCTCGCACTTTTGTTCGGCCTGTTGCTGCTCTGCGCCTTGGCCACGCTGGTGTGGCAGCGTCGTCAGCAGCGGGGGGTGGAGCGGGCTTTGCTGGCGACCCGCGAGACGCTGGTCGAGCGCCAGGTGCGCGAAGAGGCGCTGCGCCTGAGCCAGTTCTCCATCGACCAGAGCACGGTCGGCATCTTCTGGGTCAACTGGGACAGCCACATCCGTTACGCCAATCATGCGGCCGAGCGCATGCTCGGGTTCGCCGAGGGCGTGTTGATCGAGCGGCCGCTGAGTGACATCGAGCCCAGCCTCAGCATGGATCGCTGGCTGGCACTGTGGAAACGGGCGCGCAGCGGCGAGGGCGGAGAACTGCAGTTCGAGAGCCAGTGTGTGCGTGCCGACGGTAGCCAGTTGCCGGTGGACCTGTCGCTGTCGTTCCTGCGTTTTCGTGATGCCGAGTACCTGGTGGTGTTCCTCTCCGATGTCACCGAGCGCCGCCGTGCCCTGGCCGAACTGCGCGAAAGCGAAGCGCGCCTCAAGGGTATCGCCGGCAATGTGCCGGGGCTGGTGTTCCGCCTCGAGCGCGATCCGGCCGAAGGCGACCCTGAGTTTCCCTACATCAGCGAGGGCAGCGAGGCCCTCGTCGGCTATACCCCGGCAGCGATCCAGCACCCGCAGATGGGGCTGCGCAATCTGGTCCACCCTGAGGATCGCGGCGACTACCACCGGGTTCAGGACCTGGCCCTGGCGACTGACCAGGACTGGTCGTGGCAAGGCCGGATCCTCACGCGTGAGGGGGAACAGCGCTGGGCCGACATCAAGGCCACCACCCGCCGCCTGGCCGATGGGCGCATGGTCTGGGACGGGGTGGTCTGGGACATCACCCAGGGCAAGCAGGCGGAACTTGCGCTGGCCAGTTCCCAAGAGCAGCTTCGCGAGTTGTCGGCGCACCTGGAAAGCGTGCGTGAAGAAGAAAAAGCCCGCATCGCCCGCGAAGTGCACGATGAACTGGGGCAGATGCTCACGGTGCTCAAGCTGGAAGTGTCGATGTGCGAGCTGGCCTACGGTGAGCTGGACACCGGGCTCAACGAGCGGCTGGCCAGCATGAAGCGCTTGATCGCCCAGTTGTTCCAGCTGGTGCGCGATGTGGCCACCGCCTTGCGCCCGCCGATCCTCGACGCCGGCATCGCCTCGGCCATCGAGTGGCAGGCCCGGCGTTTCGAGGCCCGCACGCAGATCCCCTGCCTGGTGCAGGTCCCGGACAATCTGCCACCCTTGAGTGATGCGAAGGCCACTGGCCTGTTCCGTATCCTCCAGGAGGCACTGACCAATGTGATGCGCCACGCCCAGGCGCACACGGTGCAGATCGAGCTCGTGCGCGAGGGTGGGCAATTACGCTTGACGGTCATCGACGATGGTAAAGGCTTCGCACCGGGCGAGGCGCGGCCGACTTCGTTCGGCCTGGTGGGGGTGCGTGAGCGTGTGCTGATGCTGGGCGGCAGCATGAGTCTGGACAGCGAGCCAGGCGAGGGCACCAGCCTGAGCGTGGCGATTCCTTTGGTGTAGGAGAAAACGATCGTGATTAGAGTGCTGGTGGCGGAAGACCACACCATCGTCCGGGAAGGCATCAAGCAGTTGATCGGCCTGGCCAGGGACATGCAGGTGGCGGGCGAGGCGGGCAACGGTGAGCAGTTGCTGGACACGCTGCGCCAAACCCCCTGTGAGGTGGTGCTGCTGGACATCTCCATGCCGGGGGTGAATGGCCTGGAGGCGATCCCGCGGATCCGCGCGCTGAACAACCCGCCCGCGATCCTGATGCTGTCGATGCACGACGAGGCGCAGATGGCGGCCCGGGCGCTGAAGGCCGGTGCCGCGGGCTATGCCACCAAGGACAGCGACCCGGCGCTGTTGCTCACCGCCATTCGCCGGGTGGCCGGGGGCGGGCGCTATATCGACCCGGCCCTGGCCGACCGCATGGTGTTCGAGGTGGGGCTGACCGAGACCCGGCCGTTGCATACGCTGCTGTCGGAGCGCGAGTTCTCGGTGTTCGAGCGCCTGGCCCAGGGCGCCAACGTCAACGACATCGCCCAACAGCTGGCGCTGTCGAGCAAGACCATCAGCACCCACAAGGCGCGCTTGATGCAGAAGCTCAAGGTCAACTCGCTGGCGGAGCTGGTGAAGTACGCCATGGAGCACAAGCTGGTGTGAGTGTTCTGGTTGCGACAATGGTTTTTACGCAGTCTCACCGTAGGAGCGGCTTTAGCCGCGATGCAGGCGCCGCTGTCTCTGGCACCCGCTGCGCGGGTGATCGCGGCTAAAGCCGCTCCTACAAAGATCGAGTTGCCTGAAAGCGCCATCCTTGTAGGGCGATCCCTACAGCAAGTCTTCCATCCGGATGATGACATTCTCTCAGCGCCCCCGATTTCCGGGCCTTCGCGCCTCTTCTACGCTTCTACCCACGCAGTCATTCCAACAAGAAGGTACAGGCATGAGCGAGGCGAATTCGAACGCGGCCAGCGAGACGCTGGTCAGCTTCCGGGGCGTGCAGAAGAGCTACGACGGCGAATCGCTGATCGTCAAGGACCTCAACCTCGATATCCGCAAGGGTGAGTTCCTCACCCTGCTCGGGCCGTCCGGTTCGGGCAAGACCACCAGCCTGATGATGCTGGCCGGCTTCGAAACCCCCACCGCCGGCGAGATCCAGCTGGCCGGGCGTTCGATCAACAACGTGCCGCCGCACAAGCGCGACATCGGCATGGTGTTCCAGAACTACGCGCTGTTCCCGCACATGACCGTGGCCGAGAACCTGGCCTTCCCGCTGACCGTGCGCAACCTGAGCAAGACCGACATCAGCGAGCGGGTCAAGCGCGTGCTCAACATGGTCCAGCTCGACGCCTTCGCCAAGCGCTACCCCGGCCAGCTGTCCGGTGGCCAGCAGCAGCGCGTGGCGTTGGCCCGGGCCTTGGTGTTCGAGCCGCAGCTGGTGCTGATGGACGAGCCGCTCGGTGCGCTGGACAAACAACTGCGCGAACACATGCAGATGGAGATCAAGCATATCCACCAGCGCCTGGGCGTGACCGTGGTGTACGTGACTCACGATCAAGGCGAGGCGCTGACCATGTCCGACCGGGTAGCGGTGTTCCATCAGGGCGAGATCCAGCAGATCGCCGACCCGCGCACTCTCTACGAAGAACCCTGCAACACCTTCGTCGCCAACTTCATCGGCGAGAACAACCGCATCAACGGCACCCTGCTGGCCAGCGACGGCAAGCGCTGCCAGGTGCAATTGGCCCGTGGCGAGCGGGTCGAGGCGCTGGCAGTGAACGTCGGCCAGGCCGGCGAGCCGGTCACCCTGTCGATCCGCCCCGAGCGCGTGCGCCTCAACGGCCACAGCGAAAGCTGCGTCAACCGCTTCTCCGGCCGCGTGGCCGAATTCATCTACCTGGGCGACCACGTGCGGGTGCGCCTGGAAGTCTGCGGCAAGGCCGACTTCTTCGTGAAGCAGCCGATCGCCGAGCTCGACCCGGCCCTGGCCGTGGGCGATGTGGTACCGCTGGGCTGGGAGGTGGAGCACGCCCGCGCGCTCGATCCGATTGCCGAAGCCCATTGATGGTTTGCTTCACCAACCCTGTACTGTGGAGAGAATAATAATGCGCAAGCAGTTGAAACTGACCGCCCTGGCCCTGGGGCTGTTCGCCGCCGGCCAGGCCCTGGCCGCGGACTTGACCGTGGTGTCGTTCGGTGGCGCGAACAAGGCGGCCCAGGTAAAGGCGTTCTACGAGCCATGGGAAAAGGCCGGCAAGGGCAAGATCGTCGCCGGTGAGTACAACGGCGAGATGGCCAAGGTCAAAGCCATGGTCGACACCAACAGCGTGTCGTGGAACCTGGTCGAGGTGGAGTCGCCGGAGCTGGCGCGGGGCTGCGACGAAGGCATGTTCGAGGAGCTCGATCCGGCTTTGTTCGGTAGTGAAAGCGACTACGTCAAAGGTGCCATCCAGCCTTGCGGCGTGGGCTTCTTCGTCTGGTCCACGGTGCTGGCCTACAACGCCGACAAGCTCAAGAGCGCGCCCACCAGCTGGGCCGATTTCTGGGATACCAAGAAATTCCCGGGCAAGCGCGGCCTGCGCAAGGGCGCCAAGTACACCCTCGAGTTCGCCCTGATGGCCGACGGTGTCGCGCCGAAGGACGTCTACTCGGTGCTGGCCACCAAGGAAGGCC
Organism: Pseudomonas entomophila; assembly: GCF_018417595.1. Lineage (NCBI taxonomy): Bacteria > Pseudomonadati > Pseudomonadota > Gammaproteobacteria > Pseudomonadales > Pseudomonadaceae > Pseudomonas > Pseudomonas entomophila. The sequence goes on from NZ_CP070982.1 coordinate 472,224, forward strand.
AGGACCGCGCCTTCAAGAAACTCGATGAACTCAAGCCCAGCATCCAGTGGTGGGAAGCCGGCGCCCAGCCGCCGCAGTACCTGGCCTCGGGCGATGTGGTCATGAGCTCGGCCTACAACGGCCGCATCGCCGCCGTGCAGAAAGAGAGCAACCTCAAGGTGGTGTGGAACGGCGGCATCTACGACTTCGACGCCTGGGCCATTCCGAAAGGCGCCAAGGACGTGGAGGAGGCGAAGAAATTCATCGCCTACACCGTGCAGCCGGAACAACAGAAGACCTACTCCGAGAACATCGCCTACGGCCCGGCCAATTCCAAGGCCGTCCCGCTGCTGGCCGATGCGGTGAAGAAGGACATGCCGACCACGCCTGAGAACATCGCCAACCAGGTGCAGATCGACGTGGCCTTCTGGGCCGACAACAGCGAGCAGCTGGAGCAACGCTTCAACGCCTGGGCGGCGAAGAAGTAACCAGCCCGTTCGCCGGCAAGCCGGCTCCTACTTGGATTCCCTGTAGGTGCCGGCTTGCCGGTGAACGGCCCCACCCCTGTATTCCGGAGTTCGCCATGGCCATTGCAGTGCCCCTCAACGAAGGCGCAGGTCCAAGCCTCAAGCAGCGCCTCAAGCACGCCGAGCGGGTCAACCGCTGGAAGGCCCAGGCGTTGATCGCGCCGCTGGCGCTGTTCCTCCTGCTGGTGTTCCTGGTACCCATCGCGGCGCTGCTGTACAAGAGCGTCGGCAACCCCGAGGTGGTCGGTGGCCTGCCGCGTACCGTCGAAGCGGTGGCGCAATGGGATGGCAAGAGCCTGCCCGGCGAGGAGGTCTACAAGGCCCTGAGCCAGGACCTGGCCGAGTCGCGCAAGAACCAGACCCTGGGCGATCTCTCCAAGCGGCTGAACATGGAGCTGGCCGGCTACCGCAGCCTGCTGGCCAAGACGGCGAGGGCGCTGCCGTTCAAGGAAGAGCCCGCCTCCTATAAAGAAGCCTTGCAGACGCTCGACGAGCGCTGGGGCGACCCTGCCTACTGGCAGGCGATCCGTCGCAACACCAGCAGCGTCACGCCGTTCTACCTGCTGGCCGCGCTGGACCACCGTATCGACGACCTGGGCGAGCTGGCCAAGGCCACTCCCGACCAGGCCATCTACCTCGACATCTTCGCCCGCACCCTGTGGATGGGCGTGGTGATCACCGTGATCTGCCTGGTGCTGGCCTATCCCCTGGCCTACCTGCTGGCCAACCTGCCGACCCGGCAGAGCAACCTGCTGATGATCCTGGTACTACTGCCGTTCTGGACTTCGATCCTGGTGCGAGTGGCGGCGTGGATCGTGCTGTTGCAGTCGGGCGGCCTGATCAACAGCGCGCTGATGGCGATGGGCGTCATCGACCAGCCGTTGGAGCTGGTGTTCAACCGCACCGGTGTGTACATCTCGATGGTGCACATCCTGCTGCCGTTCATGATCCTGCCGCTGTACAGCGTGATGAAGGGCATCTCGCCCAGCTACATGCGCGCGGCGATCTCCCTTGGTTGCCATCCGTTCGCCAGCTTCTGGCGGGTGTACTTCCCGCAGACCTACGCCGGTGTCGGTGCCGGTTGCCTGCTGGTGTTCATCCTGGCCATCGGCTACTACATCACCCCGGCACTGCTGGGCAGCCCGAACGACCAGATGGTCAGCTACTTCGTCGCCTTCTACACCAACACCAGCATCAACTGGGGCATGGCCACCGCGCTGGGCGGGCTGTTGCTGCTGGCAACCGTGCTGTTGTACCTGATCTATAGCTGGCTGGTCGGCGCGAGCCGCCTGCGCCTGAGCTGAGGAGCCCTGTCATGCTGAGCCCCTATATGTCGCCCGTGGAGCGGGTGTGGTTCTACAGCCTGCGCATCCTGTGCGGGTTGATCCTGCTGTTCCTGGTATTGCCGGTGCTGGTCATCGTGCCGTTATCGTTCAACAGCGGGAGTTTCCTGGTCTATCCGCTGCAAGGCTTCTCGCTGCACTGGTACCAGGACTTCTTCGGCTCCGCCGAGTGGATGCGCGCACTGAAGAACAGCATCATCGTCGCCCCGGCGGCCACGGTGCTGGCCATGGTATTCGGCACCCTGGCCTCGATCGGCCTGACCCGGGGCGACTTCCCCGGCAAGTCGCTGGTGATGGCATTGGTGATCTCACCGATGGTGGTACCGGTGGTGATCATCGGTGTGGCCAGCTACCTGTTCTTCGCGCCGCTGGGCATGGGCAACAGCTTCGTCTCGCTGATCCTGGTGCATGCGGTGCTGGGTGTGCCGTTCGTGATCATTACCGTGTCGGCCACGTTGCAGGGCTTCAACTACAACCTGGTGCGTGCGGCGGCCAGCCTTGGGGCTTCGCCATTGCTGACCTTCCGTCGGGTGACATTGCCGCTGATTGCGCCGGGGGTGATCTCCGGGGCGCTGTTCGCCTTCGCCACTTCGTTCGATGAGGTGGTGGTGACCCTGTTCCTCGCCGGGCCGGAGCAGGCGACCCTGCCACGGCAGATGTTCAGCGGCATTCGCGAGAACCTGAGCCCGACCATCGCGGCGGCGGCCACCTTGCTGATCGCGTTCTCGGTGATCCTGTTGCTGACCCTGGAGTGGTTGCGTGGGCGCAGCGAGAAGCTGAGGACTCAGCAACCGGCTTGATCTTCCGTTGCGTGTAGCTGCCTTGTCGCGGCTAAAGCCGCTCCCACAGGATTTGTGCAGTTCTCGAGAAATGTGCGCTGCCTGTGGGAGCGGCTTTAGCCGCGAAGTGGCCGGCACAGATTGATACCAATCAGCCCCGATCCGCTTCCCTGGGGTACAATGCGCGCCACCGTGATTTCCGCCAACAGGTGCGCCATGCAGCCCTACGCTATTGCCCCCTCCATTCTTTCCGCCGATTTCGCCCGCCTGGGCGAGGACGTCGACAAGGTTCTGGCCGCCGGGGCCGACATCGTCCACTTCGATGTCATGGATAACCACTACGTCCCGAACCTGACCATCGGCCCGATGGTCTGCAGCGCGCTGCGCAAGTACGGCGTGACCGCGCCGATCGACGTGCACCTGATGGTCAGCCCGGTCGACCGCATCATCGGCGACTTCATCGAGGCCGGCGCCACCTACATCACCTTCCACCCGGAAGCCTCGCAGCACATCGACCGCTCGCTGCAACTGATCCGCGACGGCGGCTGCAAGGCCGGCCTGGTGTTCAACCCGGCGACCGGCCTGGACGCCTTGAAGTACGTGATGGACAAGGTCGACATGGTCCTGCTGATGAGCGTCAACCCAGGCTTCGGCGGGCAGAAGTTCATCCCTGGCACCCTCGACAAGCTGCGTGAAGCCCGCGCTCTGATCGACGCCAGCGGCCGGGATATCCGCCTGGAGATTGATGGCGGCGTCAACGTCAACAACATCCGCGAGATCACCGCCGCCGGCGCTGACACCTTCGTGGCGGGATCGGCGATCTTCAACGCCCCGGACTACAAGGAAGTTATCGACAAGATGCGTGCCGAAATGGCGCTGGCCCGCGCATGAGCGGCTTCGAGCAGCTGTTCCCGGGGACGCTGCCCAGGCTGGTGATGTTCGATCTGGATGGCACCCTGATCGACTCGGTCCCCGACCTGGCCGCAGCCGTCGACCGCATGCTGCTCGAACTCGGGCGCCCGCCTGCCGGGCTCGACGCCGTGCGCCACTGGGTGGGCAACGGTGCCCAGGTGCTGGTGCGCCGGGCGCTGGCCGGCGGCATCGAACACGATACCGTGGATGACGAACTGGCCGAACGTGCCCTGGCCCTGTTCATGGAGGCCTACGCCGAGAGCCACGAGCTGACGGTCGTCTACCCCGGTGTGCGCGACACCCTGCGCTGGCTGAGCAAGCAGGGTGTGGAAATGGCCCTGATCACCAACAAACCGGAGCGCTTCGTCGCGCCCCTGCTTGACCAGATGAAGATCGGCCGCTACTTCCGCTGGATCATCGGTGGCGACACCCTGCCACAGAAGAAACCCGATCCCGCGGCCTTGCTGTTTGTCATGAAGATGGCTGGCGTTGCCCCGGAACAGTCGCTGTTCATCGGCGATTCGCGCAGTGACGTGCTGGCGGCCAAGGCAGCCGGGGTCAAGTGCGTCGGCCTTAGCTATGGCTACAACCACGGCCGCCCCATCGACGATGAATCCCCCAGCCTGGTGATTGATGATCTGCGCCGCCTGCTGCCCGGTTGCGTAGTCACCGACACTGGGATAACGTTGGCGGACCTTCAAGCCCCGCAAAGCAGAGACAACAACGTGGTGGTCACTGGCAAATTCTGGATGAAAGTCATCAAGGCCCTGGCCCGCTGGCGCTGGCGCGCCTGACTCCCGCTCGCCGGCACCTGCCGGCCCGTCCGCTTGCCCGACCCCATTGCTGCTTGCCACGAGGCTACACATGACCCGCGAAGAATTCCTGCGCCTGGCCGCTGCCGGCTATAACCGCATTCCCCTGGCCTGCGAAACCCTGGCCGATTTCGACACCCCGCTGTCGATCTACCTGAAGCTCGCCGACCAACCCAACTCCTACCTGCTCGAGTCCGTGCAGGGCGGGGAAAAATGGGGCCGTTACTCGATGATCGGGCTGCCGTCGCGCACCGTGATGCGCGTGCATGGCTATCACGTCAGCATCCTGCAGGATGGCGTCGAAGTGGAAAGCCACGATGTCGAAGACCCACTGGCCTTCGTCGAGGCATTCAAGGACCGTTACAAGGTCGCCGACATTCCTGGCCTTCCGCGCTTCAACGGTGGCCTGGTGGGTTACTTCGGCTATGACTGTGTGCGCTACGTCGAGAAACGCCTGGGCGCCAGCCCCAACCCGGATCCGCTTGGGGTGCCGGATATCCTGCTGATGGTGTCCGATGCCGTGGTGGTGTTCGACAACCTGGCGGGCAAGATGCACGCGATCGTCCTGGTCGACCCAACCGAAGAGCAAGCGTTCGAGAATGGCAAGGCACGCCTGGAAGGGCTGCTGGACAAGCTGCGTCAGCCGATCACCCCGCGCCGTGGCCTGGACCTCAGCGGGCCCATGGCCGCCGAGCCCGAATTTCGCTCCAGCTATACCCGCGCCGACTACGAGAACGCGGTGGGCCGCATCAAGGAGTACATTCTCGCCGGTGATTGCATGCAGGTGGTGCCGTCGCAGCGCATGTCCATCGACTTCAAGGCCGCGCCCATCGACCTGTACCGCGCGCTACGCTGCTTCAACCCAACGCCATACATGTACTTCTTCAACTTCGGTGACTTCCACGTAGTGGGCAGCTCCCCCGAAGTGCTGGTGCGTGTCGAGGACAACCTGGTCACTGTGCGCCCGATCGCCGGTACCCGCCCACGTGGTGCCACCGAAGAAGCCGACCGCGCCCTGGAAGACGATCTGCTGTCGGATGACAAGGAGATCGCCGAGCATCTGATGCTGATCGACCTGGGTCGCAACGATGTTGGCCGGGTGTCTGCCACTGGCAGCGTGCGCCTGACCGAGAAGATGGTGATCGAGCGCTATTCCAACGTCATGCACATCGTCTCCAACGTCACCGGCCAGCTGCGTGAAGGGCTGACGGCGATGGATGCGCTGCGGGCGATCTTGCCCGCGGGCACCTTGTCCGGTGCGCCGAAGATCCGTGCCATGGAGATCATCGACGAACTGGAGCCGGTCAAGCGTGGTGTCTATGGTGGCGCCGTGGGCTACTTCGCCTGGAACGGCAACATGGATACCGCCATCGCCATTCGTACCGCAGTGATCAAGGACGGTGAACTGCATGTACAGGCCGGTGGCGGCATCGTCGCCGACTCGGTGCCGGCGCTGGAGTGGGAAGAGACCATCAACAAGCGCCGGGCAATGTTCCGTGCCGTGGCGTTGGCTGAGCAGACTTCGAAATAAGCATTGGGAACAGAACTCACTGTAGGAGCGGCTTTAGCCGCGATTTAGGCAACGCGGTATCGGATCCCCGCCTTGCAGTGATCGCGGCTAAAGCCGCTCCTACAGAGGTCGTGCCAAGTCGGTTGCGGTGTTATCCATCAAGGCCGGCTTGCCGGCGAACCACCAGTCAGAAATCTACACTCACCGCCAGGCTCACCCCCTGCTGCCTCAGCTCGTCACTCTTGCGCCAGTTGTAGTTCCCCCGCAGGTTAACCCCTGACACCAGTTCATGAGTCACCCCCAGGCTGGCGCGGGTCAGGTTGCTGTGTGGCGTGTAGCCGGTCAGGGTGAAGTCGTTGGCCGGCAGTGTGGTCAGGCGCATGGTCAGGTCCTGCTGGTCATCCTCGAACTCATGCTCCCGGGCGACTTCGGCGAACAGCTTCGTGCCCGGCAATACCTGCACGCTACCCAGCATCCCGACGCCCAGGCGCCGTGACGTGCGTTCCTGGTCATCGAAGCCAAGTGCGGTAGAGCGACCACTTTTCTCGTCATAGCCATCCACCTTGACCCGCGCATAGTCGGCGCTGACGAACGGCGCCAGCTGCCACTCGCTGCCCTCGGCGGCCAGGTTGTAGCCCAGGCGGCCGGTGACGGCCCAGGTCTCGCCGTCGGTGTCGCCTTTTTCGCTGCGATCGTTTACGCCCAGGGCGAAAGTGCGCTTGAGGTCCCGGTAGTCCAGGTGCCCGGCAGTCAAGGCCGCATCGGCCCACCAGCGGTCCTGGCGGTACTGGGCGAAGGCGCTGGCAAGGTAGCTGTCGAGCTTGTAGTCCGAATCCTGCTGGCCCACTTCGAGCTTCTGCCGGTATACGCCAGCTGCCAGCCCAAGGCGCCAGGCGTCGTCAACCCGGTAGCTGCCACCCAGGGTCAGGTTGTAGCCCCGGCCATCACCGCTGGCAGCGCTGCGTTGGCTGCCGAAGTCCAGATCCTGCGCGCCAGTGGCGACGAAGGCCTGCCACTGGCCGACCGCTTGCCAGGGTGTTTGCCACTGGTTGCGCAACTCATCCTGGTGGGCGCGAACGCTGGCGTGCGCCATTTCTGGCAGAAGCGTCAGCTCCCACGGCGCGGCGAGAATTGAATAGCCGTAGTCGGCGATCAGTTGCTGGCCGGCGATGGTCGGGTGCACGGAGTCGTTGAACAGCAGCTTGGTCGGGTCGGGCGTCGTGCCGTTGGCACCATAGACCGGGTTGCCTACGCAGTTGCCGCCGCTGTAGCAGGAGCCGACCAGGTTCTGGCCAGTGGCCAGGCCGAACTGTGCTGGGTTGGCCAGGGCTTCCTGGAGCAGCACCGGTATGTTCAGGGGAATGATCTCGGCATTGATGCCAGCAAGCTGGCTGACCAGCGACTGGTTGAACACGTTGGACAGCTGCGAGAGAGGGCCCTGCTGTGGGGTGCCGCTGAAGCTCGGGGTCTGGCCCAGGTCAGGTAGCAGCCACACCATGATGTAGCGTGCGCCTGCCTGTTGCAGCGCCTGGGCACTGGCAGCCAAGCGGGCACCTGAAGCGGCGGCGGTGGCCGGGCTGGTGACCAGCCCCTGAAGGAAGTCGTTGCCGCCACCCGTCAGGTAGTACAAGGCGTTCGGGTCGGCGCCCAGGCCGTTGGCCAGATAGCCGGGGCGTTCGCGCAGGACCGTGCCGGCGTTGGGTTGCCCAGGTGGAATGACCGCTTTCGAGGTGGTGGTGATCGAGTCGAGGATCTGTTGCGTGGTGTAGCCGCCCACCGCCCAGTTGTTACCGTCCGGCAAGCCCTGCAAGAGATTGCCGATCGATGTGGAGGGGCCCAGTGAAGTGTCGCTCAAGCCCAGCCGACCACCGAGGATCATGGGTGACACCGGCGCATAATTGCCGTTGGCGTCGCGGTTGGTGAAGCGCATGCCTGCAGTGCCACCGGTCAGGTCGGGAAATTGCCCGGCGTCGCTGAGGCTGTCGCCGAAGACAATCAGGGAGCTATAAGGGGAGGGCGCCGCCATGGCCTGGCTGCTGGTGAACACGAGGGCACCAAGTAAAGTACGCAGGAAGGGAGCCTTGAGCATGCAGGGATATCCTTTTCATTGTTTTTATCGGAACAAGCCGAATGACCTTAGCAAATTCCCGGTCTTTGCCTACCGTTCCATTCGTTTCCCCGTGTTTACGGGCATATTGCGCCCGCCGTCACGGTAGGCTACTGTGCCGGAACGTATGAACGAGACCTACCCTGTGTTGATCGTCAGCAAACTCTTGATGCACGTGATCAAGGCCATCGCCCGTTGGCGTTGGCGCGCCTGACTTTATCTCTTGCCGGTTTACCCGGCCCGTCCCCGTTTGCCTTCCGTTCGTTTCACCTGCCGCCTTGTTGCGCACCTGTTCGCGCACCTGTGATCGGCAGTGGAAGGCTCGAATCAAAAGTCAGTCTTCAAGAGGTTCGTTCCAGATGTTACTGATGATCGACAACTACGACTCCTTCACCTACAACGTCGTGCAGTACCTCGGCGAGCTGGGTGCCGAGGTCAAGGTCATTCGCAACGACGAAATGACCATCGCCCAGATCGAAGCCCTCAACCCCGAGCGCATCGTCGTCTCCCCCGGCCCTTGCACGCCCAGCGAGGCGGGTGTGTCCATCGAGGCCATCCTTCATTTCGCCGGCAAGCTGCCCATCCTGGGCGTCTGCCTCGGCCACCAGTCCATCGGCCAGGCCTTCGGTGGTGACGTGGTGCGCGCACGCCAGGTGATGCACGGCAAGACCAGCCCGGTGCTCCACCGCGACCTGGGCGTGTTCGCCGGGTTGAACAACCCGCTCACCGTCACGCGCTATCACTCGCTGGTGGTCAAGCGCGAAACGCTGCCAGATTGCCTGGAAGTCACGGCCTGGACTGCCCACGAAGACGGCTCGGTCGACGAGATCATGGGCCTGCGTCACAAGACGCTGAATGTGGAAGGGGTACAGTTCCACCCCGAGTCCATTCTCACCGAGCAGGGCCATGAACTGTTCGCCAACTTCCTCAAGCAGACCGGCGGCCGCCGTTAAGGATCGATCATGGATATCAAGAGCGCGTTGAGCCGTATCGTCGGCCACCTGGACCTGTCCACCGAGGAAATGCGCGACGTCATGCGCCAGATCATGACCGGCCAGTGCAGCGAGGCGCAGATCGGCGCCTTCCTCATGGGCATGCGCATGAAGAGCGAAAGCATCGACGAGATCGTCGGCGCGGTGTCGGTGATGCGTGAGCTGGCCGACAAGGTCGAGCTCAAGAGCCTTGACGGCGTGGTCGACATCGTCGGCACCGGCGGCGATGGCGCCAACATCTTCAACGTGTCCACCGCGTCGGCCTTCGTTATCGCGGCGGCCGGTTGCACGGTGGCCAAGCACGGCAACCGCGCGGTTTCCGGCAAGAGCGGCAGCGCTGACCTGCTGGAGGCGGCGGGCATCTACCTGAACCTGACGCCGGTCCAGGTGGCGCGTTGCATCGACAGCCTGGGCATCGGTTTCATGTTCGCCCAGACCCACCACAGCGCCATGAAGCACGCGGCCGGCCCGCGTCGTGATCTGGGCCTGCGTACGTTGTTCAACATGCTCGGCCCGCTTACGAATCCGGCCGGTGTGAAACACCAGGTGGTCGGGGTCTTCACGCAAGCCCTGTGCCGCCCACTGGCCGAAGTGCTGCAGCGTCTGGGCAGCAAGCATGTGCTGGTGGTGCATTCGAAGGACGGCCTGGACGAGTTCAGCCTGGCTGCGCCGACCTTCGTCGCCGAACTGAAGAATGACCAGATCACCGAGTACTGGGTCGAACCGGAAGATCTCGGCATGAAAAGCCAGAGCCTGCATGGCTTGGCCGTCGAAGGCCCGCAAGCGTCGCTGGAGCTGATCCGTGACGCGCTGGGCAGGCGCAAGACCGAGAACGGGCAGAAGGCCGCCGAGATGATCGTACTCAACGCGGGCGCCGCCCTGTATGCCGCCGATCATGCGATGACCCTGGCACAAGGTGTGGAACTGGCCCATGACGTGCTGCACACCGGGCTGGCCTGGGAAAAACTGCAGGAGCTGGGTGCGTTTACCGCGGTATTCAAGGTGGAGAACGAAGCATGAGTGTCCCGACGGTGCTGGAAAGGATCATCGCCCGCAAGTTCCAGGAAGTGGCCGAGCGTAGCGCACGCGTCAGCCTCGCCGAGCTCGAGGCCATGGCCAAGGTGGCCGATGCGCCGCGTGGCTTTGCCAACGCCCTGATCGAGCAGGCCAAGCGCAAGAAACCGGCGGTGATTGCCGAGATCAAGAAGGCCTCGCCCAGCAAGGGCGTGATCCGCGAAAACTTCGTGCCGGCGGAGATTGCCGTCAGCTACGAGAAGGGCGGTGCGACCTGCCTTTCCGTGTTGACCGACGTGGATTACTTCCAAGGTGCCGACGTCTATCTGCAACAGGCCCGTGCCGCGGTTTCGTTGCCGGTGATCCGCAAGGACTTCATGGTCGACCCGTACCAGATCGTCGAAGCCCGAGCCCTGGGTGCCGACTGCGTGCTGCTGATTGTTTCGGCGCTTGACGATGTAAAAATGGCCGAGCTGGCTGCCACGGCCAAGGATGTCGGTCTCGATGTGCTGGTGGAAGTGCACGACGGTGATGAGCTGGAGCGTGCGTTGAAAACCCTCGACACGCCACTGGTCGGGGTCAACAACCGCAACCTGCACACCTTCGAGGTCAGCCTCGAGACCACCCTTGACCTGTTGCCGCGCATCCCACGTGATCGCCTGGCCATCACCGAGAGCGGCATCCTCAACCGTGCCGATGTCGAGCTGATGGAAATCAACGAGGTGTATTCGTTCCTGGTCGGTGAAGCCTTCATGCGCGCCGAGCAGCCGGGGCTGGAGTTGCAACGGCTGTTCTTCCCGGACCAGGTGAAGAAAACCGTGGTTCAGCCACTGGACTGATCGAGTCGAAGCCGGCGTTTGCCGGCTTTTTTGTTTGTATGCCATGGCCCCTGCGCGGGTAAACCCGCTCCTACAGGTTCCTCATATTGCTCCTGTGGGTACGGGTTTACCCGCGAAGGGGGCCAAGAGAACAACATCAAAGGTGGATCAATGACCGATCAACCCCTGGCCCTGACCGTCGAGCAAGGCCTGCACGCCGAGCAGGACCTGCTGGCCGCCGTGTGCCGTGGTGAACGCGAATCCGGTGTGCTGTTCTGGCGCCCGACCGACCATGCCCTGGTGATGCCACGACGCATGAGCCGCCTGGAAAACTTCGAAGCTGCCTGTGCCGAGCTGGCGATCGCCGGCTGGCCGGTGTTGCTGCGTGAAACCGGTGGCGAGCCGGTACCGCAGTCCCACGCCACGGTGAACATTGCCCTGGTCTACGTGGCGCCGCGCAGCGAAGGCGACCATGGGCGGATCGAGAACGCCTACGAGCGCCTGTGCCTGCCGTTATGTGATGTGTTGCGCGAATGGGGCGGGGTGGCTTCGGTTGGTGAAATCGACGGCGCCTTCTGTGATGGTCGCTACAACGTCAACCTCAATGGCCGCAAACTGGTCGGCACCGCCCAGCGCTGGCGCCAGGGCCTGGGTGGCAAGCGCCCGGTGGTGCTGGTGCACGGGGCGTTGTTGCTGGACAACGAGCGCGAATCGATGGTGGCGGCGGTGAACCGCTTCAACGAATGCTGCGACCTGGAACAGCGTTGTCGCGCCGATAGCCACATCGCCCTGCATGAAGTGGTGCCCGAGGTACCTTGGTTCGAGCGCCTTGACCAGGCTTATGCCGATGTGATCGGGGCATTGCCGAAGGATTAACGGGTACCGTAGACCACCATGGTCTTGCCCTTGACTTGCACCAGGCTGCGCTCCTCGAGGTCCTTGAGCACGCGGCCTACCATTTCACGGGAGCAACCGACGATCCGGCCGATCTCCTGGCGGGTGATCTTGATCTGCATGCCATCGGGGTGGGTCATGGCGTCGGGTTGCTTGCACAGTTCGAGCAGGCAGCGGGCAACCCGCCCGGTCACATCGAAGAAGGCCAGGTCGCCCACCTTGCGTGTGGTGTTGCGCAGGCGCTGGGCCATCTGGCTGCCGAGCGCATAGAGGATTTCCGGGTCCTGGCGGGCCAGTTCGCGAAATTTGTCGTAGCTGATCTCGGCCACTTCGCATTCGGTCTTGGCGCGCACCCAGGCACTGCGCTGGTGCTCCTGGCCAACCGGCTCGAACAGGCCCAGTTCGCCAAAGAAATCGCCGTTGTTGAGGTAGGCGATGATCATTTCGTGGCCTTCGTCGTCCTCGATCAGGATGGTCACCGAACCCTTGACGATGAACGACAGCGTTTCGGCCCGGTCGCCCGCGCAGATGATGTTGCTCTTGGCCGCATAGCGGCGGCGCTGGCAGTGCCCGAGCAGCTTGTCGATGTTCTTGATCTTGGCGGGAAGGGCTGAGGAGACCATCACGAAATCCTGTTCGAAGCGACGCATTGGCTTTTATATAGTTGGCCTGGCGTGATGCGCCAGGCATTTGGCGCCAGCTTATCAGACACTTTCGCTTGTATCGGCATAAAAGCGACGTGTCTTGAGCTTTTCCGACAGCGCTGCAAGGACTAAGCTGACACCCTTTTACGAAATCGGGAGTCCGGATAGATGAAGGCACGCATCCAGTGGGCCGGTGAAGCGATGTTCCTCGGCGAGTCGGGGAGCGGCCATGTCGTCGTGATGGACGGCCCACCCGAAGCCGGTGGCCGCAATCTGGGCGTGCGCCCGATGGAGATGCTGCTGTTGGGCCTGGGTGGCTGCAGCAGCTTCGACGTGGTCAGCATCCTGAAGAAGTCGCGCCAGGCCGTGGAAAGCTGCGAAGCCTTCCTGGAGGCCGAACGCGCCAGTGAAGACCCCAAGGTGTTCACCAAGATCCATCTCAACTTCGTGGTCAAGGGGCGTGGGTTGAAGGAGGCGCAGGTCAAGCGTGCGGTGGAGCTGTCGGCCGAGAAGTACTGCTCGGCCTCGATCATGCTGGACCGCGCGGGCGTCGAGATCACCCACGGTTACGAAATCGTCGAGCTCGCGTGACGTGCAGGAGCGCCTGAGGCTCAGGCGCTCCGCTTGCGTAGTCGCTCAATGCCAAGCAGCAGTGCGAGCCCAGGGATGAGGGCGAGCAACAACCAGTGCGCGTTCACGCCCAGCAACATGACCAGTTCCAGGTCGCTCCAGGTACTGCCGTAGCTTTCGGCAAAGTTCAAGCACTGCAACTGCGCAACGATGATCGCAAGCAGCACAAAAACGCCGATGAGCGTTCGACGGCTGTGGATAAAGCAGCCGAGCAGCAGGAACATCAGTTGCACTGGGGCGGTGAACAGCAACAGTTCGAGCGCGCTGTTGCTATTGGGCTCGACGAGATAAGGCAGCTCCAGGCTGAACCCGGTTTGCCTGAGGCTGGCTGTCATCAGGCAAACGAAGAAATAGGCAACCAGAATCAGCCCCAGGCCCTGCAGCAGGCGGGCGATTAACATTCGTATGCTCAACGGCGCAACGCTGGGAGCAGTTGCAAAAGGCTGGCAGGCACTTTTGCTCGCAGGTGTGCGCTCAGTGCTTCCCGTCGCTTCTGGTAGAGCACGCCCAGCCCGATAACGGCGAGACCGATCAGGGTCAGTACTACAGGGAACAGCAGGGAATCGGCGAATACTTCGTAGGAAAGGTACCCCAGGTAAGCCGCCACTCCCATCGCGCCGAACACCATGAACACCGGTCTGCGCAAAAGCACGGCCAGACTCATCAGCCCCAGGTTGATCAGGCAGTACACGAACTTGCCCCATTCGCTGCCGCTGTCCATCAGTGTCAGCCCGCCCCAGAATGCCGCCAGCCCGGCGAGGTACCCCCAGAAGGCGTAATCGCGCTCGGTGCGCCCGTCCACCACGAGAAACACCAACAGCATGGCAAGGCCGAACCACAGCGATACGGTACGGCGTTGTTCCCAGTCGAAGACATCGCCGTAAAGCCATTCGGTGAAGTCCATCGACATGAACCACAGCGCCACGGCAATCGGCATGACAATGAATGGGAAGGGCACCAGGCGCAGCATCAGCAGGCCGGCGAGCACGGTTGCCGCCTCCATGGCCAGCCAACCGCCCTGCACGTAAGTGTAGTACTGGTGATAGTCGCCTTGGGCATCATCCATTGGCCACCAACCGAGCAAGCGCTCGATGGCGAACACCGCCAGCGGCACGATGCTGACCGCCACCGCCGCCAGTACGCCTGCGGCGATGGGTTGGCCTCGGCGTTGCAGCGACAGGGCGAACAGGGTGATCGCTGCAATGTAGAGCAGCGCGATGGCCAGCAGCGCAGAGTCGCCGATGCGCATCCAGGCTTCCGTGAGCAACCAGCCCATGGCGCCCATGATCAGCAGTGCGCCGAAATAGAATGCCACGTGAGCCAACTGGAAGCTGCCGGAGGTTTGTGGCTGCTGGCGCAGGAAATCCAGCAATGCCCGGTCCTGGCCGGGTTGCAGTATCCCGGCGCTCACGGCGCGTGCCAGGTCCTTGGCGTCGAAGCGTTCCATCCGGGTTACCTCAGATGCGGTAGGTGCTCTTGGTCATGACCTTGGCCAGCAGGCTCATGCCAAAGCGGACGGGGGCCGGGAAACGATAGCCGCCGGCTTCCAGGGCCGATTCAGCGTGGTGTTCCTCGTCGATGCGCATCTGCTCGAGGATCGCTCGGGACTTGCCGTCGTTCTCGGGGATCTGCTCAAGGTGTTCGTCCAGGTGCTTGCACACCTGATGCTCGGTAGCCGCGACGAAACCCAGGCTGACCTTGTCGCTGACCAGGCCGGCGAGGGCGCCGATGCCGAAGGACATGCCATAGAACAACGGATTGAGCACGCTGGGGTGGCTGTTGAGCTGGCGAATACGCTGCTCGCACCAGGCCAGGTGGTCGATTTCTTCTTCGGCCGCATGCTCCATGGCCTTGCGCACCTGGGGCAGCTTGGCGGTCAGGGCCTGGCCCTGATAGAGCGCCTGGGCGCAGACTTCCCCGGTGTGGTTGATGCGCATCAGGCCGGCGATGTGGCGGGTCTGCTGCTCGTCGAGTTCAGCGTCCGGCTGGATGATCGCTGGAGAGGGGCGGGCAGGTTGGCCGCTGAAGGGCAGCAAGGTGCGCATGGCGGTATCGGCCTGCAGCAACAAGCGGTCGAGCGGCGAATAGTGACGTTCGGTAGCCATCGGGCACCTCCGCAAGAGTGTGCCCGACAGTTTACCGCAATCGGTTGAACCGAGCTTGCCTTGGATCAGCCCGGTGGCCAGTGCATCTGGCGCTGGCCGAGCACATGCATGTGGATGTGGTAGACGGTCTGGCCGCCTTTCGGGTTGCAGTTCATGACCACCCGGAAACCTTCCTCGCAGCCCTGCTCGACGGCCAGGCGCTGGGCGGTGAACAGGATGTGGCCGGCCAGGGCCTTGTCCTCTTCGGTCAGGTCGTTGAGGGTACGGATGTGTTTCTTCGGTATGACCAGGAAATGTACCGGCGCCGCGGGGGCGATATCCTTGAAGGCCAGAACCTGGTCATCTTCGTAGATGATATCCGCCGGGATTTCCCGGTTGATGATTTTGAGGAATAGATCGTCCACAGCACTTGCTCCATGGTGAGTGTCCGGGCCGAGTGTACTGAGCCCGCTGCCGCTCGCCCAGTGGTTATTCCATGCCGACCGGGCAGTAGCGCCGATGGATCGCCCCGGCCAGTTTGCGCGTCAGCCAGCGTGGCAGCAGGCGCGGGGCGAAGGCCAGCCAGCGGTTGCGTCGGCCTGGCATGATCAGTGCGCGGTTCTTGTCCAGGGCTCGGACGGTATGCAAGGCAATTTCCTCAGGGCTGGGGCTGCCATCGAGCCTTGGGATGCTGCGCCGTGACGAGCGTACAGGTCCGGGGCACAACACCGAGACCTTTATCCCAGTACGCCGAAGCTCCTCGCGCAACGCTTCGGAAAAGCTCAGCACATAGGCTTTGCTGGCGGCATAGGCAGCCATCCAGGGGCCGGGCGCGACGCCGGCGAGCCCTGCGACATTGAGAATCTGCCCACCACCCTGGATCGCCATCAAGTTACCGATGGCGTGGCACAAACGGCTCAGGGCGAGGATGTTGACCTCAAGCAGGTCCTGCTCGTCGGCCCACTCATGGGCGAGAAACGGCCCGTAGGTGCGCTGCCCGGCGCAATTAACCAGCAAGTCGATACGCCGCTCGCCTTCCTCCAGTTCGAGTACGAAGCCCGATAGGCGCAAGGGCTGGCTGAGATCGCAGGCACGGAACAGCACTTCGACCCCGAATCGTTGGGTGAGCTCGATGGCCACCGGTTCCAGCGTCTCGCGCTGGCGTGCCACCAGGATCAGGTTGCGCCCGCGCCGCGCCAGTGCCTCCGCCAGGGCAAGGCCCAGGCCGCTGGAGGCTCCAGTGATCATGGCGTAACGGGTCATGCAAGGCTCCTGGGGCGTGAGGGGCGCCTAGTGTACAGCCTGGCCGATTTGCTACAAGGCGTTGCCGCGTAGCTGCTGGCTACGATCAAGGGCCGCCTGGTATTCGTCGCGCAGACGCTCGATCAGCTCGGCGACACGAGGCAGGTCGTGGATCTCGCCAACGCCCTGGCCGGCGGACCAGACGGTCTTCCACGCTTTTGCCTCGTCATCCAGAGGCTTGAGCTTGCCTGTCTCATGGTTGCTCTTCAGGGTGCCGAGATCGTAACCAGCCTGCTCCAGGCTCTCGCGCAGGAAACTGGCCGGGATACCGGAGACTGCCGGGGTATGCACGATGTCGGCTGCGCCTGCACCCAGGATCATCTGTTTGTAGGCTGCTTGGGCCTGGCTCTCTCGGGTGGCGATAAAGCGCGTGCCCATGTAGCCCAGGTCGGCTCCCAGCATCTGAGCGGCCAGCAATTGGTTGCCATGGTTGAGGCAACCAGCCAGCAGGATGGTCTTGTCGAAGAACTGGCGGATTTCCGCGACCAGCGCGAACGGGCTCCAGGTCCCGGCATGGCCGCCTGCCCCCGCAGCCACGGCAATCAACCCATCAACACCGGCTTCGGCGGCTTTCTCGGCGTGGCGACGTGTGGTCACGTCGTGAAACACCAGGCCGCCATAGCTGTGCACTGCATCCACCACCTCTTTTACCGCCCCCAGGCTGGTGATGACGATCGGCACGCGATGCTCGA
Organism: Pseudomonas entomophila; assembly: GCF_018417595.1. Taxonomy (NCBI): domain Bacteria; kingdom Pseudomonadati; phylum Pseudomonadota; class Gammaproteobacteria; order Pseudomonadales; family Pseudomonadaceae; genus Pseudomonas; species Pseudomonas entomophila. The sequence continues at coordinate 489,263 of NZ_CP070982.1, forward strand.
CGCACAGTGCCAGGTCGGCCTGCAGGCGCGGGTTGCTCAGGTGCACGATCAGGTTCACCGCATAGGGCGCTGGTGCCTGCAGTTGCGCCAGCCCAGCCTCGATCTGTTCCAGCCAGTCCTTGAAACCCGCACTGTCACGCTGGTTGAGCGCGGGAAAGCTGCCCACTACGCCATTCGCGCAGCACGCCAGCACCAACTGCGGGTTGGAAATCAGGAACATCGGTGCGGCCACCAGCGGCAAGCGCAGGCGTTGTTCGAGCGAAGCGGGCAGGGACATGGCGAAACTCCTGTAGGCGGTGGTTTACCGTCAGAACGGTTTGACCACCACGAGAATTATGATACCCAGCAAGATGAGGACGGGCACTTCGTTGAACCAACGGTAGTAGACATGGCTGCGGGTGTTGCTGCCCGCGGCGAAGCGTTTGCGCTGGGCGCCGCACATGTGATGGTAGACGGTGAGCAGGGCGACCAGGGTCAGCTTGGCGTGCAGCCAGCCCTGGCTCAGCCAGCCGGGGTTGAGATACAGCATCCAGCCGCCGAACACGTAGGTGGCGATCATCGCCGGGTTCATGATGCCCCGGTACAGCTTGCGTTCCATGGTGACGAAGCGGTCCAGGCTGACGCTGTCCTGGCTCTGGGCGTGATACACGAACAGGCGTGGCAGGTAGAACAGGCCGGCGAACCAGCAGACCACGCTGACGATATGCAGCGCCTTGATCCATAGATAGAGCATGGGGAGTTCCTTCAGGTTTTCACGGTCGTCAGATAGTAGAGTCCCAGCGCCCGAAGGGACATCCCAAGAGTTGTTACAGGCCTTTCGCGCCCCTATTATCGTGCGCTTTCCAGTCGGTTCGTTGATAAGGGGCAAGCGTTATGATCAAGGTCGGTATCGTTGGCGGCACGGGCTACACCGGTGTCGAACTGCTTCGTCTGCTGGCGCAGCACCCACAGGCCGAAGTGGCGGTGATCACTTCGCGTTCCGAGGCGGGCGTGGCGGTTGCCGACATGTACCCGAACCTGCGCGGCCATTACGACGGGCTGACCTTCAGCGTGCCTGACAGCAAGACCCTCGGCGCCTGCGACGTGGTGTTCTTCGCCACCCCGCACGGGGTCGCCCACGCCCTGGCCGGCGAGTTGCTGGCGGCGGGGACCAAGGTCATCGACCTGTCCGCCGACTTCCGCCTGCAGGACGCCGCTGAATGGGGCAAGTGGTACGGCCAGCCCCATGGCGCGCCCGAACTGCTCAAGGATGCGGTCTATGGCCTGCCCGAAGTGAACCGCGAGAAGATCCGCCAGGCGCGACTGATCGCTGTGCCCGGCTGCTACCCGACCGCGACCCAACTGGGCTTCCTGCCGCTGCTGGAAGCTGGCCTGGCAGACCCATCGCGCCTGATCGCCGACTGCAAGTCGGGTGTGAGCGGTGCCGGCCGTGGCGCTGCGGTGGGCTCGTTGTTCTGCGAGGCAGGCGAAAGCATGAAGGCCTATGCAGTCAAAGGCCATCGCCACCTGCCGGAAATCAGCCAGGGCCTGCGTCTGGCCGCGGGCAAGGACATCGGCCTGACGTTCGTGCCGCATCTGACCCCGATGATCCGCGGCATTCACGCCACCCTGTACGCCACGGTCGCCGACACCTCCGTGGACTTGCAGGCGCTGTTCGAGAAGCGATATGCCAACGAACCGTTCGTCGACGTGATGCCGGCCGGCAGCCATCCGGAAACCCGCAGCGTGCGCGGCGCCAACATGTGCCGCATCGCCGTGCATCGACCGCAGGGTGGCGATCTCGTGGTGGTGTTGTCGGTGATCGACAACCTGGTCAAGGGCGCTTCCGGACAGGCGGTACAGAACCTGAACATCCTGTTCGGCCTGGATGAGCGCATGGGGCTGTCCCACGCCGGCCTGTTGCCGTAAGCAGCCTCCGTGTATCAAGGCCCGCCCTGCGCGGGCCTTTTTCATGGGCGCGACTAAAGCCGCACAATTCTTGACCGATTTTCTCGGAGAAGCGGATAATGCGCGACATCGAGTTTTATGGCGGCACTGCGCCGGGAGAATCAACATGAGCGTCGAATCCTTCACCCCCACGGCTTTGGAGTTCACCCCAGGGGCTGCGCACAAGGTGAAGACTCTGGTCAGCGAAGAGGGCAATGATCGTCTGAAGCTGCGGGTATTCGTGACCGGCGGTGGTTGCTCGGGCTTCCAGTACGGCTTCACCTTCGATGAGGATGTGGCCGAGGACGACACCATCGTCGAGCGTGAGGGTGTCGCGCTGGTGGTCGATCCGATGAGCTTCCAGTACCTCGCGGGTGCCGAAGTGGACTATCAGGAAGGCCTGGAAGGTTCGCGCTTCGTGATCAAGAACCCGAATGCCACCACTACCTGTGGTTGTGGTTCGTCGTTCTCGATCTGATTACCGTGCTGCAATAGAAAACGCCGCGCACTTGCGCGGCGTTTTGCATTCTGCAAAGCGGCTATGCCGGGTAGATGGCGCCGAGGATGCGCAAGCCTTTGGCGGCGGTCACGCTGGGGCGGTTGGCGGGGATGCCCTCCAGGCAGCAGTGGGCAAGCCAGGCGAAGGCCATGGCTTCGACCCAGTCAGGGTCCACGCCATGCGCCGCAGTGCTGGCAACCTGCGCCGAGGGCAGCAGCGCTGCCAAGCGGGCCATCAGCGTTCCATTGCGTGCGCCCCCGCCACACACCAGCAACGACTCGGTAGCGTCCTGGGCCTGGCGCAGCGAGTCGATGATGCTGCTGGCGGTCAGTTCCAGCAGAGTGGCCTGAACATCTTCGTCCCGGTACGCAGGCAAGCGCGCAAGATGCGTATCCAGCCAGGGCAGGTTGAACACTTCGCGGCCAGTACTCTTCGGGCCGCTCCCGGCAAAGAACGGATCACTCAGCAACGCTTCAAGCAGGCCAGGCTGGACTGTACCACTGGCCGCCCAGCTGCCATTGGCATCAAAGGCCAGGCCTTGCTTGCGTTCGACCCAGGCGTCCAGCAGTACGTTGCCAGGCCCGCAGTCGAAGCCATGCACCGGTTTGTTCTGCTCGATCAGGCTCAGGTTGCTAAAGCCGCCCACATTCAAGATGGCTACGCGCTGACCAAGATGCCCGAACAGGGCCTCGTGGAAGGCCGGTACCAGTGGTGCACCCTGGCCTCCAGCTGCCACGTCCCGGCGGCGAAAATCACCCACCACGCAGATGCCGGTCAGTTCGGCGAGCAATGCCGGGTTGCCGATCTGCACGGTAAAACCGCGAGCGGGTTCATGGCGGATGGTTTGCCCGTGGCTGCCGATGGCGCGGATAGCGTCAGGCTTCAGGCCTTGAGTGGCCAGCAGGCGGTTGATTCCGTGGGCCGCGAGGCTGGCCCAGCGATTCTCTGCCAGGGCCGCACGCGCAATCTCGTCCGGTCCGCTGGCGCAAAGGCCAAGCAGGTCCTGGCGGAGATCGGCGGGCATGGGGATGTAATGGGTGGCGAGCAGCTTTGGCTGCTCGTGTTGTTCGATCAGGGCAATGTCCAGGCCATCGAGGCTGGTCCCGGACATCACCCCCAGATAGAGCGCCATGCCGTCAGCGTTTGTTGGCGGCGAGCAGGGTGGCCTTTTCCTGATCCATGCGGGCGATCAGGGGTTGGCTCTGCTGGTTGAAGCGTGCGCGTTCGGCCTTGGCGATCGGGTCGGCCATCGGCACCTTCTGGCTCAACGGGTCGACGTGCACGCCGTTGACCTGAAACTCGTAGTGCAGGTGTGGGCCGGTCGACAGGCCGGTAGTACCGATGTAGCCGATGATCTGGCCCTGCTTCACACTGCCACCCGTCTTGATGCCTTTGGCGAAGCCCTGCATATGACCGTAAAGCGTCTTGTAGGAGTTGCCGTGGGCAATGATCACGGTATTGCCATAGCCACCGCGACGGCCTGCCAGCTCGATGCGGCCATCGCCGGCGGCCTTGATCGGCGTGCCGCGGGGGGCGGCGTAGTCCACGCCTTTGTGGGCGCGGATCTTGTTGAGGATCGGGTGCTTGCGGCCAGCGGAGAAGCGCGAGCTGATGCGGGCGAAGTCCACCGGTGTGCGGATGAACGCCTTGCGCAGGCTATTGCCGTCGGCGGTGTAGTAGTTGGTGTTGCCCTGCTTGTTGGTGTAGCGCACGGCGGTGTAGGTCTTGCCGCGGTTGGTGAAGCGGGCGGAGAGGATGCTGCCGGTGCCGACCACCTTGCCATCCATCATCTTCTGCTCGTAGACCACATCGAACTCGTCGCCTGGGCGGATATCCTGGGCGAAGTCGATGTCGTAGCCGAGGATCTTGGCCATGTCCATGGTCATGCTGTGTGACAGGCCGGCACGCTGGGCCGAGGCCGACAACGAGCTCTTGATCACGCCATGCGCGTAGGCGGTGCGTACTACCGGCTTGCTGACCTCGCGATCGAAGGTGAATCCCTTGTCGGTGCGGGTCAGGCGAATGGTCTCGAGATTGCTGACCTTGCTATGCAGGCTGGTCAACTGGCCATCTTTGTCCAGTTCGAACTGCAGCACCTGGCCATGCTTGAGCTGGCTGAACTGCTTGGCTTGCTTGTTACTGGCGAGGATGTCGTGGACGGCGTTGGCAGGTAGGCCGACCTTGTTGAACAGGGTGGAAAGCGTATCGCCACGGGAGACGACCACTTCACGATGGCCTGGTGCCTTCTCTTCTTGCTTGGCGACAGGCGCGGGTTCGCTCTTGCTCTGGGCGGTGTCCGCCTCATCGCCTTCGATCTGGGCGAAAGGGGAGTCGGTATTCTGCTCGGCCTGCACCAGCGGTGCGGCCCGGGATTCGTCCTTCAGTTGCTCGGCTGGGCTTTCCAGTTCCAGGCTGAGGGTGGTTTTCTTGGCTTCGACTTCGCTGGAAGGGAAGACCAGCAGCGCCAGGCTAAGCAGGGCAGCGATGCCGCTGGCGGCCAACAGATGGCTTTTCGGATAAAGCGGGGGCGCTTTAGGCGTTTCGTTGGTCATAGGTGAAGTGACTTTGAAAAAATGAGATGGAAAAGATGAATGACATGATGAAGATGAAATAACTGTATAAAATATAACCAAATCCGTTCTCGCGCAAGGGCGCGTAGACGCCGTGGCGCGTCGTTCGGGTCACATTTCATTGCGAAACTTGTAATTGATGGCCGATCTTGTATGGTTGGCTCCCCTTGAATCTGAGCCTTGCGGGTCTGTCTATGAAGTCGGTTGAAGAGCAGCTGGCGCTTATCAAGCGCGGTGCGGAAGAGGTATTGGTCGAATCGGAACTGGTGGAGAAGCTCAAGCGCGGTGAACCGCTGCGCATCAAGGCGGGCTTCGATCCAACCGCACCCGACCTGCACCTGGGCCACACCGTGCTGATCAACAAGCTGCGCCAGTTCCAGGAGCTTGGCCACCAGGTCATTTTCCTGATCGGCGACTTCACCGGCATGATCGGTGACCCGAGCGGCAAGAGCGCCACGCGCCCGCCGCTGACCCGCGAGCAGGTGCTGGATAACGCCGAGACGTACAAGCAGCAGGTGTTCAAGATTCTTGATCCAGCGAAAACCGAGGTGGCGTTCAACTCCACCTGGATGGATCAACTCACGCCTGCCGACTTTATCCGCCTGGCGTCCCAGTACACGGTCGCGCGCATGCTCGAGCGTGACGACTTCGACAAACGCTATACCAGCAATCAGCCGATCGCGATCCATGAGTTCCTCTATCCGCTGGTGCAGGGGTATGACTCCGTGGCGCTGAAGGCCGAT
>NZ_CP070982.1:500000-702500 GCF_018417595.1 Pseudomonas entomophila
TTCAGATAACTGGGAACCGTACCCCAAACCGACACAGGTGGTTAGGTAGAGAATACCAAGGCGCTTGAGAGAACTCGGGTGAAGGAACTAGGCAAAATGGCACCGTAACTTCGGGAGAAGGTGCGCCGGTGAGGGTGAAGCACTTGCTGCGTAAGCCCACGCCGGTCGAAGATACCAGGCCGCTGCGACTGTTTATTAAAAACACAGCACTCTGCAAACACGAAAGTGGACGTATAGGGTGTGACGCCTGCCCGGTGCCGGAAGGTTAATTGATGGGGTTAGCGCAAGCGAAGCTCTTGATCGAAGCCCCGGTAAACGGCGGCCGTAACTATAACGGTCCTAAGGTAGCGAAATTCCTTGTCGGGTAAGTTCCGACCTGCACGAATGGCGTAACGATGGCGGCGCTGTCTCCACCCGAGACTCAGTGAAATTGAAATCGCTGTGAAGATGCAGTGTATCCGCGGCTAGACGGAAAGACCCCGTGAACCTTTACTATAGCTTTGCACTGGACTTTGAGCTTGCTTGTGTAGGATAGGTGGGAGGCTTTGAAGTGGGGACGCCAGTTCTCATGGAGCCATCCTTGAAATACCACCCTGGCAACCTTGAGGTTCTAACTCAGGTCCGTTATCCGGATCGAGGACAGTGTATGGTGGGTAGTTTGACTGGGGCGGTCTCCTCCCAAAGAGTAACGGAGGAGTACGAAGGTGCGCTCAGACCGGTCGGAAATCGGTCGTAGAGTATAAAGGCAAAAGCGCGCTTGACTGCGAGACAAACACGTCGAGCAGGTACGAAAGTAGGTCTTAGTGATCCGGTGGTTCTGTATGGAAGGGCCATCGCTCAACGGATAAAAGGTACTCCGGGGATAACAGGCTGATACCGCCCAAGAGTTCATATCGACGGCGGTGTTTGGCACCTCGATGTCGGCTCATCACATCCTGGGGCTGAAGCCGGTCCCAAGGGTATGGCTGTTCGCCATTTAAAGTGGTACGCGAGCTGGGTTTAGAACGTCGTGAGACAGTTCGGTCCCTATCTGCCGTGGACGTTTGAGATTTGAGAGGGGCTGCTCCTAGTACGAGAGGACCGGAGTGGACGAACCTCTGGTGTTCCGGTTGTCACGCCAGTGGCATTGCCGGGTAGCTATGTTCGGAAGAGATAACCGCTGAAAGCATCTAAGCGGGAAACTTGCCTCAAGATGAGATCTCACTGGGATCTTGAATCCCCTGAAGGGCCGTCGAAGACTACGACGTTGATAGGTTGGGTGTGTAAGCGCTGTGAGGCGTTGAGCTAACCAATACTAATTGCCCGTGAGGCTTGACCATATAACACCCAAGCAATCTGCACACGAAGCAGATTGTGGTGGTGAAGACGATACGAACCGAAAGTTCGCAACGAATCACAAAGATCACATATCCGAATTCGCTGGAGTATCCATCTGGATCTTCTGGCAACAGAATTTCTTGACGACCATAGAGCATTGGAACCACCTGATCCCATCCCGAACTCAGCAGTGAAACGATGCATCGCCGATGGTAGTGTGGGGTTTCCCCATGTGAGAGTAGGTCATCGTCAAGATTCATTTCGCAAAACCCCTATCTGCGCAGGCAGGTAGGGGTTTTGTCTTTGCGCCTCCGAAACAGCTTCCCCTTGTAGGAGCCCGATGGGCCCCTTTTCCTATGCAAGCCTACTACCCATAGCTATCATGCCAGCCTTATTCAAAATCGAGACTGGCATGCTGAAGTTGTTGAATCTCCTCAAGGATGGCCGGTTCCATTCTGGCGAGGCTCTGGGGGCTGCCCTCGGAGTGAGTCGTAGTGCCGTGTGGAAGCAGCTGCAGCACCTCGAGAGCGATCTGAACCTGACCGTTCACAAGGTTCGTGGGCGTGGCTATCAACTGGCTTCTCCGCTGAACTTGCTGGAAGAGCAGGCAATTGCCGACTTTTCGCAAGGGGAGCAGTGGCCGCTGTTCATACATCAGGATATCGACTCGACCAATGCAGAAGGGCTGCGGCTTGCCGCTGCCGGGCAAAGCGCCCCGTTCATGGTGCTGGCCGAGCGTCAGCGTGCCGGGCGCGGCCGTCGTGGTCGGCAGTGGGTCAGTCCATTCGCAGAGAACCTCTATTACAGCGTGGTGCTGCGCGTTGAAGGTGGTATGCGCCAACTGGAAGGGTTGAGTCTGGTCGTAGGGTTGGCCGTCATGCGCACACTGCAGGCCTTTGGGCTTCAGGATGTGGGGCTCAAGTGGCCCAATGATGTGTTGGCAGATGGCAGGAAAATCACTGGAATTCTGCTCGAGCTGGTGGGTGATCCTGCGGATGTCTGTCATGTCGTGCTGGGGATCGGTATCAATGTGAACATGCAGAGCAATGACCTGGTCGATCAGGCCTGGGCCTCGATGCGCACGCAGACGGGTAAAGTGATTGATCGTAATCATCTGGTCGCTTTGCTCACTCAGCAGCTGCAGCACGAGCTGGCTCGTCATCGTCGGTATGGTTTTGCTGCATTCCAGGAAGAGTGGGAGCAGGCGCACTTATGGCAGGGGCGGAAAGTTTCGCTCGTGGCGGGTAGTACCCGGATCGACGGGGTGGTGCTCGGAGTGGACGGTCAGGGCGGATTGCGCCTTGATGTCGATGGTGTGGAAAAGAGCTACAGCGGTGGTGAGCTCAGCCTGAGGTTGCGTGATGATTCTTGAGCTCGACTGTGGAAACAGCTTCATAAAGTGGCGTGTCATCCATGCTGCGGATGCCGCTATTGCCGGAGGCGGCGTCGTCGACTCCGATCAGGCGCTACTGGCAGCTGTTGCTGCGTTGCCGGCGTTGCGTCTTGCCGGTTGCCGAATGGTCAGTGTCCGCAGTGAGGAGGAGACATCTTCCTTGCGCGGATTGCTCCAGGGGGCTTTCGCAGTAGAGGTGTGCGTGGCGCAGCCGGCAAAGGAAATGGCCGGCGTCCGTAACGGCTATGAGGATTACCAGCGTCTGGGGATGGACCGTTGGCTTGGTGCTTTGGGGGCCTATCATCTGGCGAAAGGTGCTTGCCTGGTCATCGACTTCGGAACTGCGGCCAAGGCCGACTTCGTTGCTGCTGATGGTGAGCACTTGGGAGGATACATCTGCCCTGGCATGCCATTGATGCGCAGCCAGTTGCGTACTCACACCCGCCGTATTCGCTATGACGATGCTTCCGCCGAGCGCGCGCTGAACAGCCTTGAGCCAGGCCGCTCGACGGTCGAGGCGGTAGAGCGTGGTTGTGTGTTGATGCTCCAGGGCTTTGCCCGTACACAGATGGAGCAAGCAGGTGCGCTTCTGGGGGAGGGCTTCACTGTCTTCCTGACGGGAGGTGATGCGCCTTTGGTGCGCGAGGCTGTGCCCGAGGCGCGAATTGTCCCGGACCTGGTATTTGTCGGCTTGGCCATCGCCTGCCCGTTGAGTTGAGGTGACTATGCGCTGGTTGTTTCTGCTGTTGGTCGTGTTGAACGTCTTTTATTACGTCTGGCATCAGCAGGAAGCTCCTTTGAAGGCCAAGGAGGTCGCCCCACTGTCTTTGTACAAGGGTTCCCAGCAGGAGATACGCCTGCTGCGTGAGACCGGTGCCGCGGCGCCGGCCCGACGTCGCGATGAGTGCCTGGTCGTGGGGGGGGTGTCGGCCCGTGAGCAACTGGATATGCTGCGCCAACGTTTGTTGAGCCTGGATATTTCCGCGCAGCCGCTTGCTGGCCAGCTGCCGGGTGCCGAAGGTTTCTGGCTCAAAGTAGCGCCGGAGAGCGAGCGTTTGCTGGACCAGGCTGTACTGGCGACTCTTTCCAAGGATTTCAAAGACTTAAAACACAAAATTATTTTGTGCGAGGGTATTGCAACTGCTGAATAGCTTGATAGAATGGCGCCCGCTTCACAGGGAACACCACTGAGGTGGTAGAGCTGGAAGCGGTGTCAAAGTAGCTAAGCTTCAGATTTGATTGAAAAAATTTGAAAAAAAAGCTTGACACTGAGGCGGCAGACAAATAGAATGCCGGCCACATCTGGAGGGATTCCCGAGCGGTCAAAGGGGACGGACTGTAAATCCGTTGCGAGAGCTTCGAAGGTTCGAATCCTTCTCCCTCCACCAGTTTTAGCGAGAGCCGCAAGCTCCGCGGGTATAGTTTAGTGGTAGAACCTCAGCCTTCCAAGCTGATGATGCGGGTTCGATTCCCGCTACCCGCTCCAAGTTTGCAGTTATTGCGCAAGGTGTTTCGCTCTTGTAGCTCAGTTGGTAGAGCACACCCTTGGTAAGGGTGAGGTCAGCGGTTCAAGTCCGCTCAAGAGCTCCATATAAACAAGGCAGATATGAAAATATCTGCCTTTGTTTTATCAGCGGTATACCTATTTCTTCTGCGGAGGATTGTATCGATGGCTAAGGAAAAGTTTGATCGTTCCCTACCACACGTCAACGTCGGCACCATCGGCCACGTCGACCACGGTAAGACCACTCTGACTGCAGCGCTGACTCGCGTCTGCTCCGAAGTTTTCGGTTCGGCCGTCGTTGAGTTCGACAAGATCGACTCGGCTCCAGAAGAAAAAGCGCGCGGTATCACCATCAACACCGCTCACGTCGAGTACAACTCGAATATTCGTCACTACGCTCACGTTGACTGCCCAGGTCACGCTGACTACGTGAAGAACATGATCACCGGTGCTGCCCAGATGGACGGCGCGATCCTGGTTTGCTCGGCCGCCGATGGTCCGATGCCACAAACCCGTGAGCACATCCTGCTGTCCCGTCAGGTTGGTGTTCCGTACATCGTGGTCTTCCTGAACAAGGCTGACCTGGTAGACGACGCTGAGCTGCTGGAACTGGTCGAGATGGAAGTTCGCGACCTGCTGTCCACCTACGACTTCCCAGGCGACGACACTCCGATCATCATCGGTTCGGCTCGTATGGCCCTGGAAGGCAAAGACGACAACGAAATGGGCACTACCGCTGTCAAGAAGCTGGTAGAAACTCTGGATGCCTACATTCCTGAGCCAGTTCGTGCCATCGACCAGCCGTTCCTGATGCCGATCGAAGACGTATTCTCGATCTCGGGTCGTGGTACCGTTGTTACCGGCCGTATCGAGCGTGGTATCGTCCGCGTTCAAGATCCGCTGGAAATCGTTGGTCTGCGTGACACCACCACCACCACCTGCACCGGCGTTGAGATGTTCCGCAAGCTGCTGGACGAAGGTCGTGCTGGCGAGAACTGCGGCGTCCTGCTGCGTGGTACCAAGCGTGACGACGTTGAGCGTGGCCAGGTTCTGGTCAAGCCAGGTTCGGTCAAGCCGCACACCAAGTTCACCGCAGAAGTCTACGTCCTGTCGAAGGAAGAAGGCGGCCGTCACACTCCGTTCTTCAAAGGCTACCGTCCTCAGTTCTACTTCCGTACCACTGACGTGACCGGTAACTGCGAACTGCCGGAAGGCGTTGAGATGGTAATGCCAGGTGACAACATTCAGATGACTGTCACCCTGATCAAGACCATCGCAATGGAAGACGGTCTGCGCTTCGCCATCCGTGAAGGCGGTCGTACCGTCGGCGCCGGCGTCGTAGCAAAAATTATTGAATAAGTAGTTGATTTAAATGATCAGGCCGGTATAATGGCCGGCCTGATACAGCGTTATAGGTCAGTAGCTCAATTGGCAGAGCGACGGTCTCCAAAACCGTAGGTTGGGGGTTCGATTCCCTCCTGACCTGCCATTCACCTCGGTGTGATTGGCTTTCTTCTCACAGGATCCTCCTCGATGACTCCCAAAACTGAAGCCCAAGAATCGCGTTTTGATCTGTTCAAGTGGCTCGCTGTTGTTGCATTGGTAGTCGTAGGCGTTGTGGGTAATCAGTATTACTCCGCCTCTCCGATCCTGTATCGCGTACTCGTCCTGCTCGCCCTGGCTGCAGTCGCTGGCTTCGTTGCCTTGCAGACCGCCAAAGGCAAGTCGTTCTTTGCGCTGGCGAAGGAAGCTCGTACCGAGATCCGTAAAGTCGTGTGGCCAACTCGCCAAGAAACCACTCAGACCACGCTGATTGTCGTGGCTGTAGTCCTGGTTATGGCGCTGCTGCTGTGGGGGCTCGATTCCCTGCTCGGCTGGTTGGTCTCCTTGATCGTTGGCTAAGGGTGTCTCGTGGCTAAGCGTTGGTATGTTGTTCATGCTTACTCGGGTTACGAGAAGCATGTCATGCGCTCCCTGATCGAGCGTGTCAAGCTGGCTGGCATGGAAGACGAGTTCGGCGAGATCCTGGTCCCGACCGAAGAAGTCGTCGAAATGCGCAATGGCCAGAAGCGCAAGAGCGAGCGTAAATTCTTCCCTGGCTATGTATTGGTCCAGATGGAAATGAACGAAGGGACTTGGCACCTTGTCAAGGATACCCCTCGGGTCATGGGTTTCATTGGTGGTACCGCAGACAAGCCTGCGCCTATCACCGATAAAGAAGCTGAGGCCATCCTGCGTCGCGTAGCCGACGGCAGTGACAAGCCGAAGCCGAAGACGCTGTTCGAGCCGGGTGAAGTGGTTCGCGTCATTGACGGTCCCTTCGCTGACTTCAACGGTAGCGTCGAAGAAGTTAACTACGAAAAGAGCCGCCTGCAGGTCGCAGTGCTCATTTTCGGTCGCTCTACTCCGGTGGAGCTCGAGTTCAGCCAGGTCGAGAAGGTCTAGCGGAACGCAGCATCCCATACCCCGCAGCCCTATGTGCTGCGGGGTTTTGTCGTCACTGGGATAAAACGCAAGTCATCCGGGGAGCCATCTGGCGTTCGTACCCGATTTTGGAGTAGCTCATGGCTAAGAAGATTCAGGCTTACATCAAGCTGCAAGTAAAGGCCGGCCAGGCCAACCCAAGCCCACCCGTTGGTCCAGCACTGGGTCAACACGGTGTGAACATCATGGAATTCTGCAAGGCCTTCAACGCCCGTACTCAGGGTCAAGAGCCAGGTCTGCCGACTCCAGTGATCATCACTGTCTACAGTGACCGTAGCTTCACCTTCGAAACCAAGAGCACCCCTGCCTCGGTTCTGCTGAAGAAAGCTGCTGGTCTGACCAGCGGTTCGGCTCGCCCGAACACCGTCAAGGTCGGTACCGTTACCCGTGCTCAGCTGGAAGATATCGCCAAGGCTAAGCAGGCTGACCTGACCGCCGCTGACCTGGACGCAGCTGTACGCACCATCGCTGGCTCTGCCCGCAGCATGGGCCTGAACGTGGAGGGTGTGTAATGGCTAAGCTGACCAAGCGTCAAAAGGCAATCGCCGAGAAAATCGAAGCAGGCAAGGCCTACAACTTCGAAGAAGCTGCAACCCTGCTGGCTTCGCTGCCGACTGCCAAGTTCGTAGAATCCTACGACATCGCCGTTAACCTCGGTGTTGACCCGCGTAAATCCGACCAGGTCGTTCGTAGCGCTACCGTGCTGCCACACGGCACTGGCAAGACCGTACGTGTTGCCGTCTTCACCCAGGGTCCAGCTGCTGAGGCCGCTCTGGCTGCCGGCGCTGACCGTGTAGGTATGGACGATCTGGCTGCCGAAATGAAAGGCGGCGACCTGAACTATGACGTCGTCATCGCATCGCCTGATGCCATGCGCGTTGTAGGTCAGCTGGGTCAGGTTCTGGGTCCTCGCGGCCTGATGCCTAACCCGAAAGTCGGTACCGTTACTCCAGACGTAGCCACTGCCGTGAAGAACGCCAAGGCTGGTCAGGTTCGCTACCGTACCGACAAGAACGGTATCATCCACACCTCCGTTGGCAAGGTTGGCTTCGAAGCCGGCAAGCTGAAGGAAAACGTTGAAGCCCTGATCGCTGATCTGAAGCGTATCAAGCCAGCTTCCTCGAAAGGTATCTACGTCAAGCGCGTTACCCTGAGCACCACCATGGGCCCAGGTCTGATCATCGATCAGAGCTCGCTGAACGTGTAATGCTCGGCCGGTGCGACCTGGTCGCACCGGCTGCTGAAAATTGGGGTCCCTGCCTGGCGGGGGCTATCCAAGACCGTAGGCGGCGCAAGCCTTAAACCTCAAGCCTACGCAGATGGTGCTCCCGATTCGTTCGCGAATCAGACACCAAAACGACATCCGGCTCCGGCCAGATGAAACGGTAGAAACCAGGAGTAAACCCGTGGCAATTAAACTCGAAGACAAGAAGGCCATCGTCGCTGAAGTCAACGAGGCTGCCAAAGTCGCTCTGTCCGCTGTCGTGGCCGATGCCCGTGGTGTGACTGTAGGCGCAATGACCGGACTCCGTAAAGAGGCCCGCGAAGCTGGCGTTTACGTACGTGTCGTACGTAACACCCTGCTCAAGCGCGCTGTTGAAGGCACCGAATTCTCGATCCTCAACGACGCGTTCAAAGGCCCGACCCTGATTGCTTTCTCCAACGAACACCCGGGCGCTGCTGCTCGTCTGTTCAAAGAGTTCGCCAAGGGTCAGGACAAGTTCGAGATCAAGGCAGCTGCGTTTGACGGCAAGTTCCTTGCCGCTAACCAGATCGACGTGCTGGCAACCCTGCCAACTCGCGACGAGGCTATCGCACAGCTGATGAGCGTAATCCAAGGTGCAACCAGCAAGCTGGCTCGCACTCTGGCAGCTCTGCGCGACCAGAAAGAAGCTGCTGCTGCCTAAGGCACGCGCAACCCTTTCAAAATCATATGTTTAATTTGATGGCTGCGTAGGCTGTCACCCCAATACAGGATTTAAGTCATGTCTCTGACTAACGAGCAAATCATCGAAGCAATCGGCCAGAAAACCGTTCTGGAAATTGTTGAGCTGATCAAAGCGATGGAAGAAACCTTCGGCGTTACCGCTGCTGCCGCTGTTGCCGCTGGCCCAGCTGTTGCCGCTGCTGCTGCTGAAGAGCAAACCGAGTTCAACGTCGTTCTGACCGAAGCTGGCGACAAGAAGGTCAACGTGATCAAGGCAGTTCGTGAACTGACCGGTCTGGGCCTGAAAGAAGCCAAAGAGAAAGTCGACGGCGCTCCTCAGGTTATCGCTGAAGGCGTTTCGAAAGAAGCCGCTGAAGACGCGAAGAAGAAGCTGGAAGAAGCAGGCGCTAAAGTCGAGCTGAAGTAATTTCGACTTTGCGACTCCAGTCCGAGCGTTAAGCGAAGGGCTGATGGCTGGTGGCTTATGCCACCGGCCTTTTTCCGTTATTGGTGGCCGATCAGGTCGGCCCCGATAACGAGCGGCAACCACCAAGACGGTGGCGCAAACCAAGGGGTTTGCACGATTTTCTGGCTGCTCCCGCCGGGAGATGCCAAACAAGCAGGTGACCAAGCTGGGGAATGCTGATGGCTTACTCATACACTGAGAAAAAACGTATCCGCAAGGACTTTAGCAAGTTGCCGGACGTCATGGATGTGCCTTACCTCCTGGCCATCCAGCTGGATTCGTATCGCGAATTCCTGCAGGCGGGAGCATCCAAGGATCAGTTCCGCGACGTCGGTCTGCATGCGGCCTTCAAATCGGTATTCCCGATCATCAGCTACTCCGGCAATGCTGCCCTGGAGTACGTCGGCTATCGCCTGGGCGAGCCGGCCTTCGATGTGAAGGAATGTGTCCTGCGCGGTGTGACCTTCGCGGTCCCGCTGCGGGTGAAGGTGCGCCTGATCATCTTCGACAAGGAATCGTCGAACAAAGCGATCAAGGACATCAAAGAGCAAGAAGTCTACATGGGTGAAATCCCCCTGATGACTGAAAACGGTACCTTCGTTATCAACGGTACCGAGCGTGTAATCGTATCTCAGCTGCACCGTTCGCCGGGTGTGTTCTTCGACCACGACCGTGGCAAGACCCACAGCTCCGGCAAGCTGCTGTACTCCGCGCGCATCATCCCTTACCGCGGTTCCTGGCTGGACTTCGAGTTCGACCCGAAGGACTGCGTGTTCGTGCGTATCGACCGTCGCCGCAAGCTGCCGGCCTCGGTACTGCTGCGTGCCCTGGGTTACAGCACCGAAGAAGTACTCAACACCTTCTACACCACCAACGTGTTCCACCTGTCCGGCGAGAAACTCAGCCTGGAACTGGTACCACAGCGCCTGCGTGGTGAAGTCGCGGTCATGGACATCCATGACGGCAGCGGCAAGGTCATCGTCGAGCAGGGCCGCCGTATCACCGCGCGCCACATCAACCAGCTGGAAAAGGCTGGCGTGAAAGAGCTGGACGTTCCGCTGGAGTACGTACTGGGCCGCACCACCGCCAAGGCGATCGTGCACCCGGCTACCGGCGAGATCCTGGCCGAATGCAACACTGAGCTGACCACCGATCTGCTGGTCAAGATCGCCAAGGCCCAGGTTGTTCGCATCGAGACGCTGTACACCAACGACATCGATTGCGGTCCGTTCATTTCGGACACCCTGAAGATCGACACCACCAGCAACCAACTGGAAGCGCTGGTCGAGATCTATCGCATGATGCGTCCTGGCGAGCCGCCAACCAAGGACGCCGCCGAAACCCTGTTCAACAACCTGTTCTTCAGTGCCGAACGTTACGACCTGTCTGCCGTCGGCCGCATGAAGTTCAACCGTCGTATCGGTCGTACCGAGATCGAAGGTTCGGGCGTGCTGAGCAAGGAAGACATCGTCGAGGTCCTCAAGACCCTGGTCGATATCCGTAACGGCAAAGGCATCGTCGACGACATCGACCACCTCGGTAACCGTCGCGTCCGTTGTGTCGGCGAGATGGCCGAGAACCAGTTCCGCGTTGGCCTGGTGCGTGTAGAGCGCGCGGTCAAAGAGCGCCTGTCGATGGCCGAAAGCGAAGGCCTGATGCCTCAGGACCTGATCAACGCCAAGCCGGTAGCGGCGGCGGTGAAAGAGTTCTTCGGCTCCAGCCAGCTCTCGCAGTTCATGGACCAGAACAACCCGCTCTCCGAGATCACCCACAAGCGCCGTGTCTCTGCACTCGGCCCTGGCGGTCTGACCCGTGAGCGCGCAGGCTTCGAAGTCCGTGACGTACACCCGACCCACTACGGCCGCGTGTGCCCGATCGAAACGCCGGAAGGTCCGAACATCGGTCTGATCAACTCCCTGGCTGCTTATGCCCGCACCAACCAGTACGGCTTCCTGGAAAGCCCGTACCGCGTGGTGAAAGAGGGTGTGGTCAGCGACGACATCGTGTTCCTGTCGGCGATCGAAGAAGCGGATCACGTCATTGCACAGGCTTCGGCCGCAATGAACGAGAAGAAGCAACTGATCGACGAGCTGGTAGCCGTTCGTCACCTGAACGAATTCACCGTCAAGGCGCCGGAAGACGTCACCCTGATGGACGTTTCGCCGAAGCAGGTAGTTTCGGTCGCAGCGTCGCTGATTCCGTTCCTCGAGCACGACGACGCCAACCGTGCGTTGATGGGTTCGAACATGCAGCGTCAGGCTGTACCAACCCTGCGCGCTGACAAGCCGCTGGTGGGTACCGGCATGGAGCGCAACGTTGCCCGTGACTCCGGTGTCTGCGTGGTTGCTCGCCGCGGTGGCGTGATCGACTCGGTCGACGCCAGCCGTATCGTCGTTCGCGTGGCTGACGACGAAGTCGAGACTGGTGAAGCCGGTGTGGATATCTACAACCTCACCAAGTACACCCGTTCGAACCAGAACACCTGCATCAACCAGCGTCCGCTGGTGAGCAAAGGTGATGTGGTCGCGCGTGGCGACATCATGGCTGACGGTCCGTCCACCGACATGGGTGAGCTGGCACTGGGCCAGAACATGCGCATCGCGTTCATGGCGTGGAACGGCTTCAACTTCGAAGACTCCATCTGCCTGTCCGAGCGTGTGGTCCAGGAAGACCGTTTCACCACGATCCACATCCAGGAACTGACCTGTGTGGCCCGTGACACCAAGCTTGGCCCAGAAGAAATCACCGCGGACATCCCGAACGTGGGTGAGGCTGCGCTGAACAAGCTGGACGAAGCCGGTATCGTCTACGTGGGTGCCGAAGTCGGCGCTGGCGACATCCTGGTCGGTAAGGTCACTCCGAAAGGCGAGACCCAGCTGACTCCGGAAGAAAAACTGCTGCGCGCGATCTTCGGTGAGAAGGCCAGCGACGTCAAAGACACCTCCCTGCGCGTACCGACCGGTACCAAGGGCACTGTCATCGACGTACAGGTCTTCACCCGTGATGGCGTGGAGCGCGACAGCCGCGCCCTGGCCATCGAGAAGATGCAGCTGGACGAGATCCGCAAGGACCTCAACGAAGAGTTCCGCATCGTCGAAGGCGCAACCTTCGAGCGTCTGCGTTCCGCCCTGAACGGCCAGGTGGTCGACGGTGGCGCGGGCCTGAAGAAAGGCACCGTGATCACTGACGACGTGCTGAACGGTCTGGAGCACGGCCAGTGGTTCAAACTGCGCATGGCCGAAGATGCACTGAACGAGCAGCTGGAAAAGGCTCAGCAGTACATCGTCGATCGCCGTCGCCTGCTGGACGACAAGTTCGAAGACAAGAAGCGCAAGCTGCAGCAGGGCGATGACCTGGCACCGGGCGTACTGAAGATCGTCAAGGTCTACCTGGCAATCCGCCGTCGCATCCAGCCGGGTGACAAGATGGCCGGTCGTCACGGTAACAAGGGTGTCGTCTCGGTGATCATGCCGGTCGAAGACATGCCGCACGACGCCAACGGTACTCCGGTCGACGTCGTACTGAACCCGCTGGGCGTACCTTCGCGTATGAACGTTGGTCAGATCCTCGAAACCCACCTGGGCCTCGCGGCCAAGGGCCTGGGCGAGAAGATCGACCGCATGATCGAAGAGCAGCGCAAGGCCGCTGAACTGCGTACCTTCCTCACCGAGATCTACAACGAGATCGGTGGTCGTCAGGAGAACCTGGAAGAGTTCACCGACGAAGAGATCATGGCCCTGGCAAACAACCTGAAGAAAGGCGTGCCTATGGCCACTCCAGTCTTCGACGGTGCCAAGGAGCGTGAGATCAAGGCCATGCTGAAGCTGGCAGACCTGCCGGAAAGCGGCCAGATGCAGCTGTTCGACGGCCGTACCGGCAACAAGTTCGAGCGTTCTGTGACCGTTGGTTACATGTACATGCTCAAGCTGAACCACTTGGTGGACGACAAGATGCACGCGCGTTCCACTGGTTCCTACAGCCTGGTTACTCAGCAGCCGCTGGGTGGTAAGGCGCAGTTCGGTGGTCAGCGTTTCGGGGAGATGGAAGTGTGGGCGCTGGAAGCATACGGCGCGGCATACACCCTGCAAGAAATGCTCACAGTGAAGTCGGACGACGTGAACGGCCGTACCAAGATGTACAAGAACATCGTGGATGGCGATCACCGTATGGAGCCGGGCATGCCCGAGTCCTTCAACGTGTTGATCAAAGAGATCCGTTCGCTCGGTATCGATATCGATCTGGAAACCGAATAACACGTGACGCGAAGGGGAGTGGGGCAGGTAATGCCCGCTCCCTGCTCCGCCAGGAGGAAAGGCCTTGAAAGACCTACTGAATTTGCTGAAAAACCAGGGTCAAGTCGAAGAGTTCGACGCCATCCGCATCGGTCTGGCGTCGCCTGAAATGATCCGTTCGTGGTCGTTCGGTGAAGTCAAAAAGCCGGAAACCATCAACTACCGTACGTTCAAGCCTGAGCGTGACGGCCTGTTCTGCGCCAAGATCTTTGGCCCAGTCAAGGACTACGAGTGCCTGTGCGGTAAGTACAAGCGCCTGAAGCACCGTGGTGTGATCTGTGAGAAGTGCGGCGTTGAAGTCGCCCTGGCCAAGGTTCGTCGTGAGCGCATGGCCCACATCGAGCTGGCCTCGCCGGTTGCCCACATCTGGTTCCTGAAGTCGCTGCCGTCCCGTATCGGCCTGCTGATGGACATGACCCTGCGTGACATCGAGCGCGTGCTCTACTTCGAGAGCTACGTCGTTATCGACCCGGGCATGACCACCCTGGAAAAGGGCCAGCTGCTGAACGACGAGCAGTACTTCGAAGCACTGGAAGAGTTCGGTGACGACTTCGACGCCCGCATGGGTGCCGAGGCTGTCCGCGAGCTGCTGCACGCTATCGACCTGGAGCACGAGATCGGCCGCCTGCGCGAAGAAATTCCGCAGACCAACTCCGAAACCAAGATCAAGAAGCTGTCCAAGCGCCTGAAGCTGATGGAAGCTTTCCAGGGTTCGGGCAACCTGCCTGAGTGGATGGTCCTGACCGTCCTGCCAGTACTGCCGCCGGACCTGCGTCCGCTGGTACCGCTGGATGGTGGCCGCTTCGCGACCTCCGACCTGAACGACCTGTATCGTCGGGTGATCAACCGTAACAACCGTCTGAAGCGCCTGCTCGATCTGTCGGCGCCGGACATCATCGTGCGCAACGAAAAGCGCATGCTGCAGGAAGCGGTCGACGCCCTGCTCGACAACGGCCGTCGCGGTCGCGCCATCACTGGCTCGAACAAGCGTCCGCTGAAGTCCCTGGCCGACATGATCAAAGGTAAGCAAGGTCGCTTCCGTCAGAACTTGCTCGGTAAGCGCGTGGACTACTCCGGCCGTTCGGTAATTACCGTTGGTCCGACCCTGCGTCTGCACCAGTGCGGTCTGCCAAAGAAAATGGCCCTCGAGCTGTTCAAGCCGTTCATTTTCGGCAAGCTGGAAATGCGTGGTCTGGCGACCACCATCAAGGCTGCCAAGAAGATGGTCGAGCGTGAGCTGCCAGAGGTGTGGGACGTTCTCGCCGAAGTGATTCGCGAACACCCCGTACTGCTCAACCGTGCACCTACCCTGCACCGTCTGGGTATCCAGGCATTCGAGCCGGTTCTGATCGAAGGCAAGGCCATCCAGCTGCACCCGCTGGTCTGCGCCGCGTACAACGCCGACTTCGACGGTGACCAGATGGCCGTTCACGTGCCGCTGACGCTGGAAGCCCAGCTGGAAGCGCGCGCGCTGATGATGTCGACCAACAACATCCTGTCGCCAGCCAACGGTGAGCCAATCATCGTTCCGTCGCAGGACGTTGTACTGGGTCTGTACTACATGACCCGTGAAGCCATCAACGCCAAGGGCGAAGGTCGCGTGTTCGCCGACCTGCAGGAAGTCGACCGCGTATTCCGCGCCGGCGAAGCTGCCCTGCACGCGAAAATCAAGGTCCGTATCAACGAGACCGTGAAAGACCGTGACGGCAGCATCACCAAGAACACCCGCATCGTCGACACCACTGTCGGCCGCGCGCTGCTGTTCCAGGTTGTACCGGCAGGCCTGCCGTACGATGTGGTCAACCAGCCGATGAAGAAAAAGGCGATCTCCAAGCTGATCAACCAGTGCTACCGCGTGGTTGGTCTGAAAGAGACCGTGATCTTCGCCGACCAGTTGATGTACACCGGTTTCGCCTACTCGACCATTTCCGGCGTTTCGATCGGTGTTAACGACTTCGTTATCCCGGACGAGAAAGCCCGCATCATCGGTACCGCTACCGACGAAGTGAAGGAAATCGAGAGCCAGTACGCCTCCGGCCTGGTAACCCAGGGCGAGAAGTACAACAAGGTCATCGACTTGTGGTCCAAGGCGAACGACGAAGTATCGAAGGCGATGATGGCCAACCTCTCGAAAGAGAAGGTCATCGACCGCAATGGCGACGAAGTCGAGCAAGAGTCCTTCAACTCGATGTACATGATGGCCGACTCCGGTGCTCGTGGTTCCGCGGCTCAGATCCGTCAGCTGGCCGGTATGCGTGGCCTGATGGCCAAGCCGGACGGCTCGATCATCGAGACGCCGATCACCGCGAACTTCCGTGAAGGTCTGAGCGTACTGCAGTACTTCATCTCGACCCACGGTGCTCGTAAGGGTCTGGCGGATACCGCATTGAAGACCGCGAACTCCGGTTACCTGACTCGCCGTCTGGTGGACGTTGCCCAGGATCTGGTCGTGACCGAGATCGACTGCGGCACCGAACAGGGCCTGCTGATGACCCCGCACATCGAAGGCGGCGACGTTGTCGAGCCACTGGGTGAGCGTGTACTGGGTCGTGTCATCGCCCGTGACGTGTTCAAGCCAGGCACCGAGGACGTCATCGTTCCGGCCGGTACCCTGGTCGACGAGCAGTGGGTCGAGTTCATCGAGCTGAACAGCATCGACGAAGTGATCGTGCGTTCGCCGATCAACTGCGAAACCCGCTACGGCATCTGCGCCAAGTGCTACGGTCGCGACCTGGCTCGCGGTCACCAGGTGAACATCGGTGAAGCTGTCGGCGTTATCGCTGCACAGTCGATCGGTGAGCCGGGTACCCAGCTGACCATGCGTACGTTCCACATCGGTGGTGCTGCAAGCCGTACCTCGGCTGCCGACAGCGTCCAGGTGAAGAACGGCGGTATGGTGCGCCTGCACAACCTGAAGCAGGTCGTGCGCGCCGATGGCAACCTGGTTGCCGTATCGCGTTCCGGCGAGCTGGCCATTGCCGACGAATTCGGCCGTGAGCGTGAGCGCTACAAGCTGCCTTACGGTGCGGTGATTTCGGTCAAGGAAGGTGAGAAGGTCGAAGCTGGCGCCATCGTCGCCAAGTGGGACCCGCACACCCACCCGATCGTTACCGAACTGAAAGGTACCGTGACCTTCGTGGGCATGGAAGAAAACATCACCATCAAGCGCCAGACCGACGAACTGACCGGTCTGACCAACATTGAGGTGATGGACGTCAAGGATCGCCCTGCCGCAGGCAAGGAAATCCGTCCGGCGATCAAGATGGTCGACGCCAATGGCAAGGACCTGTACCTGCCGGGTACCGACGTACCGGCCCAGTACTTCCTGCCGGCCAACGCCCTCGTCGGTGTGGCTGACGGTGCCCAGATCGGCGTCGGTGACGTTATCGCGCGTATCCCGCAAGAAACGTCGAAGACCCGTGACATCACCGGTGGTCTGCCACGCGTTGCCGACCTGTTCGAAGCGCGTCGCCCGAAAGAAGCCTCGATCCTGGCTGAAGTCAGCGGCACCATCGCGTTCGGTAAGGAGACCAAGGGCAAGCGTCGTCTGGTCATTACCCCAACCGACGGTAGCGATCCGTACGAAGAGCTGATTCCGAAGTGGCGCCACCTGAACGTCTTCGAAGGCGAACAGGTAAACCGCGGCGAAGTTATCTCCGACGGCCCGAGCGATCCGCACGACATCCTGCGCCTGCTGGGTGTGAGCGCGCTGGCGAAGTACATCGTCAACGAGATCCAGGACGTTTACCGCCTGCAAGGCGTTAAGATCAACGACAAGCACATCGAGACCATCCTGCGTCAGATGCTGCGCAAGGTCGAGATCGCCGAGTCGGGTGACTCCAGCTTCATCAAGGGCGACCAGATGGAACTGACTCAGGTGCTGGTCGAGAACGAGCGTCTCGCCGCCGAAGACAAGTTCATCTCCAAGTACACCCGTGTGCTGCTGGGTATCACCAAGGCCTCGCTGTCCACCGAATCGTTCATCTCGGCGGCTTCCTTCCAGGAAACCACCCGCGTACTGACCGAGGCGGCGGTAACCGGCAAGCGCGATTACCTGCGCGGCCTGAAAGAGAACGTGGTCGTGGGTCGTCTGATCCCGGCCGGTACTGGTCTGGCCTACCACAGCGAGCGCAAGCGTCGCCGTGATGCCGACAAGCCGCTGCGTGTGAGCGCCAGTGAGGTGGAAGCCGCACTGACCGAAGCGCTGAACTCCAGCGGTAACTAAGTGCAGGGCAGGGCCCCGGCACCCCTCGCAAGAGCATCGGCGGCATGAATTGTTGCCGATGATCGGGCGGGGAGGGCCGGGGCCTCGTCTTGACTGGGTGCAAGATCCTCTTTAGACTTTTGTACCCTTAAATTTGGTGAGGCTCCGTCTCGCCAATTTTTGGCTTTCTTGCAAGACAATAGAGTCGCAAGACAATCAGTGGAGCTAGTAGATGGCAACTATCAACCAGCTGGTACGTCAGCCGCGTAAGCGTTCGGTCGAGAAGTCCGACGTTCCTGCGCTGCAGAACTGCCCGCAGCGTCGTGGCGTGTGCACCCGCGTGTACACCACCACGCCGAAAAAACCTAACTCGGCACTGCGTAAAGTATGCCGTGTGCGTCTGACCAACGGTTTCGAGGTTTCCTCGTACATCGGTGGTGAAGGCCACAACCTGCAAGAGCACAGCGTCGTTCTGATCCGTGGCGGCCGTGTAAAAGACTTGCCAGGTGTTCGTTACCACACCGTTCGCGGCTCTCTGGATACTTCGGGCGTCAAAGGCCGTAACCAGGGTCGTTCGAAGTACGGTACCAAGCGTCCGAAGTAATCGGTCGTTTGCAGACATCCATTTTTTTGAGTCGATAAGAGTAAGGTCGGGCGTAGGTCGAATGACCTGGTCCCGGGCTAACCTGAAGACCGTTTGAGGGCTTATCATGCCAAGACGTCGTGTAGCAGCAAAACGTGAGATCCTTGACGATCCGAAGTACGGATCCCAGATCCTCGCCAAGTTCATGAACCACGTGATGGAAAGCGGCAAGAAGGCCGTAGCCGAGCGCATCGTTTACGGTGCCCTGGATACCGTCAAAGCACGCAAGAACAGCGACCCCCTGGAAATCTTCGAGAAAGCTCTCGACGCCATCGCTCCGCTGGTCGAAGTAAAGTCCCGCCGTGTCGGCGGTGCCACTTACCAGGTCCCGGTTGAAGTTCGCCCATCCCGTCGTAACGCTCTGGCAATGCGCTGGCTCGTAGACTACGCCCGCAAGCGCGGCGAGAAGTCGATGGCTCTGCGCCTGGCTGGCGAGCTGCTGGATGCTGCTGAAGGCAAGGGTGCTGCAGTCAAGAAGCGTGAAGACGTTCACCGTATGGCTGAAGCCAACAAAGCGTTCTCGCACTACCGCTTCTAATTCAAGCATCAATCATTTTGCGAGGGCTTTATGGCTCGTACTACAGCAATTAACCGCTACCGTAACATCGGTATCTGCGCGCACGTTGACGCGGGCAAGACTACCACTACCGAGCGGATCCTGTTCTACACAGGTCTGAGCCACAAGATGGGCGAGGTGCACGACGGCGCCGCGACCACCGACTGGATGGTGCAGGAGCAGGAGCGCGGTATCACCATTACCTCCGCTGCCGTTACCACCTTCTGGAAAGGTTCCCGTGGTCAGTACGACAACTACCGCGTAAACGTCATCGATACCCCCGGCCACGTTGACTTCACCATTGAAGTAGAGCGTTCGCTGCGCGTACTCGACGGCGCGGTCGTTGTGTTCTGCGGTACCTCCGGCGTTGAGCCGCAGTCTGAAACCGTATGGCGTCAGGCCAACAAGTACGGCGTTCCACGTGTTGTCTACGTGAACAAGATGGACCGTGCCGGTGCCAACTTCCTGCGCGTTGTCGGTCAGATCAAGAATCGCCTGGGTCACACCCCGGTCCCGGTTCAGCTGGCTATCGGTGCAGAAGATGACTTCCAGGGTCAGGTTGACCTGATCAAGATGAAGGCCATCTACTGGAACGAAGACGACAAGGGCACCACCTACCGCGAGGAAGAAATTCCTGCCGAGCTGGTAGACCTGGCCAACGAATGGCGCAACAACATGGTCGAGGCTGCTGCCGAAGCCAGCGAAGAGCTGATGAACAAGTACCTTGAAGAAGGTGACCTGTCCGTCGAAGACATCAAGGCTGGTCTGCGCGCCCGTACCCTGGCGAGCGAGATCGTTCCTGCTGTCTGCGGTTCCTCGTTCAAGAACAAGGGCGTTCCCCTGGTTCTCGACGCCGTCATCGACTTCCTGCCAGCTCCGACCGAGATCCCGGCGATCAAGGGTATCCACCCTGACCTGATCGACGTGCCGAAGGACGAAGTCAAGCCTGAGCAGTTCGACGAGCGTCACGCTGACGACGACGAGCCGTTCTCGGCCCTGGCCTTCAAGATTGCCACCGACCCGTTCGTTGGTACTCTGACCTTTGTTCGCGTTTACTCGGGCTTCCTGACCTCCGGTGACTCCGTCATCAACTCGGTCAAGGGCAAGAAAGAGCGCGTTGGTCGTATGGTGCAGATGCACGCCAACCAGCGTGAAGAGATCAAAGAAGTACGCGCTGGCGACATCGCTGCTCTGATCGGCATGAAGGACGTCACCACCGGTGACACCCTGTGCAACGCCGACAAGCCGATCATCCTCGAGCGTATGGACTTCCCGGAGCCTGTGATTTCGCTCTCCGTAGAGCCGAAAACCAAGCAGGACCAGGAAAAGATGGGTATCGCACTGGGCAAGCTGGCCCAGGAAGACCCGTCGTTCCGCGTCAAGACCGACGAAGAAACCGGCCAGACCATCATCTCCGGTATGGGTGAGCTGCACCTGGACATCCTCGTTGACCGCATGAAGCGTGAATTCAACGTCGAAGCCAACATCGGTAAGCCTCAGGTTTCGTACCGCGAGAAGATCACCAAGTCCGGCGTCGAGATCGAAGGCAAGTTCGTTCGTCAGTCGGGTGGTCGTGGTCAGTTCGGTCACTGCTGGATCCGCTTCTCGGAGCCAGATCAGGACGACAAGGGCAACATCACCGAAGGTCTGGTGTTCAGTAACGCAGTCGTTGGCGGTGTGATTCCGAAGGAATACATCCCTGCCATCCAGAAAGGCATCGAAGAGCAGATGAAGAACGGCGTTGTTGCCGGCTATCCGCTTATCGGCCTGAAGGCTGAAGTATTCGACGGTTCGTACCACGACGTCGACTCCAACGAAATGGCGTTCAAGATCGCTGCTTCGATGGCAACCAAGCAACTGGCCCAGAAGGGCGGTGGCGTGGTCCTCGAGCCGATCATGAAGGTCGAAGTTGTAACCCCGGAAGACTACCTGGGTGACGTGATGGGTGACCTGAACCGTCGTCGTGGTCTGGTACAAGGTATGGATGAGTCGGTCTCCGGCCGCGTCGTCCGCGCTGAAGTTCCGCTCGGAGAAATGTTCGGTTACGCAACCGACGTTCGTTCCATGTCTCAGGGTCGCGCAAGCTACTCCATGGAATTCTCCAAATACGCCGAAGCTCCGTCGAACATCGTCGAAGCACTCGTTAAAAAACAAGGCTAATCCCCTTTAGGCAAGAGGTTCACTGTCGTGGCTAAAGAAAAATTTGATCGTTCCCTTCCCCACGTTAACGTCGGCACCATCGGCCACGTTGACCACGGTAAGACCACTCTGACCGCAGCTCTGACTCGCGTCTGCTCCGAAGTTTTCGGTTCGGCCGTCGTTGAGTTCGACAAGATCGACTCGGCTCCAGAAGAAAAAGCGCGCGGTATCACCATCAACACCGCTCACGTCGAGTACAACTCGAACATTCGTCACTACGCTCACGTTGACTGCCCAGGTCACGCTGACTACGTGAAGAACATGATCACCGGTGCTGCCCAGATGGACGGCGCGATCCTGGTTTGCTCGGCCGCCGATGGTCCGATGCCACAAACCCGTGAGCACATCCTGCTGTCCCGTCAGGTTGGCGTTCCGTACATCGTGGTCTTCCTGAACAAGGCTGACCTGGTAGACGACGCTGAGCTGCTGGAACTGGTCGAGATGGAAGTTCGCGACCTGCTGTCCACCTACGACTTCCCAGGCGACGACACTCCGATCATCATCGGTTCGGCTCGTATGGCCCTGGAAGGCAAAGACGACAACGAAATGGGCACTACCGCTGTCAAGAAGCTGGTAGAAACTCTGGATGCCTACATCCCTGAGCCAGTTCGTGCCATCGACCAGCCGTTCCTGATGCCGATCGAAGACGTATTCTCGATCTCGGGTCGTGGTACCGTTGTTACCGGCCGTATCGAGCGTGGTATCGTCCGCGTTCAGGATCCGCTGGAAATCGTTGGTCTGCGTGACACCACCACCACCACCTGCACCGGCGTTGAGATGTTCCGCAAGCTGCTGGACGAAGGTCGTGCTGGCGAGAACTGCGGCGTCCTGCTGCGTGGTACCAAGCGTGACGACGTTGAGCGTGGCCAGGTTCTGGTCAAGCCAGGTTCGGTCAAGCCGCACACCAAGTTCACCGCAGAAGTCTACGTCCTGTCGAAGGAAGAAGGCGGCCGTCACACTCCGTTCTTCAAAGGCTACCGTCCTCAGTTCTACTTCCGTACCACTGACGTGACCGGTAACTGCGAACTGCCGGAAGGCGTTGAGATGGTAATGCCAGGTGACAACATTCAGATGACTGTCACCCTGATCAAGACCATCGCAATGGAAGACGGTCTGCGCTTCGCCATCCGTGAAGGCGGTCGTACCGTCGGCGCCGGCGTCGTAGCCAAAATCATCGAGTAATCACTCGATCGGTTGAAAAAACCCCCGCTCAGCGGGGGTTTTTTTTATTGGGTTGACACTAAATTGGGGCGTCTATAGAATCACGCCTCCTTTTAACGGGCGTAGTGCGCCCGATGGGAACAGCCTGGAGTCTGAAATCCAATGCAAAATCAGCAAATCCGTATCAGGTTGAAGGCTTTCGACCATCGCCTGATCGACCAATCCACCCAGGAAATCGTGGAAACCGCGAAACGTACTGGTGCACAAGTGCGTGGTCCAATTCCACTGCCAACCCGCAAAGAGCGTTTCACCGTTCTGATCTCCCCGCACGTCAACAAAGACGCGCGTGATCAGTACGAGATTCGCACTCATAAGCGTGTTCTGGACATCGTCCAGCCAACGGATAAAACCGTTGATGCGCTGATGAAGCTTGATCTCGCGGCAGGCGTGGAAGTGCAGATCAGCCTCGGCTAAGACTCCGGTCTGGTCGTGTAACGCTCTGAAATGGGCGGCCATAGCGGGTGAAAGCCCCGTACACTCATGAGGTTTACAACATGACTATTGGTGTAGTCGGTCGAAAAGCGGGCATGACCCGTATTTTCACCGAAGAAGGTGTCTCCATTCCGGTCACGGTCATCGAGATCGAGCCGAATCGCGTCACCCAGTTCAAAACTGAAGAAACCGATGGCTACCGTGCAGTGCAAGTCACTGTCGGCGAGCGTCGTGCTTCGCGTGTGACTGCCGCTCAGGCAGGCCACTTCGCCAAGGCTAACGTTGCCGCTGGTCGCGGTGTCTGGGAGTTCCGTCTTGAAGAAGGCGATTTCCAGGCTGGCGATCTGATCAAAGCTGAACTCTTCACTGCAGGCCAGCTGGTAGACGTAACCGGTCAGTCCAAAGGTAAAGGCTTCGCCGGTACCATCAAGCGTTGGAACTTCCGTGGTCAGGATAACACCCACGGTAACTCCGTATCGCACCGTGTCCCTGGCTCCATCGGCCAGTGCCAGACTCCTGGTCGTGTATTCAAGGGCAAGAAAATGTCCGGTCACATGGGCGCCGAGCGCGTGACTGTTCAGTCCCTGGAAGTAGTACGCGTAGACGCTGAGCGCAACCTGCTGCTGATCAAGGGTGCCGTCCCAGGCGCTACTGGCGGCGACGTGGTCGTGCGTCCGGCTGTCAAGGCTCGCGGTTAAGGGGAAACTGACATGCAACTTAATGTAAATGACGCTCAGGCGATCGAAGTTTCCGAACTGACCTTCGGTGGCGAATTCAACGAGACGCTGGTACACCAAGCAGTCGTGGCCTACATGGCCGGCGGCCGTCAGGGCACCAAGCAGCAGAAGACCCGTTCTGACGTAGCCGGTGGCGGTAAGCGCCCATGGCGTCAGAAAGGTACTGGCCGCGCTCGTGCCGGTACTACCCGTGGTCCGATCTGGCGTGGCGGTGGTGTAACCTTCGCAGCTCGTCCTCAAGATCACTCGCAGAAGCTCAACAAGAAGATGTACCGCGCAGCCCTGCGCTCCATCCTCGCCGAGCTGGTGCGTAGCGACCGTCTGGTCGTGGTTCAGGACTTCGCTGTTGAAGCGCCGAAAACCAAAGATCTGCTGAACAAGCTGAACGGCATGGGTCTGAACGACGTTCTGATCGTTTCCGACGCTGTTGATCAGAACCTGTACCTGGCTGCTCGCAACCTGCCGCACGTCGATGTACGTGACGTTCAAGGTTCCGACCCGGTCAGTCTGATCGCATACGAGAAAGTGTTGATCACTGTCTCGGCCGTGAAGAAATTCGAGGAGCTGCTGGGATGAACCAGGAACGCGTATTCAAAGTCCTCCTTGGCCCGCACGTTTCCGAGAAGGCTACCG
The DNA here is from genome assembly GCF_018417595.1 of Pseudomonas entomophila. Lineage (NCBI taxonomy): Bacteria > Pseudomonadati > Pseudomonadota > Gammaproteobacteria > Pseudomonadales > Pseudomonadaceae > Pseudomonas > Pseudomonas entomophila. The sequence goes on from NZ_CP070982.1 coordinate 524,009, forward strand.
TTCTGGCTGAGAAAAAAGGCCAGTTCGTATTCAAGGTTGCTACCGATGCAACCAAGCTGGAAATCAAGAAAGCTGTCGAAGGCCTGTTCAACGTAAAAGTTGAAAACGTGTCGACTGTTAACGTTCTGGGTAAAACCAAGCGTACCGCACGTGGTCTGGGCAAGCGTAATGACTGGAAGAAGGCGATCGTCTCCCTTCAGCCAGGCCAAGATCTCGATTTCAGCAGCAGTGCTGAGTAAGGAAGGGGTGCATCATGGCAATCGTTAAATGCAAACCGACTTCCCCTGGCCGCCGTTTTGTGGTCAAGGTGGTCAACAAGGAGCTGCACAAAGGCGCTCCTCACGCACCGCTGATCGAGAAAAAATCGAAGTCTGGTGGTCGTAACAACAATGGCCGCATCACCACTCGTCACGTTGGTGGTGGTCATAAGCAGCATTACCGTCTGGTCGACTTCCGTCGCAACGACAAAGATGGCATTCCAGCCACTGTCGAGCGTATCGAATACGACCCGAACCGTACTGCTCACATCGCCCTGCTGTGCTACGCAGACGGTGAGCGTCGCTACATCATCGCCCCTAAAGGCGTGAGCGCTGGCGACCAGCTGATCGCAGGTGCACTGGCCCCAATCAAGGCCGGTAACTCCCTGCAGCTGCGCAACATCCCAGTAGGTAGCACCGTTCACGGCATCGAACTGAAGCCGGGTAAAGGTGCTCAGATCGCTCGTTCCGCTGGTGCTTCCGCTCAGCTGATCGCGCGTGAAGGCGTCTACGTGACTCTGCGTCTTCGCTCTGGCGAAATGCGTAAAGTACTGGCTGAGTGCCGTGCGACCCTGGGCGAAGTCTCGAACTCCGAGCACAGCCTGCGTTCGCTGGGTAAAGCGGGTGCCAAACGCTGGCGCGGCGTTCGCCCAACCGTTCGTGGCGTTGCCATGAACCCGGTTGACCACCCGCATGGTGGTGGTGAAGGTCGTACCTCCGGTGGTCGTCATCCGGTATCGCCATGGGGCTTCCCAACCAAGGGTGCTAAAACCCGCGGTAATAAGCGTACCGACAACATGATCGTCCGTCGTCGCAAGTAACTAGAGGGATACGACAGTGCCACGTTCTCTGAAAAAAGGTCCTTTTATCGATCTTCACCTGCTGAAGAAGGTCGAAGTGGCGGTGGAGAAGAACGATCGCAAGCCAGTTAAAACCTGGTCGCGCCGTTCGATGATCCTGCCACAAATGGTCGGTCTGACCATCGCGGTACACAACGGTCGCCAACACGTCCCAGTTCTCGTGAACGAAGACATGGTCGGCCACAAACTGGGCGAGTTCGCCGGTACCCGCACCTACCGCGGGCACGTGGCTGACAAGAAAGCCAAGCGTTAAGGGGTAAGGAAATGGAAGTAGCCGCTAAGTTGTCGGGCGCTCGCATCTCCGCCCAGAAAGCCCGCTTGGTCGCCGACCAGATCCGCGGGAAGAAGGTGGGCGAAGCGCTCAACCTGTTGGCCTTCAGCAGCAAAAAAGCCGCTGAAATCATGAAGAAAGTCCTCGAGTCGGCCGTTGCCAACGCCGAACACAACGAAGGCGCTGACGTTGATGACCTGAAGGTCTCCACCGTCTTCGTCAACGAAGGGCGTTCGCTGAAGCGCATCATGCCACGTGCCAAAGGCCGTGCTGATCGCATCGTCAAGCGGTCTTGCCATATCACTGTCAAGGTTGCGGACAAGTAACGGAGTCGATCAGATGGGTCAGAAAGTACATCCCACTGGCATTCGCCTGGGAATCGTCAAGGAGCACACCTCCGTCTGGTATGCAGACGGCGCTACTTACGCAGATTACCTGTTGAAGGATCTGAAAACGCGTGAGTACCTCCAAGACAAACTAAAAAGCGCGTCCGTAAGCCGTATCGATATTCATCGTCCGGCTCAAACTGCACGCATCACCATCCACACCGCTCGTCCCGGTATCGTTATCGGCAAGAAAGGTGAAGATGTTGAGAAACTGCGTCAGGACCTGACCAAGCAGATGGGTGTGCCTGTGCACATCAACATCGAAGAGATCCGCAAGCCGGAACTCGACGCCATGCTGGTTGCTCAGAGCGTTGCCCAGCAGCTGGAGCGCCGCGTTATGTTCCGTCGCGCCATGAAGCGCGCCGTACAGAACGCCATGCGTATTGGTGCCAAAGGCATCAAGATCCAAGTGAGCGGTCGTCTCGGCGGTGCCGAGATCGCACGTACCGAGTGGTATCGCGAAGGTCGTGTGCCTCTGCACACCCTGCGTGCCGATATCGACTACAACACCTACGAAGCTCACACCACCTACGGTGTGATCGGTGTGAAGGTTTGGATCTTCAAAGGCGAAGTGATTGGTGGTCGCCAGGAAGAGCTGAAGCCTCAAGCACCAGCGCCTCGTAAAAAAGCTGCTAAGTAAGGGGTACGCCAAATGTTGCAACCAAAGCGTACAAAATTCCGCAAGCAGATGACTGGCCACAACCGTGGTCTGGCACTGCGCGGTAGCAAGGTCAGCTTCGGCGAATTCGCTCTGAAAGCTGTCGCTCGCGGTCGTCTCACCGCTCGCCAGATCGAGTCGGCACGTCGTGCCCTGACCCGTCACGTAAAACGTGGCGGCAAGATCTGGATCCGTGTGTTCCCGGACAAGCCGGTTACCAAGAAGCCTCTCGAAGTGCGGATGGGTAAAGGTAAGGGTTCCGTGGAATACTGGGTTGCCCAGATCCAGCCAGGCAAAGTCCTGTACGAGATCGAGGGTGTTTCTGAAGAGCTGGCGCGCGAAGCTTTCGCCCTGGCTGCTGCAAAGCTGCCTCTCGCCACCTCCTTTGTTAAGCGGACGGTGATGTGATGAAAGCGAATGAACTTCGTGAAAAATCGGCACAGCAACTGAATGAGCAACTGCTCGGCTTGCTGCGCGACCAGTTCAATCTGCGCATGCAGAAAGCAACTGGCCAGTTGGGGCAGTCGCACCTGCTCTCGCAAGTTAAGCGTGACATCGCTCGCGTGAAAACTGTGCTCAACCAGCAGGCAGGTAAGTGATCATGGCTGAAGCTGAAAAAACCGTCCGTACGCTGACTGGCCGTGTCGTCAGCGACAAAATGGACAAGACCATCACCGTTCTGATCGAGCGTCGCGTCAAGCACCCGATCTACGGTAAATACGTTAAGCGTTCGACTAAGCTGCACGCGCACGACGAATCCAACCAGTGCAAGATCGGCGACAAGGTTTCCATCCGTGAAACCCGTCCGCTGGCCAAGACCAAGTCCTGGGCACTGGTTGAAGTCCTCGAACGCGCTGTTGAAGTCTAAGGGCTAGGGGTCGGAGAAATTTTATGATTCAGACTCAATCCATGCTCGATGTGGCCGATAACAGCGGCGCTCGTCGCGTCATGTGCATCAAGGTGCTCGGCGGTTCCCACCGCCGTTACGCCGGCATCGGTGACATCATCAAGGTTACCGTCAAGGAAGCAATTCCGCGCGGTAAGGTCAAAAAAGGCCAAGTGATGACTGCTGTTGTCGTCCGTACCCGTCACGGTGTACGTCGCGCTGACGGTTCCATCATTCGTTTCGACGGCAACGCTGCTGTTCTGCTGAACACCAAGCAAGAGCCGATCGGCACTCGCATCTTCGGGCCAGTGACCCGTGAACTTCGTACCGAGAAGTTCATGAAGATCGTCTCGCTCGCCCCTGAAGTGCTCTAAGGAGATCCGACATGCAAAAGATTCGTCGTGACGACGAGATCATCGTGATCGCCGGCAAAGACAAAGGTAAGCGCGGTAAGGTGCTGAAGGTTCTGGCTGATGACCGTCTGGTCATCGGTGGTGTGAACCTGGTCAAGCGTCATACCAAGCCTAACCCGATGGCGGGCGTCCAGGGCGGTATCGTCGAGAAAGAAGCGCCTCTGCACGCTTCCAACGTTGCCATCTTCAACGGTGAAACCAACAAGGCTGACCGCGTTGGTTTCAAAGTAGAAGACGGTAAGAAAATTCGTGTCTTCAAGTCGACCCAAAAAGCGGTTGATGCTTGAACACTGCTAGGTAGAAGACCATGGCACGACTGAAAGAGATTTACCGGAACGAAATCGCTCCTAAGCTTAAGGAAGAACTTAAGCTGTCGAACGTGATGGAAGTTCCGCGCGTTACCAAGATCACCCTGAACATGGGTCTGGGCGAAGCGATCGGCGACAAAAAAGTCATCGAGCACGCTGTTGCTGACCTGGAAAAGATCACCGGTCAAAAGCCGGTCGTGACTTTCGCTCGTAAATCCATCGCGGGCTTCAAAGTCCGTGAAGGCTGGCCGATCGGCGTCAAGGTGACCCTGCGTCGCGACAAGATGTACGAATTCCTGGACCGCCTGCTGGCGATCTCCCTGCCTCGGGTTCGCGACTTCCGCGGCCTGAATGCCAAGTCCTTCGATGGCCGTGGCAACTACAGCATGGGCGTGAAAGAGCAGATCATCTTCCCGGAAATCGACTACGACAAGATCGATGCTCTGCGCGGTTTGGACATCACCCTGACCACCACTGCTCGTTCGGACGACGAAGGCCGCGCTCTGCTGCGTGCATTCAAGTTCCCGTTCCGCAACTGATTGGAGTAGGAAAATGGCCAAGAAGAGCATGAAGAACCGCGAGCTGAAGCGTCAGCTCACGGTAGCCAAGTTCGCTAAGAAGCGTGCTGAGCTGAAAGCGACCATCGTCAACCTGAACGCCTCTCCAGAAGAGCGTTTCGCTGCCGTTGTCGCCCTGCAGAAGCAACCTCGTGACGCCAGCGCCTCGCGCCTGCGTAACCGTTGCCGCCTGACCGGTCGTCCGCACGGCGTGTACCGCAAGTTCGGCCTCGGCCGTAACAAGCTGCGCGAAGCCGCCATGCGTGGTGACGTGCCAGGTCTGGTCAAGGCCAGCTGGTAACACCAGTTGGCGTGACCACCGGCGGAAGGGGAGTGATCTTCCGACCGCCGGTGACCTCGCAATGAAACAAGCCCCTATATGGGGCTTGTTTCGTTTCTGCCTTGTGTCTAGAATGACCGGCTCACCCGAGCCTGGGTTTTTTGCCCTGCGCGCTCGGGTGGTTGTGATAGCCGCAAGGCTAATAATTCTTGTATCAGGAGCATCTAGCCCATGAGTATGCAGGACCCGTTAGCGGACATGCTAACTCGCATCCGTAATGCCCAGATGGCTGAAAAGTCTGTCGTAAGCATGCCTTCCTCCACCCTGAAGGTCGCGGTTGCCAAAGTACTGAAAGACGAAGGTTACATCGCCGGCTACGAAGTCACTGGCGAAGCCAAGCCTTCTCTGTCGATCGAACTGAAGTACTTCGAAGGCCGTCCGGTCATCGAGGAACTGAAGCGTTCCAGCCGTCCTGGTCTGCGCCAGTACAAGGCCGTCTCCGAGCTGCCGAAAGTACGTGGCGGCCTGGGCGTGTCTATCGTCTCCACCAACAAAGGTGTGATGACTGACCGCGCTGCGCGCGCTGCCGGTGTCGGCGGCGAAGTTCTGTGCACAGTGTTCTAAGGGGAGATAGGCATGTCTCGCGTCGCTAAGAACCCCGTTAAGCTGCCAGCAGGCGTCGAAGTCAAATTCGCCGGTCAGCAGCTTTCGGTGAAGGGTGCCAAGGGCACTCTCGAACTGAACGTTCACTCGTCTGTTGAAGTTACCGAAGAAGCTGGTGAGCTGCGTTTCTCCGCTCGCAACGGTGACCAGCAAGCTCGCGCCATGGCCGGTACCACCCGCGCCCTGGTGAACAACATGGTCCAGGGCGTAAGCCAAGGCTTCGAGCGCAAGCTCCAGCTGGTCGGTGTTGGTTACAAGGCACAGGCCAAAGGCACCGTCCTGAACCTGGCTCTGGGCTTCTCGCATCCAGTGGATTACGAACTGCCAGCCGGTATCACCGCTGAAACCCCAAGCCAGACCGACATCCTGATCAAGGGTATCGACAAGCAGCTGGTAGGTCAGGTGGCCGCTGAAGTCCGCGGTTTCCGTCCGCCAGAGCCTTACAAGGGCAAGGGTGTGCGTTACGCGGACGAAGTAGTCCGTCGTAAAGAAGCCAAGAAGAAGTAGGGCCTAGCAAATGACCGACAAAAAAGTTACTCGACTGCGTCGCGCTCGCAAAGCACGCCTGAAAATGCACGAGCTCGAAGCCGTGCGTCTGTGCGTGTTCCGCTCCTCGCAGCACATCTACGCCCAGGTCATTTCGGCCGACGGCAGCAAGGTTCTGGCAAGCGCCTCGACCTTGGACAAAGAACTGCGTGATGGCGCCACCGGCAACATCGACGCGGCCACTAAGGTTGGCAAGCTGGTAGCTGAGCGTGCGAAAGCCGCCGGTGTATCTCAAGTTGCCTTTGACCGTTCCGGCTTCAAGTACCATGGCCGCGTCAAAGCGCTGGCTGATGCTGCTCGTGAAGGCGGGCTGGAGTTCTAAGTTATGGCAAATAACGATCAAAAGCGCGACGAAGGCTACATCGAGAAGCTGGTTCAAGTTAACCGCGTAGCCAAAACCGTAAAAGGCGGCCGTATCTTCACCTTCACCGCGCTGACCGTGGTAGGTGATGGCAAGGGCCGTGTTGGCTTCGGCCGTGGCAAATCGCGCGAAGTACCAGCCGCGATCCAGAAAGCCATGGAAGCTGCCCGTCGCAACATGATTCAGGTAGACCTGAAAGGCACCACCCTGCAGTACGCCACCAAGGCCGCCCACGGCGCCTCGAAGGTCTACATGCAGCCTGCCTCGGAAGGTACCGGTATCATCGCCGGTGGCGCAATGCGTGCCGTCCTGGAAGTTGCTGGTGTTCAGAACGTCCTGGCCAAGTGCTACGGTTCGACCAACCCGGTGAACGTGGTTCACGCCACCTTCAAGGGTCTGAAAGCCATGCAATCCCCTGAGTCCATTGCTGCCAAGCGCGGCAAGACTGTCGAGGAGATCTTCTGATCATGGCAACCGTAAAAGTAACGCTGATCAAGAGCGTCTCGGGCCGTATCCCTAACCACAAGCTGTGCGTTAAGGGTCTGGGTCTGCGTCGCATCGGTCACACTGTAGAAGTCCAGGATACTCCCGAGAACCGCGGGATGATCAACAAGGCCTACTACATGCTGAAGGTCGAGGGCTAATCAATGAAACTCAATGATCTGAGTCCAGCGCCGGGTTCCCGTCGCGAGAAGCACCGTCCGGGCCGTGGTATCGGTAGCGGTCTGGGTAAGACTGGTGGCCGTGGCCACAAAGGTCAGACCTCCCGTTCCGGTGGTTCCATTGCTCCAGGCTTCGAAGGCGGTCAACAGCCGCTGCACCGTCGCCTGCCGAAGTTCGGCTTCGTCTCTCTCAAAGCCATGGATCGCGCTGAAGTGCGTCTGTCCGAGCTGGCCAAGGTGGAAGGCGATCTGATCACCGTTCAGTCCCTCAAGGACGCCAACGTGATCGGCCAGCACGTACAGCGCGTGAAAATCATGCTGTCGGGCGAAGTCACTCGCGCAGTCACCCTCAAGGGTATCGCCGTCACCAAAGGTGCACGTGCGGCTATCGAAGCAGCTGGCGGCAAGTTCGAGGAATAAATGGCTAAGCAAGGTGCTCTCTCTTCGCTCGGTAAGGGCGGGATGTCGGAACTCTGGGCTCGTCTGCGTTTTCTGTTCATGGCGATCATCGTCTATCGAATCGGCGCGCACATCCCGGTGCCAGGCATTAACCCGGACCGTCTCGCGGATCTGTTCCGGCAGAATGAGGGGACCATTCTTAGCTTGTTCAACATGTTTTCCGGCGGCGCGCTGGAGCGCATGAGCATTTTTGCACTGGGGATCATGCCGTACATCTCGGCGTCGATCATCATGCAGCTCATGACCGCTGTCAGCCCGCAGCTGGAGCAGTTGAAGAAGGAAGGTGAAGCTGGCCGTCGCAAGATCAGCCAGTACACCCGCTACGGCACCGTTATCCTGGCGCTGGTTCAAGCCATTGGCATGTCCATTGGCCTGGCCAACCAGGGCGTGGCGTTTTCTGCAGGCCTCGGCTTCCATGTCGTCGCCGTCTCCACCTTCGTGGCGGGCGCGATGTTCATGATGTGGCTGGGCGAGCAGATCACCGAGCGCGGTGTGGGCAACGGTATCTCGATGTTGATCTTCGCAGGTATCGTTGCCGGTCTTCCGAGAGCAATCGGGCAGTCTTTCGAGTCTGCGCGTACAGGCGATATCAACATCTTCGCCCTGGTCGCAATCGGTTTGCTGGCAGTAGCGATTATCGGTTTCGTGGTGTTCATCGAGCGTGGTCAGCGTCGTATCGCCGTTCACTACGCCAAGCGTCAGCAGGGCCGCAAGGTCTTCGCTGCGCAGACCAGCCACCTGCCGTTGAAGGTGAACATGGCGGGCGTAATCCCGGCCATTTTCGCGAGCAGCATTCTGCTGTTCCCGGCTTCGCTGGGTGCCTGGTTCGGTCAGTCCGAGGGTATGGGCTGGCTGCAGGACATCTCGCAGTCGATCGCTCCTGGTCAGCCGTTGAACATTCTGCTGTTTAGTGCAGGGATCATTTTCTTCTGCTTCTTCTACACAGCGTTGATGTTCAACCCGAAAGACGTAGCGGAAAACCTGAAGAAGTCCGGTGCCTTTATTCCGGGTATCCGTCCTGGTGAGCAGTCGGCACGCTACATTGATGGCGTCCTGACCCGTTTGACCATGTTCGGTGCTCTTTACATGATGGCCGTCTGCCTTCTGCCCCAGTTCCTGGTGGTGGCAGCAAACGTGCCGTTCTACCTTGGCGGGACCTCGTTGCTGATTGTGGTAGTGGTTGTGATGGACTTCATGTCCCAAGTACAATCGCACCTCGTTTCGCACCAGTACGAATCCCTGATGAAGAAAGCCAACCTGAAAGGCTACGGCGGCAGCGGTCTGCTGCGCTGATTTAGCCCCTTAAGGTTCGAGGAGTCGGTAATGAAAGTTCGTGCATCGGTGAAAAAGCTGTGCCGTAACTGCAAGATCATTCGTCGCGAAGGTATCGTGCGCGTGATCTGCAGCGCGGAACCGCGTCACAAGCAGCGCCAAGGCTGAGTGTGATCTGCGCTTCAAACCCAGCAGCTAGTGTGCTGCTGGGTTGATTATTCGTTTCTACAGCGATATTATCTCGCGCCCTATTTCTTGGCTTCCGGGGCGTAGGTAGCTGTCAATTGGAGTCCCACTGAATGGCCCGTATTGCAGGCGTCAACATTCCAGATAACAAGCATACTGTTATCTCGCTGACCTACATCTATGGTGTCGGTCGCACAACTGCACAGAAGATCTGTGCAGACGCTGGTGTCAACCCAGCCGCTAAGATCAAGGATCTGAGCGACGAGCAAATCGAAACCCTGCGTGGCGAAGTCGCGAAGTTCACCACCGAAGGTGACCTGCGTCGTGACATCAACATGAAGATCAAGCGCTTGATGGACCTGGGTTGCTACCGCGGCCTGCGTCATCGTAAAGGTCTGCCGGTTCGCGGTCAGCGCACCAAGACCAACGCACGCACCCGTAAGGGCCCGCGTAAGCCGATCCGCAAGTAATCGCCCAGGAATATAGACATGGCAAAACCTGCTGCTCGTCCTCGTAAGAAAGTCAAAAAGACAGTGGTTGATGGCATCGCCCACATCCATGCGTCTTTCAACAACACCATCGTGACCATCACCGACCGTCAGGGCAACGCACTGTCCTGGGCTACTTCCGGTGGTTCGGGTTTCCGTGGTTCGCGCAAATCCACCCCGTTCGCAGCTCAGATCGCTGCTGAGCGTGCTGGTCAAGCTGCGCTGGAATATGGTCTGAAGAACCTCGACGTCAACGTCAAGGGTCCAGGTCCAGGTCGTGAATCCGCCGTTCGTGCACTGAACAGCTGCGGCTACAAGATCGCCAGCATCACCGACGTGACGCCAATCCCGCATAACGGGTGCCGTCCGCCGAAGAAGCGTCGCGTGTAATCAGGAGACAGATAAATGGCACGTTACATTGGTCCAAAATGCAAACTGTCTCGCCGTGAAGGCACTGACCTGTTCCTGAAGAGCGGCGTTCGCGCTCTGGAATCGAAGTGCAACATCGAAGCAGCCCCAGGTATCCACGGCCAGCGCCGTGGCCGTCAGTCCGACTACGGTACCCAGCTGCGCGAGAAACAAAAAGTCCGTCGTATCTACGGCGTGCTGGAGCGTCAATTCCGCGGTTACTACCAAGCGGCTGCCTCGAAGAAAGGCGCCACCGGTGAGAACCTGCTGCAGATGCTCGAGTGCCGTCTGGATAACGTCGTCTACCGTATGGGCTTCGGCTCGACTCGTTCCGAGTCCCGTCAGCTGGTTTCGCACAAAGCGATCAGCGTCAACGGTAAGACTGTGAACATTCCATCCTACCAAGTTCGTCCGGGTGACGTGGTCTCGGTTCGCGAGAAGTCGCTGAACCAGCTGCGCATTGTTCAAGCCCTTGAACTGTGCGCCCAGCGTGGCCGCGTTGAGTGGGTAGACGTGGATGCTGCTAAAAAGTCGGGCGTTTTCAAGAACGTTCCTGCTCGCAGCGACCTGTCCGCCGACATCAACGAAAACCTGATTGTCGAGCTCTACTCCAAGTAAGGGCTAGAAAATAGGTGCATCCATGCAGATTTCGGTAAATGAGTTTCTGACACCCCGCCACATCGATGTGCAGGTTGTCAGTCCAACCCGCGCCAAGATCACGCTCGAGCCTCTCGAGCGTGGCTTCGGCCATACCCTGGGCAACGCGCTGCGCCGCATCCTGTTGTCCTCCATGCCTGGCTGTGCAGTAGTCGAGGCCGAGATCGACGGCGTACTCCATGAGTACTCCGCGATCGAAGGTGTACAGGAAGACGTCATTGAAATCCTGTTGAACCTGAAAGGCCTGGCTATCAAGCTGCACGGTCGTGACGAAGTTACGCTGACCTTGTCGAAAAAGGGTTCGGGGGTGGTTACCGCTGCCGATATTCAGCTGGATCACGATGTCGAGATCGTCAACCCCGATCACGTAATCGCGAACCTGGCGTCCAACGGCGCCCTGAACATGAAGCTCACTGTAGCTCGTGGTCGCGGTTACGAGCCGGCCGACTCCCGTCAGACCGACGAAGACGAAAGCCGCAGCATTGGTCGCCTTCAGCTGGACGCTTCGTTCAGCCCGGTGCGTCGTATCGCCTATGTGGTCGAGAACGCCCGTGTTGAGCAGCGTACCAACCTGGACAAGCTGGTCATCGATCTGGAAACCAACGGTACCCTGGATCCTGAAGAGGCCATCCGTCGTGCCGCGACCATCCTGCAGCAGCAGCTGGCCGCGTTCGTCGACCTCAAAGGTGACAGCGAGCCGGTTGTGGTCGAGCAGGAAGACGAGATCGATCCGATCCTGCTGCGCCCGGTTGACGACCTGGAACTGACCGTACGTTCGGCCAACTGCCTCAAGGCGGAGAACATCTACTACATCGGCGACCTGATTCAGCGTACCGAAGTAGAGCTGTTGAAGACTCCTAACCTGGGCAAGAAGTCCCTGACTGAAATCAAGGACGTCCTGGCCTCCCGTGGTCTGTCTCTCGGCATGCGCCTCGACAACTGGCCGCCTGCAAGTCTTAAGAAGGACGACAAGGCGACTGCCTGATCGTCGTAATCACCGAACGTAGTGTTTGGTAAGGAATGAATCATGCGTCATCGTAAAAGTGGACGTCACCTGAGCCGTACCAGCTCTCACCGCAAGGCTATGTTCCAGAACATGGCAGTGTCGCTGATCGAGCACGAGCTGATCAAAACCACCCTGCCGAAAGCCAAGGAACTGCGCCGCGTTGCCGAGCCGCTGATCACCCTGGCCAAGGAAGACAGCGTAGCCAACCGTCGTCTGGCCTTCGACCGTACCCGTTCGAAGTCCGCCGTTGGCAAACTGTTCAACGATCTGGGCAAGCGCTACGCCACCCGTCAAGGCGGCTACCTGCGCATCCTGAAGTGCGGTTTCCGCGCTGGCGACAACGCGCCTATGGCGTACGTCGAGCTGGTTGATCGTCCAGTCGGTGGTGCTGTAGAAGCTGCCGAGTAAGACGTTCTGTCTGCTACAAGAAACCGGGCCTAGTGCCCGGTTTTTTGTGTCTGTATGAATTGTAGTTTTCTATCGAAACTACAGAATCAATGAATTAGTTAATGGAATCATGCTCGCGGATACTCCTCTACATACCGCCTAGCCGGCGATTAGAGACCGATAAGGAGAGCCCATGAGCAAGATTCTGACCACCGCCAGCGGTGCACCTGTAGCCGACAACCAGAATTCCCGTTCCGCAGGCCCCCGCGGCCCTTTGCTGCTCGACGATTTCCACCTCATCGAGAAGCTCGCCCACTTCAACCGCGAGAACATCCCCGAGCGCCGCGTGCACGCCAAGGGCTCGGGCGCCTATGGCACCTTCACCGTTACCCGCGATATCACCGATCTGACCTGCGCCAAACTGTTCAATGCGGTGGGTAAGCGCACCGAGACGTTCCTGCGCTTCTCCACCGTGGGTGGTGAGCGGGGTTCGGCCGACACCGAGCGCGATCCTCGTGGCTTTGCGGTCAAGTTCTACACCGAGGAAGGCAACTGGGATATCGTCGGCAACAACACGCCGGTGTTCTTCATCCGTGATCCGCTGAAATTTCCGGACTTCATCCACACCCAGAAGCGTCACCCCCAAACCAACCTGAAGAATGCCCAAATGATGTGGGACTTCTGGTCGCATTCGCCTGAAGCGCTGCACCAGGTCACCATCCTGTTCTCCGATCGTGGAATTCCGGACGGCTACCGCCACATGCACGGTTTTGGCAGCCACACCTACAGCTTGGTCAACGACAAGGGCGTACGCACTTGGGTGAAGTGGCACTTCAAGACCCAGCAGGGCATCAAGAACCTGGCGCCGGCGGATGCTGCGCGCCTGGCGGGCACTGATCCTGACTACGCACAGCGCGACTTGTTCGAGGCCATCGAGCGTGGTGATTTCCCACGTTGGAGCGTGTGTATCCAGGTGATGAGCGAAGATGAGGCCGCGAGCCGTCAGGAGAACCCGTTCGATGTGACCAAGACCTGGTCGCAGAAGGACTATCCGCTGATTGAAGTGGGCGTTTTGGAGCTCAATCGCAACCCACTCAACTACTTCGCCGAAGTGGAGCAGGCAGCCTTCGGTCCGAGCAACATGGTCCCGGGTGTCGGCCTGTCGCCTGACCGTATGCTGCAAGGCCGCGTGTTCGCCTACGCCGACGCCCACCGCTACCGGGTGGGTACCAACCACCAGCAGCTGCCGGTCAATGCGCCGCGTAGCCCGGTGCACAGCTACCAGCGTGATGGTGCCATGGCCACGGGCAGCTACGGTGGTGCGCCGAACTATGAGCCGAACAGTTATGGCGATGCGCCCAAGCAGTCACCACGTCACGCCGAGCCGGCATTGGCGTTGAGCGGTGCGGCCGATCGCTACGATCACCGCGAAGACAGTGATTACTACAGCCATGCCGGCGCGTTGTTCCGCCTGATGAGCGATGAGCAGCGGTCGCTGTTGATCAGTAACATTGCCGGGACAATGGCAGGTGTCAGCGAAGACGTTGTTCAGCGTCAGTTGCAGCACTTCTTCAAGGCCGACCCGGCATATGGAGAAGGTATCGCCAAGGTCTTGGGCGTGAATCTCGCCTAAGTCGAAGTGATAAGAAGAACCGCCCTCATTAGGGCGGTTTTTCAATGAAAATCACTACCGTTCAACCGTTTTTTTGCATCTTATTGCGCATTTCTCAGTGACCGCGAGCAGAAGCTGGTTCAAACTATGTTCATTGACGCATTCACAGGGAGAAGCAGGGCGATGCAAGGTCACCCGGACGTAATCAATTACCTCGTCACATTGCTCAAAGGCGAGCTGGCCGCGCGCGACCAGTACTTCATTCACTCGCGGATGTACGAAGACTGGGGCCTGGGCAAGCTCTACGAGCGTATCAACCACGAGATGGAGGAAGAGACCCAGCACGCCGATGCGCTGATGCGCCGTATCCTGATGCTCGAAGGCACGCCCGACATGCGCGCAGACGACCTGGAAGTGGGCAGCACCGTGCCGGAGATGATCGAGGCCGACTTGAAGCTCGAGTACAAGGTTCGTGCCGCGCTGTGCAAGGGTATCGAGCTGTGCGAACTGCACAAGGACTATATCAGCCGCGACATCCTGCGCGCGCAACTGGCGGATACCGAAGAAGATCACACCTACTGGCTGGAGAAGCAGCAAGGGTTGATCAAGGCCATTGGCCTGGAGAACTATCTGCAGTCGCAGATGTGATCGGTCGGCCCTGTTCGCCGGCAAGCCGGCTTCTACGAGATCTCAGTTGCACCCCTCGCTTGTAGAGCAGGGCAAATAAAAAAGCCCCTGGCATTCAACGATGCCAGGGGCTTTTTCACATCAGGTCAGGCCCGATCTCGCTCAAGCAGCGGCTTGAGGTAATGCCCGGTATACGACTGCTTCTGCTCGGCCAGCTCTTCCGGTGTACCGCAGGCGATGATCTGGCCGCCCTTGGAGCCACCCTCAGGCCCCAGGTCCACCAGCCAGTCGGCGGTCTTGATCACATCCAGGTTGTGCTCGATCACTACCACGGTGTTGCCGTGGTCGCGCAGGCGGTGGAGCACATCGAGCAGTTGCTGGATGTCAGCGAAGTGCAGGCCAGTAGTGGGCTCGTCGAGGATGTACAAGGTCTTGCCGGTATCGCGCTTGGACAGCTCGCGCGACAGCTTGACCCGCTGCGCCTCGCCGCCGGACAGCGTCGTCGCCGACTGCCCCAGCTTGATGTAGGAAAGCCCGACGTCCATCAGTGTCTGCAGCTTGCGCGCCAGTGCCGGGACCGCGTCGAAGAACTCGCGGGCATCCTCGATGGTCATTTCCAGCACCTCGTGGATGTTCTTGCCCTTGTACTTGATCTCCAGGGTTTCGCGGTTGTAGCGCTTGCTCTTGCACACGTCGCAGGGCACGTAGATGTCCGGCAGGAAGTGCATCTCCACCTTGATCAGGCCGTCGCCCTGGCAGGCCTCACAGCGGCCGCCCTTGACGTTGAACGAGAAGCGCCCTGGCCCGTAGCCGCGTGAGCGGGCCTCCGGCACGCCGGAGAACAGCTCGCGGATTGGCGTGAAGATGCCGGTGTAGGTGGCTGGATTGGAGCGTGGGGTGCGGCCGATCGGGCTCTGGTCGATATCGACCACCTTGTCCAGGTGCTGCAGGCCGTCGACGCTGGCGTGCGGCGCCGCCTCCAGGCTGCTCGCGCCATTGAGGGCGGTGGCGGCCAGGGGGAACAGGGTGTTGTTGATCAGCGTCGACTTGCCCGAGCCGGACACGCCGGTCACGCAGGTCAGCAGGCCGATCGGCACTTCCAGGTCGACGTTCTGCAAGTTGTTGCCGCGCGCGCCCTTGAGCTTGAGCGAGAGCTTCTTGTTGCGCGGGGTGCGCTTGGCGGGCACGACGATCTTCTTGCGCCCGGACAGGTATTTGCCGGTCAGCGAATCAGGGTGCGCCATGACTTCTTCCGGCGAACCCTCGGCGACGATCTGCCCGCCGTGCACGCCGGCGCCCGGGCCGATGTCCACCACGTAGTCGGCCAGGCGGATGGCGTCCTCGTCATGCTCCACCACGATCACCGTGTTGCCCAGGTCGCGCAGGTGGTTGAGGGTGGCCAGCAGGCGGTCGTTGTCACGCTGGTGCAGGCCGATGGACGGCTCGTCGAGAATGTACATCACGCCCACCAGGCCGGCGCCGATCTGGCTGGCCAGGCGGATGCGCTGGGCTTCGCCGCCGGACAAGGTGTCGGCGCTGCGGTCGAGCGTCAGGTAGTCGAGGCCGACGTTGACCAGGAACTGCAGGCGCTCGCAGATCTCCTTGAGGATCTTCGCGGCAATCTCACCGCGGCGGCCGGTCAGGGTCAGGTCACCGAAGTACGCGCTTGCTTCGCCGATCGGCAGGTTGGTGACCGCCGGCAGGGTTTTCTCGCCCACCCACACATGCCGCGCTTCACGGCGCAGGCGTGTGCCGCGGCAGTCGGGGCAGGGCTGGGTGCCGAGGAACTTGGCCAGCTCCTCGCGCACGGTGGCCGACTCGGTCTCGCGGTAGCGGCGCTCGAGGTTGGGCACGATACCCTCGAACGGGTGCGAGCGCTTGACGATGTCGCCGCGGTCGTTGAGGTACTTGAAGTCGACGCTCTGCTTGCCGCTGCCGTGCAGGATCACTTTCTGGTGGTCGGCCGAGAGCTCACCGAAGGGTTCTTCAAGGCTGAAGCCGTAATGCGCGGCCAGTGAGCCGAGCATCTGGAAGTAATAGACGTTGCGCCGGTCCCAGCCCCGTATCGCGCCCTCGGCGAGGGTGAGCTCGGCGTTGACCAGGCGCTTGGTGTCGAAGAACTGCTTGACCCCCAGGCCATCGCAGGTCGGGCAGGCGCCGGCCGGGTTGTTGAAGGAGAACAGCTTGGGTTCCAGCTCGCTGATGGCATGGCCACAGATCGGGCAGGCGAAGCGGGCGGAGAAGATCGTCTCCTCGCCTTCCTCGTCATCCATCGGCGCCACCAGGGCGATGCCGTCGGCCAGCTTGAGCGCGGTCTCGAACGATTCGGCCAGGCGCTGCTGCAGGTCGGCGCGGACCTTGAAGCGGTCCACCACCACATCGATGCTGTGCTTCTTCTGCTTATCCAGCTTGGGCAGTTCATCGAGCTCGTAGAGCTTGCCGTTGACCCGGGCGCGCACGAAGCCCTGGGCGCGCAGCTCGTCGAACACCGCCAGGTGCTCGCCCTTGCGCTCGCGGATCACCGGAGCCAGCAGCATCAGCTTGCTGCCTTCGGGTTTTTCCAGCACCAGGTCGACCATCTGGCTGATCGTTTGCGCTTCCAGCGGGATGTCGTGGTCCGGGCAACGTGGCGTGCCGACCCGGGCATAGAGCAGGCGCAGGTAGTCGTAGATCTCGGTGATGGTGCCGACGGTCGAACGCGGGTTGTGCGAGGTCGACTTCTGCTCGATGGAGATGGCCGGCGACAGGCCTTCGATGGTGTCGACGTCGGGCTTTTCCATCATCGACAGGAACTGTCGGGCGTACGCCGACAGCGATTCCACGTAACGGCGTTGGCCTTCGGCGTACAGGGTGTCGAATGCCAGGGACGACTTGCCGGAACCGGACAGGCCGGTGATCACGATCAGCTTGTCCCGCGGTAGCGTGAGGTCGATGTTCTTCAGGTTGTGGGTGCGTGCCCCACGGATCAGGATCTTGTCCACTGCGGCCTCGCTCGGCGGGCATAAACACAGGAGTATACGGCGCGCTGCCAGTACGCGGCAAAGCGTCACGTATATGCCGTCAACGCGTCGGACTGATAGAATCGCCGCCGGTTCACACGAGGTTATTCCATGCACGACACCCACAACGAACGCATGAGTGGCAGCGAAACCCGCGCCGCTAGCGGCCTGGCCCTGGTCTTTGCCTTTCGTATGCTGGGCATGTTCATGGTACTGCCGGTGCTGGCCACCTACGGCATGGACCTGGCTGGCGCCACCCCCGCGCTGATCGGCCTGGCCATCGGCGCCTATGGCCTGACCCAAGCGGTGCTGCAGATTCCGTTCGGGGTGATTTCCGACCGCATCGGCCGTCGCCCGGTGATCTACCTGGGGCTGGTGATCTTCGCCCTGGGCAGCGTGCTGGCGGCCCAGGCCGATTCGATCTGGGGCGTGATCGCCGGGCGTATCCTGCAAGGCGCAGGCGCTATTTCAGCGGCGGTGATGGCGCTGCTTTCCGACCTCACCCGCGAGCAGCACCGGACCAAGGCGATGGCGATGATCGGCATGAGCATCGGCCTGTCGTTCGCCGTGGCGATGGTGATCGGGCCGTTGTTGACTCGCGCCTTTGGCTTGTCAGGATTGTTTCTCGCCACCGCAGGACTTGCCCTGGTCGGTATCGCCCTGATCGCTTTTGTCGTGCCTAACACCCACAGCACCTTGCAGCATCGCGAATCCGGCGTGGCCCGCCAGGCCCTCGGCCCGACCCTGCGTCATCCGGACCTCCTGCGCCTGGATGTGGGCATCTTCATCCTCCACGCCATCCTCATGGCCAGCTTCGTGGCGCTGCCGCTGGCGTTCGTCGAGCGCGGCGGGCTGCCCAAGGAGCAGCACTGGTGGGTGTACCTGACCGCGCTGCTCGTCTCATTTTTTGCAATGGTCCCGTTCATCATCTACGGCGAGAAGAAGCGCAAGATGAAACGCGTGCTGCTTGGCGCGGTCAGTGTGTTGCTGCTGGTGGAGGTGTTCTTCTGGCAGTGGGCTGACAACTTGCGCGGACTGGTGATCGGCACCGTGGTATTCTTTACTGCCTTCAACCTGCTGGAGGCATCTCTGCCTTCGCTGGTCAGCAAGGTGTCGCCCGCTGGCGGCAAGGGGACTGCGATGGGGGTGTACTCCACCAGCCAGTTCCTGGGTGCCGCGCTGGGAGGAATCATCGGTGGCTGGTTGTTCCAGCACGGTGGCCTGAGCATGGTGTTTCTCGGTTGCGCGGGCCTGTGTGCCCTGTGGCTGCTCACTGCGTTGCGCATGAACGAGCCGCCCTACGTGACCAGCCTGCGCATGCCGCTGACGCCGGAGGCGGTCCGGGAAGCCGGGCTGACCGAGCGCTTGATGGCCGTGCCGGGTGTGACCGACGCCGTGGTGGTGGCAGAAGAAGCCGCCATCTATATCAAACTGGATACGAAAATTTTGGACCGTACGACCCTCGAGTGTCTGGTGAACCCAGCCTCTTCGGCGTGCGAAGCCTAGGAGAACGTTATGGCCCGTGGGGTTAACAAAGTCATTCTGGTCGGTACCTGCGGTCAGGATCCCGAAGTCCGCTACCTGCCCAACGGTAACGCCGTGACCAACCTGAGCCTGGCCACCAGCGAGCAGTGGACCGACAAGCAGTCCGGGCAGAAGGTCGAGCGTACTGAATGGCACCGCGTGTCGCTGTTCGGCAAGGTCGCCGAGATCGCCGGCGAGTACCTGCGCAAGGGTTCGCAGGTGTACATCGAAGGCAAGCTGCAGACCCGCGAGTGGGAAAAGGACGGCATCAAGCGCTACACCACCGAGATCATCGTCGACATGCAGGGCACCATGCAGCTGCTCGGCGGTCGTCCGCAGAACCAGCAGCAAGGTGGCGACCCGTACAACCAGGGTGGCGGCAATTACAACCAGGGCGGGCAGCAGCAGTACAACCAGGCGCCGCGTCAGCAGGCACCGCGCCCGCAGCAGGCTCCTCAGCGTCCGGCGCCACAGCAGCCGGCCCCGCAGCCGGCCGCCGACTTCGACAGCTTCGACGACGATATTCCGTTCTAAGCCTGAAGTGTGACCGTTGGTTGCGAGCCCCCGGGACGAAAGTTTTGGGGGCTTTTTGTTGCCGAGTACGGTTGCGCGGTACTCAGTTCGAAACTACGGCACACTTGAGAATAACTTGATGGCACTATGCCATAGTTGAGGCGTTTCGTCGGTTTTAACAATGCGCTTTCGTTCTGGTCGTAACTTTTCCGACACGGTTTTCAAAAAAAACGCAGCACGAAAACACTGCGCTTTTTTTTAACGGCTGTTAAATTTTTCAAAGAGTTATCCGCGATACCTGATTGAGTTTCGTCAATAACTTTTGCAGTTGCCTCAGGGATAATATTAGCCGGCATCAGGGAAACCCTGAGGTGGTGTTTTCGTTTCGCTTTTGCCTATCCTTTTGAGTGGTTGCAATGTGGCTTTGATGGCATTAGGCTATTCATCCGCTTGACCACCTGTTCACTGGATTGTGAACTGAATCGATAGAACTTCCCGACAGCAAAGTTCTGGAACTCAGGTTCCGGAATCGATGTGCGAGTTCTAAATGCGAGAAATGGATGTCTTACTCTTCTAAATTGGCTGCGCGCTATCTGGAACTCGGCAAGAATGCCGTCTCGCCGGGCTCTTTCGGTGGTGACGACGTGCGCTTCTCCACCGAGTTCGAAGCCCTCGAAGGCGAGCTGACCCGGGCGCAGTCGATCCATGCCAGCGGCCAGGTGGACTGGCTGAAGATCCTCGAGAACAGTGAAGCGCTGCTACGCGACCAGTCCAAGGATCTGCGCGTGGCCTCCTGGCTGACCTGGGCCTTGTTCCAGCGCGAATCCTACGCCGGCTTGCTGGCGGGCATCAGCCTGCTGCGCGAGCTGTGCGAGCACCATTGGGACGACGTCCACCCCGCCAAGCCTCGTACCCGTTCCGCCGCCATCGGTTGGCTGGTGCCGCGCCTCGAGCAGGCGCTGGGCGCCGACATCGCGATCAAGGAGCAGCTGCCGCTGTTCCAGCAGATGGTCGAGCAACTGGGTGGCCTGGAGGCGGCGTTGTCCGCTCGTCTGGGCGACGATGCGCCGCTGTTGCTACCTATCTGCCGTGCACTCAAGGGCCAGGTCCAGCGTTCGGCCGACAACGAGCCGCAGCCTGGCGCTGTCGGCGCCATCGTCGCCCAGGTCAAGCAGGCGGCTACCCAACTGTTCACTCCGGGCGAGCCGGTGGAGAACGAGAAGGATGCGAATAAAGCCCTGCGTGCCCAGCAAGAGCAGGGCCGGCAGTTATGCGTGTGGTGGCAGCGGCAGAAAGCCACCGACCTGCGCGCCCTGCGCCTGAACCGCACGCTGCTGTGGCTGCCCATCGAGGCGATGCCCGAGCGCAACGCCGAAAACGTCACCGCACTGCGCGGCCTGCCCGCCGACAAGCTCAAGAGCTACCGGGAGCGCTTCGAACAGGGAAATTACGCCGACCTGCTGGTGGAACTGGAGAACAGTGTGGCCAAGGCGCCGTTCTGGTTCGATGGCCAGCGCCTGGTGTGGGAGTGCTGCCAGGCCCTGAACGTCGAGGCCGGCATGCGCGAGGTGGAGATGAACTTCGCTTCGCTGTTGCAGCGTCTGCCCAGCGTGATCGAGCTGAAGTTCCACGACGGCACCCCGTTTGCCGACCCCGAGACCCGCGCCTGGATTGCCGCCCAGGTCACCCCCCACCTGCAGGCCGAGGTGGCCCAGCCGGTCACCGAGCCTGGCGTGCGCCAGGCACCCTGGGAGGAAGCCCTGGAGGCGGTGCAGCCGATCCTGCGCAAGGATGGCCTGAAGAGCGCGGTACAGCACCTCAAGCAGCAGATGCAAGGCGCCCACGGCGGGCGCGAGCGCTTTTTCTGGCAGTTGAGCCAGGCACGCCTCTGCTATACGGCCAAGAAATACGAACTGGCCAAGACCCAGCTGGAAGCCCTGGACGAGCAGTTGCGTCAGTCTGGCGTGGATGCCTGGGAGCCCGATCTGTCGCTGCAGGTGCTGCACCTGCTGCATACCTGTTGCGAGCTGCTGCCGCAGAACCATGTGGTGCGCGAACGCAAGGACGAGATCTACCGCCGACTGTGCCATCTCGATCTCGAAGTCGTACTCGAATAGGCCCAAGGGCCATAACCCTCAAGGAGAAAACCAATGGCCAAAGAAGGCTCGGTAGCCCCCAAGGAACGCATCAACGTCACGTTCAAACCCGCCACCGGTGGGGCTCAGGAAGAGATCGAACTGCCGTTGAAACTACTGGCGATCGGTGACTACACCCTGCGTGCCGACGATCGCAAGATCGAAGACCGCAAGCCGATCAGCATCGACAAGATGAACTTCGACGAGGTGCTGGCCAAGCAGGAACTGAGCATGACCCTGGCCGTGCCCAACCGTCTGCAGGAAGGCGCCGAAGGCGACGAGCTGGCGGTCAGCCTGCGCGTCAACACCATGAAGGACTTCAACCCGGCCAGCCTGGTCGAGCAAGTGCCGGAGCTGAAGAAGCTGATGGAACTGCGTGAAGCCCTGGTCGCCCTGAAAGGCCCGCTGGGCAACGCCCCGGCGTTCCGCAAGGCCATCGAAGGCGTGCTGGCCGACGGTGAGTCCCGCGAGCGCGTGCTCGGTGAGCTGGGCCTGAACGCCACGCCTGACGCCTGATCCCCTTAGTCAAGGAAGCTAATTGCCATGAGCACCGCCGCACAACAACAGAGCGCCGAGAACAGCGAATTCAGCATTCTCGACAGCATCATCGCCGAAACCCGCCTGACTCCGGACGATGAAGCCTACGACATCGCCAAGCGTGGCGTGTCGGCCTTCATCGAAGAACTGCTCAAGCCGCAGAACGACGGTGAGCCGGTCAAGAAGGCGCTGGTCGACCGCATGATCGCCGAGATCGATGCCAAGCTCAGCCGCCAGATGGACGAGATCCTCCACCACCCGGACTTCCAGGCCATGGAATCGGCCTGGCGCGGGCTGCAGCTGCTGGTCGACCGCACCAACTTCCGTGAAAACATCAAGATCGAGATCCTCAACGTCTCCAAGCAGGATCTGCTGGACGACTTCGAAGACTCGCCGGAAGTGATGCAGGCCGGTCTGTACAAGCACATCTACACCGCCGAGTACGGTCAGTTCGGTGGCCAGCCGGTGGGCGCGGTCATCGCCAACTACTACCTGTCGCCGAGCTCGCCGGACGTCAAGCTGATGCAGTACGTCTCCAGCGTGTCCTGCATGTCCCACGCGCCGTTCATCGCCGCCGCTGGCCCGAAATTCTTCGGCCTGGAGAGCTTCACCGGCCTGCCGGACCTGAAGGACCTGAAGGATCACTTCGAAGGCCCGCAGTTCACCAAGTGGCAGAGCTTCCGTGAGTCCGAGGACGCGCGCTACATCGGCCTGACCGTGCCGCGCTTCCTGCTGCGCAACCCGTACGACCCGGAAGAGAACCCGGTCAAGTCGTTCGTCTACAAGGAAACCGTGGCCAACAGCCACGAGCACTACCTGTGGGGCAACACTGCGTACGCCTTCGGTACCAAGCTCACCGACAGCTTCGCCAAGTTCCGCTGGTGCCCGAACATCATCGGCCCGCAGAGCGGTGGCGCGGTGGAAGACCTGCCGCTGCACCACTTCGAGAGCATGGGCGAGATCGAGACCAAGATCCCGACCGAAGTGCTGGTGTCCGACCGTCGCGAGTACGAGCTGGCCGAAGAGGGCTTCATTGCCCTGACCATGCGCAAGGGCAGCGACAACGCGGCGTTCTTCTCGGCCAACTCGGCGCAGAAACCGAAGTTCTTCGGTATCAGCGCGGAAGGCAAGACTGCCGAGCTGAACTACAAGCTGGGCACCCAGCTGCCGTACATGATGATCGTCAACCGCCTGGCCCACTACATCAAGGTCCTGCAGCGCGAGCAGCTGGGCTCCTGGAAGGAACGTACCGACCTGGAGCTGGAACTGAACAAGTGGATCCGCCAGTACGTGGCCGACCAGGAGAACCCGAGCGCCGAAGTGCGTGGCCGTCGTCCGCTGCGCGCCGCCCAGGTGATCGTCAGCGACGTGGAAGGTGAGCCGGGCTGGTACCGCGTCAGCCTGAACGTGCGTCCGCACTTCAAGTACATGGGCGCCGACTTCACCCTGTCGCTGGTCGGCAAGCTGGACAAGGAGTAAGCGTCGATGATGAATGGCTACGGAAGCCTGTTCGAACGCCTGAGCGGCGAGTCCGACCAGCGTGCCAACTGGCGGCGTGAAGACGCCGCCATGGCTTCCGTGGCCGCTCATCTGGCGAAGATGCTCAGCACCCGGGCCGGCAGCGTGCAGACGCTCGCCGACTACGGGCTGCCGGACCTCAACGACATGCGTTTGAGCCTGCACGATGCGCTCAGCCAGGCCCGTCGGGCCATCGAGCATTTCATCGAGGCCTACGAGCCGCGCCTGTCCGATGTCCGGGTGATTTCCCGACCGCGTGATCACGATCAGCTCAAGCTGGCTTTCAGTATCGAAGGCCAGCTTGAGGTGGACGGCATCAAGCGCTCTGTCAGTTTTGCCGCGCGCCTGGATGGCAGCGGGCAAGTCAGTGTCAGTCAAGGAGACTAACGATGTCGCGCCTCCCATAGCCCTGGATTTCACGAACCCTGCGCCACTGGCGGTACTCGAGATCTGAATTCAGGCGGAACGACGGATGTCCTTCAATTACTACTACCAAAGCGAGCTGACGGCACTGCGCCAGCTGGGGCGGCGCTTTGCCGAGCGCAGCCCGGCGCTGGCGCCGTTTCTCGGCCAGGCCGGGCGCGACCCGGACGTCGAGCGCCTGCTCGAGGGCTTCGCCTTCCTCACCGGCCGCCTGCGGCAGAAGCTCGACGACGAGCTGCCTGAGCTCACCCACTCGCTGATGCACCTGCTGTGGCCGAACTACATGCGCCCGCTGCCGGCGTTCAGCATCTTGCAGTTCGACCCCCTGCGCCAGGCCGGCCCGGCCCTGCGAGTCGAGCGCGACACGCCGGTGGAAGGCAAGCCGATCGATGGTGTCAGCTGCCGCTTTCGCACCTGCTACCCGACCGAGGTGCTGCCGCTGCGCCTGAGCGCCTTGAACTACTCGCTCAACGGCCAGGGCGCGCTGCTGAGCCTGCGCCTGGAGATGAACTGCGATGGCAACCTGGGCGATGTGAAATTCAGCAAGCTGCGCCTGCACCTGGCAGGTGAGCGCTACATCAGCCAGATGCTCTACCTGAGCCTGCTGCGCAGCCTGGCCGGTATCGAGCTGATGCCGCTGGACAGCCACGGCAAGCCAATGCTCAACACGAAAGGCGAGCCGCTGCTGCTGCGCGCGCCGGCGGCCAAGGTGCACCCGGTGGGCTTCGCCGAGGAAGAGGCGCTGATCCCTTACCCGCTTAATACCTTCCGTGGCTACCGATTCCTGCAGGAGTACTTCGCCTTCCAGGACAAGTTCCTGTTCGTCGACGTGACCGGGCTGGAGGTGCTGCAGAGCCTGCCGGAGGAAACCCTCAAGCAGGTGCATGGCGTCGAGCTGCGCTTCGACATCCGCCGTGGCGAGGCCCAGCGCCTGCGCCCGACCCTGGACAACGTCAAGCTGTACTGCACGCCCATCGCCAACCTGTTCAAGCACGACGCCCTGCCCATCCGCCTGGATGGCAAGCAGGACGAGTACCTGCTGCTGCCGGCCGAGCTCGACCTGGAGCATTGCGGGGTGTTCTCGGTCGATAGCGTGACCGGCTGGAGCCCCGGTGGCCTGGGCTACCAGAACTACGTGCCGTTCGAGTCGTTCGAGCACGATGCCAGCTTCGACGTGCCGCAGAACCGCCCGCACTACAGCATCCGCCAGCGCTCCTCGCTGCTGCACGACGGCCTGGATACCTACCTGAGCTTCGGCGTGCACCAGGCCGAGTCCCACGAGACGCTGTCGATCGAGCTGACCTGCACCAACCAGAACCTGCCGCGCCGGCTCAAGCTGGGCGACATCTGCATGCTCAGCGAAGAGACCCCCGAGTTCCTCACCTTCCGCAACATCACGCCGGTCACCGCCAGCTACGCGCCGCCGCTGAACCGCGACTTCCTGTGGAAGCTGATCAGCAACATGTCGCTGAACTACCTGTCGCTGGCCGACGTCGACGCGCTCAAGGTGATCCTCGAGACCTACGACCTGCCGCGCTACTACGACCAGCACGCCGAGAAAGTCAGCCGGCGCCTGCTCGGCGGGCTCAAGTCGATCCGCCACCAGCACGTCGACCGCCTGCACCGTGGCCTGCCGCTGCGCGGCCTGCGCACCGAGCTGACCATCGACCCGGAAGGCTACATCGGCGAGGGCGACCTGTTCGTCTTCGCCTCGGTGCTCAATGAATTCTTCGCGCTCTACGCCAGCCTCAACTCGTACCACGAGTTGCGGGTGAAAAGCACACAAGGGGAGGTGTACCAATGGACACCACGCATGGGCCTGCAACCGCTGCTGTAAGCCGGCTGAGCCGGAGCATCCGCGAGTACTCGCTGTTCCAGGCGGTGCTGCTGGTGATGGAGCAGTTGCGCGAGGCCTACCCGTACCTGGAGGACGAGGAACTCTACGACCTGGTGGAGTTCCAGGCCAACCCCAGCCTGGGTTTCCCCGGCAGCGACGTCGACCGTATCGAGTTCTTCCACGAGCACGGCCAACTGCGTGCGCGCATGCGTTTCAACCTGATCGGCCTGGTCGGCTCCAGCTCGCCGCTGCCGGCGTTCTATGGCGAGCAGGCGCTGGGCGACAACGAGGACGGCAACCCGACGCGGACGTTCCTCGACCTGTTCCACCACCGCCTGCAGCGCCTGCTGCTGCCGATCTGGCGCAAGTACCGCTACCGCGCCAGCTTCGAGAGCGGTGCGCTGGACGGGTTCTCGTCGCACCTGTTCGCCCTGATCGGGCTGGGGGGCGAGGAGATCCGCCGGGCCAAGGAGCTGAACTGGAAACGCCTGCTGCCATACCTCGGCGTGCTCAGCCTGCGCGCCCACTCGGCGGCGCTGATCGAGGCGGTGCTGCGTTACTACTTCAAGCACGCCGACCTGGTGATCGAGCAGTGCCTGGAGCGGCGCGTGGACATCCTCGAAGAGCAGTGCAACCGCCTGGGCCTGGCCAACAGCCTGCTGGGCGAAGACGCCGTGCTGGGCGAGCGCGTGCGCGACCGCAGCGGCAAGTTCCGCATCCATATCACCCAGCTGGACTGGCAGCGCTTCCACGAGTTCCTGCCGATCGGTTTCGGTTACCAGCCGCTGTGCGCGCTGACGCGCTTCACCCTGCGCGACCCGCTGGACTACGACATCCGCCTGGAGCTGCGCCGCGAAGAGATCCGCGAGCTGCGCATCGGCGAACAGAACGTCTGCCACCTGGGCTGGACCAGTTGGCTGGGTCGCGAGCGCGCCGATGGCGTGGTGACCCTGGGAAGCAAAATTCATTAAGGACCAATGGCCATGATCAACGTAGACCTGCAACAACTCGTCCAGGCCCTGGACGCCGACAGCCGCCGCGACCTGGAGCGCTCCGCCGAGCGCTGCGTGGCCCGTGGCGGCAGCAAGATCCTGGTGGAGGACCTGCTGCTGGGGCTGCTCGAACGCAGCGACAGCCTGCTGCAGCGCGCGCTGCAGGATGCCGCGGTCGACGTCGGCGAGTTCAGCGCCGCACTGCAGCCGAATGTCGAGCACAGCGCCACCCGCAACCCGGTGTTCGCGCCGGAGCTGGTGCAGTGGCTGCAGGATGCGTTGTTGGTTTCCAACCTCGAGCTGGGCCAGAGCCAGGTCGACCAGGCCGCGTTGATCCTTGGTCTGCTGCGCAACCCGCTGCGCTATGCCGGCAGCCGCTACCACAAGCTGTTGTCGGGCCTGGATATCGAGCGCCTCAAGGGCTATGCACTGTCGCAACAGCCAGCCGCGCCGAAGGCCGCTGGCGCCCCCCAGGGCGAGTCGATGCTGCAGCGCTTCACCCACAACCTCACCCAGCAGGCCCGTGACGGCAAGCTCGACCCGGTGCTGTGCCGCGACGCGTCGATCCGCCAGATGATCGACATTCTCGCCCGCCGCCGCAAGAACAACCCGATCGTGGTCGGCGAGGCCGGCGTGGGCAAGACCGCCGTGGTCGAGGGCCTGGCCGCGCGCATCGTCGCCGGTGAAGTGCCGCCGGCGCTGCAAGGTGTCGACCTGCTGGCGCTGGACATGGGCCTGCTGCAGGCCGGGGCCAGCGTCAAGGGCGAGTTCGAACGTCGCCTGAAAGGCGTGATCGACGAGGTCAAGGCCGCGCCGCGCCCGGTGATCCTGTTCATTGACGAAGCCCACACGCTGATCGGCGCGGGCGGCAATGCCGGTGGTTCCGACGCCGCCAACCTGCTCAAGCCGGCGCTGGCGCGTGGCGAGTTGCGCACCATCGCCGCCACCACCTGGGCCGAGTACAAGAAGTACTTCGAGAAGGACCCGGCCCTGGCCCGTCGCTTCCAGCCGGTACAACTGCACGAGCCGACCGTGGGCGAGGCAGTGACCATCCTGCGCGGCCTGGCCCAGCTGTACGAGAAGAGCCATGGCATCTACCTGCGCGATGACGCCGTGGTCGCCGCGGCCGAGCTGTCGGCGCGCTACCTGACTGGCCGCCAGTTGCCCGACAAGGCCGTCGATGTGCTCGACACCGCCTGCGCCCGTGTGCGCATCAGCCTGGCTGCGGCACCGGACAGCCTCGAGCGCCTGCGTGCCGAGCTGGCCGAGGGCGAGCGCCAGCGCAACGCCTTGCGCCGCGATGCCGAGGCGGGGCTTGAGATCGACCAGGAAGCCTTCGAGCGTCTGGAGCAGCGTCTGGCCGAAGCCCATGACCAGGAGATCGAACTGGACGCCCGCTGGGCCCGTCAGCGTGAGCTGGCCGAGCAGGTGTTGGAGCTGCGTCAGCAGGTCGCCAACGCCCCCGTCGAAGCGCCAGCGCCAAGCGAAGGCGAGGAGGGCGAGGAAGCCGTTGTCGGTGAAAGCCGCGAACAGCTCCAGCAGCGCCTGGCCGAGACGCATCAAGCCCTGCTCGACGCCCAGGCCGAGGAACGCCTGGTCAGCGCCGAGGTGTGCCCGCGCCTGGTGGCCGAAGTGATCAGCGCCTGGACCGGTGTGCCCCTGAGCCAGCTGGCCCGCGAGCACAATGCCAAGGTGATCAGCTTCGCCGACGACCTGCGTGCGCGCATCCGTGGCCAGGAGCAGGCCGTGCACGCGCTCAACCGCGCCATGCGCGCCACCGCCGCCGGCCTGAACAAGCCTGACGCGCCGGTGGGCGTGTTCCTGCTGGTCGGCCCCAGCGGCGTCGGCAAGACCGAGACCGCGCTGGCGCTGGCCGACCTGCTGTACGGCGGCGACCGCTTCATCACCACCATCAACATGTCCGAGTTCCAGGAGAAGCACACTGTCTCGCGCCTGATCGGCGCACCGCCCGGCTACGTCGGTTACGGCGAGGGCGGCATGCTCACCGAGGCGGTGCGCCAGAAGCCGTACTCGGTGGTGCTGCTGGACGAGGTGGAGAAGGCCGACCCGGACGTGCTCAACCTGTTCTACCAGATCTTCGACAAGGGCGTGGCCAACGACGGCGAAGGGCGCCAGATCGACTTCCGCAACACCCTGATCCTGATGACCTCGAACCTGGCCAGCGACCAGATCAGCGCCCTGTGCGAGAACGGTGAGCGCCCGGACGCCGAGCTGCTCGAACAGCATATCCGCCCGGTGCTCAGCCGCCACTTCAAGCCGGCCCTGCTGGCGCGCATGCGCGTGGTGCCGTACTACCCGGTGGGCGGCCCGGTGCTGCGCGAGCTGATCGAGATCAAGCTGGGCCGCCTGGGCGAGCGCCTGCAGCGCCGGCAACTGGCATTCAGCCACTGCCAGGCACTGGTCGACCACCTGGCCGAGCGTTGCAGCCAGAGCGAAAGCGGCGCGCGCCTGATCGACCACTTGATCGACACCCATGTGCTGCCCAAGGTGGCCGACCGCCTGCTCGACGCCATGGCCAGCGGCGAGGCGATCAGCCGCGTGCACGCCACCCTCGACGCGGATGCCGGCGTGATCTGCGAGTTCGCCTGAGGTGGGTGTGATGTTCGCGCACGTGCCGCACCCGCTGGCCTATGCCGAGTCGCTGCTGGGTACCTTCACCGACCTTGCCCGGGCGGCGGACGACCAGTGCCTGTTGCAGGCGCTGGTGCAGGCCGTGGCCGGGCTCAGCGGCTGCCCGCTGGTGCAGGTATACCTGCTCGACCCGACCCATACCCGGCTCGGGCTCGAAGCCGCCTGGCTCGACGGCAAGCTGCTGGCGCGTGACTGTTCCAGCCTGCCGGCCGACTACAACGGCGAGCAGCTGTTGCAGTTCGCCCTGTGCCAGAACCGTGTGGTGAACATCGCCGAACTGTCCGCCAGCCTGTTTGACACCAGCTTCCTGCCTTGCCAGAACACACCCTGGCAGGCGCTGCTGGCGGTGCCATTGGTGACCGCGCAGCAGCGTGTCGCCGGGGTGTTGTTGTGCGTGAACCGCGAGCGCGGCGCGCTGGAAGGGTTCGCCGACTCACTCGGCCGCCTGGGTGGTTTCGCCATGGGCCAGTTGCAGCTGTTGCGCCGCCTGCGCCAGCCCGGGCCACAACCCCAGGCAACCAGCACCGCGCCGATCGCTGCCAGCAGCTACGGCCTGATCGGGCAGAGCCAGGCCATGCGCCAGACCTGCCAGATGATCAGCAAGGTCCTGCACAGCCCCTACACCGTGTTGCTGCGCGGCGAGACCGGCACCGGCAAGGAGCTGGTGGCCCGCGCCATCCACGACTACGGCCCGCGTCGCTCGGGCGCGTTCGTGGTGCAGAACTGCGCGGCCTTCCCCGAGAGCCTGCTGGAAAGCGAGCTGTTCGGTTATCGCAAGGGCGCCTTCACCGGCGCCGAGCGTGACCGCCCGGGGTTGTTCGACGCCGCCGACGGCGGCACCCTGCTGCTCGACGAGATCGGCGACATGCCCCTGGCCCTGCAGGCCAAGCTGCTGCGTGTGCTGCAGGAAGGCGAGATCCGCCCGCTGGGCTCCAACGTCACCCACAAGATCGACGTGCGCATCATCGCCGCCACCCACCGCGACCTGGCGCAGATGGTCAGCGACGGCCTGTTCCGCGAAGACCTGTACTACCGCCTGGCGCAGTTCCCCATCGAGCTGCCGCCGCTGCGCCAACGCAACGGCGATGTCATCACCCTGGCCCGGCACTTCTGCGACAAGGCCTGCGACTTCCTTCAACGCATCCCGGTGGGCTGGTCCCAGGCCGCCCTGGATCACCTCGACGGTTACGCCTTCCCCGGCAACGTGCGCGAGCTCAAGGGCCTGGTGGAGCGCGCGGTGCTGCTGTGCGAGGGCGATGAGCTGGAAGTCGGCCATTTCGCCTTGAGCCTGGCCGAGCCACCGCTGGAAGACAGCGAGCTGAACCTGCGCGAGCGCCTGGAAAAGGTCGAGCGCCGCCTGCTGCTCGACTGCCTGCGCAAGCACGACGGCAACCAGACCCTGGCAGCCCGCGAACTCGGCCTGCCGCGGCGCACCCTGCTGTACCGGCTGGGGCGCCTGAACATCCAGATCGGCGATTGCGAGGGCTGACCGGCATGACCCCGACACCTACCTATTCCCACCCAGGCGCGCCCGTGGCGGCGCATGCCTCATCCGTACATGGAGTCGTTCCGATGTTTCACCGTCACTGGCGGGTCACGTTGCTGGCCCTGGTTACCGCGTTCGCCCTGGCTGGTTGCGGTGGCAACTACAAGTTCGACGACGACAGCTACCGCCCCCTGGGAGACCCCCAGGCCCTCAACCGTGGCAACTGAGCACAAGGAGCCCTGACCATGGAACTGGTTTTCGAACTGCTCGACAAACGCCAGCACGGCCGCACCGATTCGCCGACCAAGACCTTCGGCCGCGCCGGTGGCGAGATCGGTCGGGCCAAGGATTGCCATTGGTGCATCGAGGATGACAAGCGTCACCTGTCCAGCCATCACGCCCAGATCACCTACGAGAACGGCGGGTTCTTCCTGACCGACATCAGCAGCAACGGCGTGCGCCTGGCCAGCAGCGGCGCCCAGTTGCGCAAGGGCGAGCCGTACCGCATCGAGCAGGGCGCGGTGTACCGCCTGGGTGACATCGAAGTGCGCGCGCGGCTGATCGACAGCGAGCCGGGCATGGATGTCAGCCTGGGCATGCCGGGCGGCAACATCATCCCCGACGATGCCTTCCTCGAACTCGACCCGATCACCGCGTTGGACCAGGAAGAGTCCCGCCTGCATCCGATGGACGAGCTGGCGGCCATGGCCATGCCCGAGCCACCGGCCCGCCAGCGCGCCGACTACGCGCAGATCGACCGCGAGAGCCTGATCGTGCCGACCCTGGTGCCGGCCGTCGCGCCCGAGCCCGCGCCTGCGCCGGCCCCGCGTGAGCGCCGCGACGACGCCTTCTGGAAGCGCTTCGGCGCCGCCCTCGGGGTGGATATGGACAACCTCGACGAGCAGGCCCGCGAAGACCTGGCGGTGCAGGCCGCCGGGCTGCTGCGCCACAGCATCGGCGGTTTGCAGCAGAGCCTGCGCACCCGCAGCGAGTTGAAGAACGAACTGCGCCTGTCGCTGACCACCCCGCAAGGTGCCAGTCGCAACCCGATCAAGGCGCCGCTGGAGGCCGATCAGGTGCTGGGTGAGCTGCTCAAGCCACGCCGTGGCGGGCAGATGTCCGCCGAGCAGGCTGTGTCGCAAGCCTTCCGCGACCTGCAGGCGCACCAGGTGGCCATGCTCGGCGCCAGCCGCCACGCACTGCGCAGCACCCTGGAGCACTTCGCCCCGGAACAGTTGGTATTGCAGTTCGAGCGCCAGGGCCGCAGAGGTCTGTTCGGTAGCCGCTGGAAATCCTACGTGCGCTACCACCAGGCCCTGATGGGCAACGAAGACTGGAGCGAGCGCCTGCTGGCCAAAGACTTCGCCCGAACCTACGAAGAGCAGGTGCGCCTGATCGCTTCCCTCCATCACGACCCGCAAGGATGATTTCCATGACTCGCATCACCCGCACGATGCTCAGGGCGACGTGGGCCCTGGCCACCTTGTCCTGGCTGGCCGGCTGCAGCGCCCTGTCGCCGTATTCGCACATGACCAAGCTCGACCTCACGCTGACCGCCACCGACCAGCTCAACCTGGACATCAATGGCCGGCCGTCGCCGGTGGTGGTGCGCCTGTTCGAGCTCAAGCACCCGGTGGCCTTCGAAACCACCGATTTCTTCAGCCTCTACCAGCGCCCGAAAGAAGCCCTGTCGCCGGACATGGTGGCCAGCGAGGAGCATGAGCTGCGCCCGGGCGAGACCCTGACCCTCAAGCTCAGCATCGACCCCGACAGCCGCTTCGTCGGCATCATGGCCGCCTACCGCGACCTCGACCAGGCGCAGTGGCGCCGGGTGCAGGCGATCCGCGCCGGCGAGCGCGTGACCGCCAACTTCTACCTGGACCAGGCCGGTATCCACAATGGCGTGCCGGCAGTGGCACAAGCGGGTGAGCGCCCATGAATGTGCACAAGGTAGTCTGGCAGGAGGGGATGTTGCTGCGTCCCCAGCATTTCCAGCACAACGACCGTTACTACGACAGCCAGATGAAGACCCGCACCCAGCTGCTGGGTACCTACACCTGGGGCTTCATCAACCTCGAGATCGACCTGCAGTTCCTCAACATGGGCAAGCTGGTGATCAGTCGCGCCGCCGGCATCCTGCCCGACGGCAGCCTGTTCGAGCTCGACGGCAGCAGCGAGCCGCTGGCCCTGGACGTGCCGCCGAACACCGGCGCCACGCCGATCTTCATGGCCCTGCCGCTGGTCACCGGCAACCACATCGAGGCGCGCCGCCCCGAGCAGTCCGATGTGCTGACCCGCTACACCACCTACGAGGTGGAGGTGTCCGACTCCAACGCCGGCGACGACAACAGCAGCCAGATCAACTGCGCGCGCCCCGACTTCCGCCTGCTGCTGGGCGAGCAGCAGACCGACCAGGCCTACGTGAAGCTCAAGGTCTGCGAGATCCTCGACACCTCGCCCGACGGGGTCATCAGCCTCGACCCGGACTTCGTGCCGACCTTCATCCGCACCCACTCCTCGGTGTACCTGCTGTCGTGCCTGAAGGAAGTCATCAGCATGCTGGCACTGCGCGGCGACACCCTGGCCGAGCGCATCCGCTCCAACGGCAAGGTCGGTGGCGCCGAGGTCGGCGACTTCATGATGCTGCAGTTGATCAACCGTACCGAACTGCTGCTGCGCCATTACCTGAGCCTGGAACAAGTGCACCCCGAAGAGTTGTACCGCACCTTCCTGATCATGCTGGGTGACCTGTCGACCTTCTCCAGCGACACCAAGCGCCCGCGCCTGGATGCCCGCTACCAGCACAGCGACCAGGGTGCGAGCTTCCGCAAACTGATGGAGTCGATCCGCCAGGTGCTGTCGATGGTGCTCGAGCAGCACGCCATCGAACTGGAACTGCAGCAGCGCCAGTACGGCATCCTGGTCTCGCCACTGCACGACCCGGGCCTGCTCACCACCGCCTCGTTCGTGCTGGCGGCCAGCGCCAACTGCGAGTCCGAGGAGCTGCGCCAGCGCCTGCCGTCGCACCTGAAGGTCGGCCCGGTGGAGCGCATCCGCCAGCTGGTCAACCTGCACCTGCCGGGGCTCAAGGTCAAACCGCTGCCGGTGGCGCCGCGGCAGATCCCGTTCCACGCCAACAAGACCTACTTCATCGTCGAACTCGACGCCGCCGACCGCGCCAAGATGGACGGCTCCGGTGGCTTCGCCTTCCACGTCACCAGTGAGTTCTCCGATCTCGAACTGAAATTCTGGGCCATCAGGAACTGAGCATGAGCATGGACATGGATACCCCCCAGGACGACAAGACCGTCCTGTTCAACCAGGATGGCTCGGCTCCGGAAGGGCAGGCGCTCACCGCCCTGGGCGGTTCGGCGCGGGCCGAGCCGCTGGAGCAACGTGTGGTCTATTCGGCGCGCCTGCCCTCCAGCGGCAGCTTCAGCGTCGGCCTCAACCCACTGGTGGCCGCCGCCGGCGAGCTGCTCTCGGAAGTGGTGCGGCTCAAGCACAGCGACACCGCCGAAGACCTGAACAACCTCAAGGAGCGCCTGAGCGCTTGCGTGCGCGCCTTCGAGGCGCGCATCCACTACGAGGGCGTGGAGAACGGCCAGGTCACCGTGGCCCGCTACCTGCTGTGCACCGTGGTCGACGAGGCGGTGGTCACCACCCCCTGGGGCAACGAGAGCCAGTGGTCGCAGATGAGCCTGCTCAGCGCCTTCCACAACGAGACGTTCGGCGGCGAGAAGTTCTTCTCGCTGCTCGACCGGATGTCGAAGAACCCGGTCAAGCACCTGCCGATGCTCGAACTGATGTACCTGTGCCTGTCGCTGGGCTTCGAGGGCAAGTACCGGGTCATCGACCGCGGCATGTCCGAACTGGAAGGCATTCGCGACGCGCTGTTCCGGCAGATCCGCCAGCTGCGTGGCGACGTGCCGCGCGAGCTGTCGCCGCGCTGGGAAGGCCTGGACCAGTTGCGCAACAGCCCGGTGCGCATCGTGCCGTGGTGGAGCGTGGCGCTGTTCACCCTGGTGTGCCTGGTGGTGATGTATTCCGGTTTCGCCTGGGTGCTGGGGGAACAGCGCGCGACCGTCCTGCAACCCTTCCAGACGCTTGAGCAGCCTGCGGCCCAACCGCGGCAGTGACACAAGGACCTGTGATGAAGAATTTTTTCAAGAAAGTAGGCGCCTTCCTCGCCAAGACCTGGGTCTGGAGCCTGCTGCTGGTGCTGGCCCTGGCCTTGCTGGTGTGGTTCGCCGGGCCACTGCTGGCGGTGGCCGACAACAAGTTCTGGGAAGACGCCGCGGCGCGTTTGCTGACCATCAGCGTGCTGTTCCTGCTGTGGGGCCTGTGGATGGTGTTCGCCAGTTGGCGCGCCAACAACCGCAAGCAAGCCGAGCTTGAGAGCGAGGACGGCCGCGAGCGCCTGGAACGCGAGGAACGCAAGGAAGAGGAGGGCAAGGAGATCAAGGCCCGCTTCAAGCATGCCTTGTCCACGCTCAAGCATTCGAGCCTCTACGGTGGCCGCAGCGAACGCTGGCGCCGTGACCTGCCCTGGTACCTGGTGCTCGGTCCGCAGGGTGCGGGCAAGACCAGCCTGATCGACCATTCGGGCCTGGAGTTCCCGATCAACGCGCTGGAGCGCAAGCTCGCCCGTGATCCGTCCAATGGCGATTTCTGCGACTTCTACTTCGCCGAGCAAGCCGTGCTGGTGGATACCGCCGGGCGTTTCCTCAACCAGTCCGACAGCGAGATCGACGGCAGCGCCTGGCGGGTGATGCTCGACCAGCTGCGCCTGCGCCGGCGCAACCGCCCGCTCAATGGCGTGGTGGTCACCGTGCCGCTGGACACGCTGCTCGGCGGCGAGGCCGCGGTCAACGACCTGGCGCAGAAAGTCCGCTCGCGGCTGCAGGAGCTGCGCCAGCGCCTGCACGTCGAGGTGCCGGTGTACCTGGTGCTGAGCAAGACCGATCGCCTGCAAGGTTTCGACGCCTTCTTCGACCAGCAGTCGCGCGAAGAGAACGAGCAGGTGTTCGGCATCACCTTCGGCAAGGGCCAGAACGGCGCCGACACCGAGCTGCTGGCCAAGGAATTCCAAGGGCTGCTGCAACGCCTTGGTGACCAGGTCACCCAGCGCATGCACCACGAGCGCAACACCCTGCGCCGGGCGCGGATCCTCGATTTCCCGCACCAGCTGGGGCGCATCGGCGACCAGTTGTGCCTGTTCGTCGACGCCGCCTTCACCGGCAACCGCTACCAGCGCGCCAGCCAGCTGCGCGGCTTCTACCTGACCAGCGCGCCGCACCAGGCGCCGCAGGTGGACAGCGACAATGGTTACCATCCCGGCCAGCCCGGGCGAGCCGCGCCACAGGGGCGCTCGCGTTTCATCCTGCAGCTGTTCAGCCGGGTGATCTTCCCCGAGTACGACCTGGCCGGCCTCGACCAGCGCGAACGTCGACGCATCCATTGGGGCCAGCGTGCGGTCTACCTCGGCGCCCTCGCGGCGCTGGCGCTGTTCGGCGTGCTGTGGGCCGGCAGTTTCTCCGGCAACCATGAACGCCTGGAGCAGGTACGTGAGCTGGGCCAGCAATGGCACCGCCAGCACGTTGGCCTGGGCGCCCGCGACGACGCCCTGGCCGCGCTCAAGCCGCTGGACACCGCCTGGCAGGCTTCGCGCGTGTTCCCTGAGCGCAGCGACGCTTCGTGGCTGCACCGCGGTGGCCTGTACCAGGGCGTGCCGGCCAACGAAGTACTGCAGCCGGCCTACCAGCGCGAGCTGGAAACCCTCCTGCTGCCACGGGTAGCACAGATGGTCGAAGGGCAGATTCGCGGTAACCTGAAAAGCCGTGAGCGGCTGCTCAACAGCCTGCGCGCCTACCTGATGCTCGGCATGCCCGACCGCCGCGACCAGGGCTGGCTCAAGGACTGGGTGGCGGCTGGCTGGTCGCAGCAGTACCCCGGCAACACCGCCGTGCAGGAAGGCCTGAACGCTCATTTCGGGCGCCTGCTCGAGCAGCCGTTCGCCTACCCGCTCAACGACGCCCTGGTGGCCCAGGCGCGCCAGGTGCTGCGCGCCGAGTCCCTGGCCAGCGTGGTCTACCGGGTATTGCGCGAACAGGCCCGCAGCCTGCCGGAGTACCGCCTGAGCCAGCAGCTCGGGCCGCAGGCCAGCCAGTTCGTTGGTATCGACTACCCGATCCCCGGCTTCTACACCTCCCAGGGTTACCAGCAGTACTTCTCGGTGCAGGGCGCCAACCTGGTCAACGACATCCTGCGCGACAACTGGGTGCTGGGCGAGGGCAGCGGCATCAGTGACATGGACATGCGCCGGCTGATGGTCGAGCTGGAGCAGCTGTACTTCCGCGACTACGCCAACTACTGGGGCGAGGCGATCAACCAGGTCGGCCTGATCCCGTTCAACGACGCGGGCGAAAGCGCCGACCAGATGTCGGCGCTGACCGCCGCCAACTCGCCGCTGCTGCTGTTGCTCACCGAGGTGCGCGAGAACACCCGCTTCCCGGTGCTGGCGGAAACCCCGGACGAAGGCAGCCAGGCGGCCGAGGCCGCGGCTGGCAAGGCCGCCGCCAAGAAGCTCGGCAAGGGCGGCGCGGCAGTGGCCGGCGCCGTGGCCGACAAGGCCCGCGATGCCCTGGCCAAGAAGCCGCTGCCGGACACCGCGCGCATGGCCCTGCAACGGCGCTTCGAGCCGCTGCACCGGTTGCTCGACGACAACAACGGCCCGGGCCCCGACCTGGCGCCGACCATGCAGGCGCTCAACGACCTGCAGCAGCAGATGGCCGGCCTGGCCCGTTCCAACCAGGCCGAGGAAGCCTCGTACCAGATGGCCAAGGCGCGCATGTCGGGCCAGCGTGATGCCCTGAGCAGCCTGCGTAACAGCACCACGCGCCTGCCGCGGCCAGTGGCCGGCTGGTTCAACCTGCTGTCCGACGACATTTGGCGCATGGTGCTCAACGACACCTACAGCTACCTCAACCAGCGCTACCAGAGCGAGCTGTACAGCTTCTATGGCCGCGCCATCGAGTCGCGCTACCCGTTCAACGCTCATGGCACCAGCGATGTGGCGATCAGCGATTTCCGCGATTTCTTCAAGGCTCAAGGTGTGGCGGACCGCTTCTTCGATACCTACATGCGCCCGTTCGTCAGCGGTGAAGCCGGCACCTTCCGCCTGCGCAGCCTCGATGGCCAGAGCCTGCCGATGGCCAGGGCCTACCTGGAGCAGATGGGCGCGGCCCAGACCATCCGCCAGAGCTTCTTCGCGCAGAACCCGGAAGAGCCGCAGGTGCAGTTCAAGCTCGAGCCGTACACCCTCGACCCGTCGGTGAGCCGCGCCGAGTTCCGCTTCGGCGACACGGTGATCGACTACCGCCACGGCCCGATCGTCTCCACCAGCCTGAAGTGGCCGACCGAAGCCCAGGACGGCAACAGCAGCCTGACCCTGGAGCAGCTCAACGGCCGCCCCATGGCGCTGGAGAAGAACGGCGGCCCGTGGTCGCTGTTCCGCCTGCTCGACCTGATGCAGACCGAGTACCTCAAGGGCCGCGACACCATGGTGCTCAAGGCCAATGTCGGCGGCATGCGCGCCAACTACCTGCTGACCAGCCAGCGCACGCCGAACCCGTTCGACATGAACGTGCTGCGCGGCTTCCGCCTGCCAGGGGAGCTGTGATGCAGCCTGCCACCCCCTGGCGCAGCGCGGCGCGCACCGACCCGGGCAAGGTCCGTGCGCGCAATGAGGACGCCTTTCTCGACTGCCCGCAGCAGGGGCTGTGGGCAGTCGCCGATG
This sequence comes from Pseudomonas entomophila, assembly GCF_018417595.1. Taxonomy (NCBI): domain Bacteria; kingdom Pseudomonadati; phylum Pseudomonadota; class Gammaproteobacteria; order Pseudomonadales; family Pseudomonadaceae; genus Pseudomonas; species Pseudomonas entomophila. The sequence continues at coordinate 562,633 of NZ_CP070982.1, forward strand.
GCATGGGCGGCCACGAGGCTGGCGATGTCGCCAGCCAGATGATCGTCGAGAGCCTGGCCGAACTGCCGGCCAGCAGCACGTTCGACGAGCGCGTGGTCGCCGTGCGCCAGTGCCTGCACTGGATCAACCGGCGGCTCGGCCAGGAGCTCACCGTGAGCGTCGAAGGCCAGGCGCGGATCATCGGCAGCACCGTGGTCACCCTGCTGCTCGAAGGCCGCCGCGGTGCCTGCGTGTGGGCCGGCGACAGCCGCTGTTATTTATGGCGCGGCCAGCGCCTGTACCAACTGACCCGTGATCACTCGCTGCAGCAGCAACTGATCGACAAGGAGCGCATGAGCGCCGAGCAGGCCCGCGAGCACCCCTCGGCGCGGGCCTTGACCCGTGCAGTCGGTGCCAGTGCCAGCCTGACCCTGGAAGTGCTGGAGTTCGAGGCGTGCCCGGGTGATGTGTTCCTGCTGTGCAGCGACGGCCTGTACGACGGCGTGGAGAGCGGTGGCCTGGGCCACGCGCTGGACCTGGCCTCGCCTGGCGAAGCCCTGCAACGCCTGTTCGAAACCGCCCTGGGCGGTTCGGCGAAAGACAACCTGACCGCAGTGGTGATCCACCGATGAACCTTGGCAGCGGCGACGCGCTGGATGTGCTCGACGCACTCGAGCAAGACAGCGAGTCGACCTATTTCGCATTCAACCAGGCCATCGCGCCCGAGCCCGCCCGCACCGGCAAGGGCCGGCGCAAGCGGCGGGGCAAGGGGCGGGCACCTGCCACCGCGCAGGCGCCGGCCGCCACCCCGGCGCGTGCGCTGCCACCGTTGCCCGACGTGCTCGCCGGGCGCTACCGCCTGGAGCGCCTGCTCGGTGCGGGCGGCATGGGCCGGGTGTACCGCGCCCGCGACCTGTTGCAGGAGCGCTTCGGCGACCCGCAACCGCTGCTGGCGCTGAAACTGATGAGCGACCAGTTGGCCACCGCTCCGGACGCCAACGCCCTGCTGTTCAACGAGTACGCCCTGACCAGCCGCCTGCGCCACCCCAATCTGGTACGCCTGCAAGGCTTCGCCGTCGATCCGGAGAGCGATCGTGGCTTCATCACCATGGAACTGATGCGCGGCACTTCCCTCGATCGCCTGCTCTGCGACCAGCCGATGGGCCTGGCCTGGGCGCAGGTGCGCGAGATCGCCGTGCCGCTGCTCGATGTGCTCGCCTGCGTGCACAGCCAGGGCGTGGTACATGGCGACCTCAAGCCCAGCAACGTGATGCTCACCGACGACGGCCTGCGCCTGTTCGACTTCGGCCTGGGCATGGCCCTGGAAGGCCCGCTGGCCGGCCTGCCGCACCTGAGCCATGGCCGCTTCGAGGCCTGGACCCCAGCGTATGCCGCGCCGGAGCTGTTCGAAGGCGGCACCCCAAGCACCGCCAGTGACCTGTATGCGGTGGCCTGCGTGCTGTACGAACTGGTCACTGGTCGTCACCCGTTCGACCGTGTGCTGTCGTTAAAGGCCCGCGAGCAGGGCCTGCAGCATTCGCTGCGGGTGCCGGAAAACATGCCGGCCAAGGCCTGGGCGGCCTTGCGCATGGCCCTGGCCTTCGACCCCGGGCAACGCAGCATCGGCGCCGCGCAGCTGCGCGATGCGTTTGCCGCGCGTGGCTTTTGGTCGAGATTTGGAAAGTGAGTGGCCTTCTGTGGGAGCGATTTTATTGTGTTGGCTACACCGGCCTCTTCGCCGGCAAGGCCAGCCCACTCAACACAACCCTATTGTTTTCACGTTTTAGGTTTTTGACTTCTCAGTCAACTGCGCAAGAAGTTGCGCACTCAAATGTGGATAAGTGTGTGGATAGTTCGATGCAGGCCTTGGTACTCGTCATGTACAGAAGACTGCGCAACTTTTTGCCACCACTGCGCAAGAAGTTGCGCAACTTTTGAATGGTTAAAGTTGAAAAGAACACTCAAATGGATGTTCGTGCTTTGTAATTATCTGATTTTAATGGATAAATAAAAACTGGCACGCCATTTGTATTAACTAGTCGCCCCGAGGTGGCAAATTCCTGCCACCCGGCGACTATTTTCCAAGCAAGGAGAGCGACACATGGCAACTCCCGCCTACATGGCCGTCACCGGCGAAAAACAAGGTCTGATCACCGCTGGCGCCTTCACCGCCGACTCGGTGGGCAACACCTACCAGGAAGGCCACGAAGACCAGGTCATGGTCCAGGGCTTCGAGCACGAAGTGATCATCCCGCGTGACCCGCAGTCCGGCCAGCCGACCGGCCAGCGCGTGCACAAGCCGGTGAAGATCACCAAGGTCTTCGACAAGGCCTCGCCGCTGCTGCTGGCCGCCCTGACCTCGGGCGAGCGCATGACCAAGGTCGAGATCAAGTGGTACCGCACCTCGGCCCAGGGCACTCAAGAGCACTACTACACCACCGTCCTGGAAGACGCGATCATCGTCGACATCAAGGACTACATGCACAACTGCCAGGACCCGGCCAACGCCCACTTCACCCACCTGGAAGACGTGTACTTCACCTACCGCAAGATCACCTGGACCCACGAAGTGTCCGGTACTTCCGGTTCCGACGACTGGCGCGCGCCGGTCGCGGGCTAAGGCTCGGGGTCTCTGGGTGATCGACGCTAGCGTTGCATCGCCCATGAGATCGAGCGCCGCCCGCGCGGCGCATCGCGGATGAATCCGCTCCTACAGCGGTTGGTTGCCCGACACGGCACTGCCTGCCTGTAGGAGCGGATTTATCCGCGATGCGCCGCGTGAGCGGCGCTCGATCCCGAGGACGTTCCACCACCCAGTAAAGAGGAACAAGGATGTTTGCCGCCGCCGACCAGACCCATTTCAGCTTGCACATCGACGGCCTGGAGCACGACTTCCAGGTACTCGCCTTCGACGGCAGCGAAGCCATCAGCCAGGTGTACGCCATCGACCTGGAACTGGTCAGCGAGCACCCCTCGCGGGACCTGGAAAGCCTGCTGCACAAGCCCGCGTTCCTCCAGCTCGGTGACGACGGCCGCGGCCTGCACGGCCTGATCTATCGCGCCGCGCAAGGCGAGGCGGGCAAGCGCCTGACCCGTTACCAGGTCACCCTGCGCCCGCAACTGGCCTACCTGGCCCACCGCATCAACCAACGCATGTTCCAGCAGCTGAGCGTGCCGAAGATCATCGCCCAGGTACTGGAAGAGCACGGCATCCTCGCCAATGCCTACCAGTTCCAGCTGGGCGCCGTGTACCCGGAGCGTGAGTACTGCGTGCAGTACGACGAGTCCAACCTGCAGTTCGTCCAGCGCCTGTGCGAAGAAGAGGGCATCCACTACCACTTCCGTCACAGCGCCGAGGGCCACCAACTGGTGTTCGGCGACGACCAGACGGTGTTCCGCAAGCTGGCCCCGGTGGCCTACCAGCAGGACGCCGGGCTGGTGGCCGACACGCCGATGATCAAGCGCTTCGGCCTGCGCGTGGAAACCCGCACCAGCAGCGTCACCCGCCGCGACTACGACTTCAAGAAACCGCTGATCCAGCTCGAAGGCGAGTCAGTCAGCCACGCCGAGCCGGAGCTCGAAGACTACGACTACCCCGGGCGCTTCCTCGACCGCGCCCGCGGCAAGCACCTGGCCACCCGCGCCCTGGAGCGCCACCGCAGCGACTTCCGCCTGGCCGAAGGGCGCAGCGACCAGCCGTTGCTGGCCAGCGGGCACTTCCTGACCCTGAGCGCGCACCCCAACGCCGCCTGGAACGACCTCTGGCTGCTCACCGAGGTGCACCACCAGGGCCGCCAGCCCCAGGTGCTGGAAGAAGCCATCACCAGCGACGTCGACGCCAAGTACGACGGCTTCCAGCAGGGCTACCGCAATTTCTTCAGCGCCACCCCGTGGGACGCCACCTACCGCCCGCCGCTCGAACACCCCAAGCCGCGCATCCTCGGCACCCAGCGCGCGGTGGTCAGCGGCCCGGCCGGCGAGGAGATCTACTGCGACGAATACGGCCGTATCAAGGTGCAGTTCTTCTGGGACCGCGAAGGCCGCTCGGACGACAAGTCCAGCGTGTGGATGCGCGTGGCCTCCGGCTGGGCCGGGCAGGGCATCGCCAGCCTGCAGCTGCCCCGGGTCGGTATGGAAGTGCTGGTCAGCTTCCTCGAAGGCGACCCCGACCAGCCCCTGGTGACCGGCTGCCTGTACCACGGCGTGAACATGCCGCACTACAAGCTGCCCGACCTGAAAACCCTCGCTACGATCAAGAGCAAGGAATACAAGGGCAGCCGCAACAACGAACTGCGCATCGACGACACCACCAGCGAAATCAGCATCGCCCTGCGCAGCGACCACGGCGCCAGTGCGCTGAACCTCGGCTACCTGACGCACCCACGCCCGAGCGGCGGCGCCCCCCGTGGCGAAGGCTTCGAGCTGCGCACCGATCGCCACGGCGCCGTGCGCGCAGCCGGTGGCCTGCTGATCACCACCGAACCCCGCGCCAACGAAGCCAAGCACCACAAGGACCTGCCCGAAACCGCCGAACGCCTGGCCACCGCCAGCGAGCAGCAGGACAGCCTGGCGGAACTGGCCAAGCAGATGCAGGCCCAGGAGCCCGGCGACCAGGACGCCGTGGCCAAGCGCCTGCACGAACAGCACCAGGGCATCCTCGGCAGCGGCCCGGTCAACCAGAGCGCCAACGAGTTCCCCGAATTCGCCCAGCCGCACCTGGTGCTGTCGAGCCCGGCCGGCATCGCCCTGACCACCCCCGGCCCCAACCACATCACCACCGGCGAGCACCTGGCGCTGAGCAGCACCGGCCACACCAGCATGTCCGTCGGCAAGCGCCTGCTGGCCAGCGCCAGCCAGGGCATGCGCCTGTTCGTGCAGAGCCTGGGCTGGAAACTGGTGTCGGCCTCCGGCGACATCGACATCCGCGCCCTCAAGGACAACATCAACCTGCTGGCCAAGCTGGACATCACCGCCAACGCCGACCGCATCGTGCTCACCGCCAAGACCGAGCTGGTGATCCAGGGCGGCGGCAGCGCCACCACCTACAACGCTGGCGGCATCACCCATGTCACCAGCGCCAACTACACCGCCCATGCGGCGCAGTTCGCCCATATCGGCGCCGCCAGCAAGGCCGGCACCTTCCCCGAACCGCCGAAACCCGGCAAGGGCGACCTGGAGCTGCTGTACCAGTACGCCAACAGCAAGGGCGTGAAGACCGGCGACTACGACGTGATCGACGCCCTGGGCAAGTCGATCAAGGGCAGTTTGGATAGCAAAGGTTTCAACCAGGCAGCAGGGGCCGCCGTTGGGCCACTGTGGGTCGACTTTGGCCTCGACCCTGCTGATACCTGGGCCGATGGCAGCCACTTTGGTGCCTCTGCCTGGCCTGCACAGGCGGGACTGGGAGAACCGTCTGCCGCGCAGATGGCGGAAGTTGGCGAGGTGCTTAGCAGTGCAAAAGGTGAAGGCGGATTGCTAGCTAAGGGGATGTCGGCAATGCAACAAGGCATGGACAAAGGCAAGGGACTGATGCAGAACGCGATGGCACAAGGAAAATCGATGGCCCAGGGCCTGATGGGCCCCGGCGGCAACGGCCTGCTGGAACAGGGCAAGGCCCTGGCCGGCACGGGCCTGCAACTGGCGAAAAGCGGCCAGGCTGCTTTGCAGAAGGCGCAACAGGTCAAGGCCGCTGTCGGCGGCGACACCGGCGCCATGGCCCAGCTGGCCAGCAACGTGGTGCCCGGCGCGGCGCCCACGCTCAAGGCCGCCAGCGCCCTCAAGCAACTGCCGAGCCTGCCCAAGCTCAGCGCCCCCACCAATCCAGGCAAGGGCCTGCTGAGCCATGAGGTGCTGGCATGACCGACGCCAAGAAACGCGAAGCCCAGGTCGCCGTCGCCCCGCTCAACACCATCGACGCCAAGGACGTCGGCCGTGGCGCCGCCGCCTTCGACGCCTGGCTGCAGTCGGTCAGCGGCGGCTACGTCACCCTCGAACGCATCAAGACCGTAGCCGGCGCGCTGCCGGTGGTGGGCAATATCATGGCCCTGGTCGATGCCTTGGGCGACGTGGTGACCCTGGTCAAGAGCAAGAACCGCCAGTTGCTCGACTGGGTGAGCCTGGGCATCAACCTGATCGGCGTGCTGCCGGCGCCACCGACCATGGCCGCGGCGCGCATGAGCCTGCGCCCGACCCTGTTCCTGGTGCGCCAGGAGCTGCGCAACAGCGCCAAGATGCTGCTGGGCGATTCGCTGATCCAGGTGCTGATCGGTCACCTCAACGCGACCATTGCCGGGACCATCGACGATTTCGTGGCCAAGGCCCAACCGAAGATCGCTAGCATCCTCGCCGACGCCGGTGCGCTAGGCACCAAGATGACCAACGAGATCGCCACTGGCCTTGAGAAAGTGGTCAAGGGCCAGTTGGATGCCAAGGGCGATCGCGACAAGGCGGGCAAGCAGATGTCGGCTGCCGCCGACAAACTGCTCAACGACCCCAAGGCCGCATTCAGCAACTTCTTCGGTGCGGTGCACAGCGCCTACAAGGCGGCAGGCAAGGGGCTGGCCAACAGTGCCACCAGCAAGCTGCTGCCGGATCAGATCAAAGCCAAGGTCTTGGCCAACACCAGTCAACTACGCGCGCTGGGACCGGAGATGGCCCGACAGTTTGCCAAGCTGGCGGACCCTGCCACGCAGATGAGCATCGGCTGGATGTTGACAGTGCTGGGCGGGGCGGTGAAGGGCTTCCGCAAGCGCAACAAGAACGGGCAGCCGGGGGTGAGCAAGCCGGGGACCACTACGCGGGTCGAACGTGCGAAGACTAAAGGGGAGTTAGGTACAAGTAGCTCACAGCATCCTCCACTCAATGCGACCAGTCCTTTGAGTTGCAATTGCCCTGCGGAGCCAGAAGACAACACGGGCAGTCGGATCAGCTTCGCCCTAGGCTCGGAGTTCATCATCCACACTGACTTCAACCTTCCTGGGGCATTTCCCATCGAATGGCAGAGGGTCTATCACTCACGATTGGCCGAATACGACCAAGGAAATTTGGGGGCCCGCTGGGTCACCAGTTTTACCACGCGCCTTGATGTAGTAGGTAAAGGAGTGGTGTTTCTGGATCGAGATGGCCGCAGCCATGAATTTACTTTGCCCAAGATCGGCAAGGCTGTTTTCAACGCAATTGAAGACTTGCTGCTGACTCGTATCAGTGAGCATGAATTGGTCATCAGTCGGGGCTTCGAGCGGCGCGAGCACTACCTCTGTGTTGGCGGTTGCTACTACCTGCAGAAAATTACTTTGCAGAATGGTGCTGGTTGCATGCTGCATTACGAGCACCATCATGATGGGCGTCCAGTACTGTCGGACATCATCTCCTTCCAAGACGATATCTCACAGATTCACCGGCACTTGGGCACGCTGATCGATGGGCAGGGACACATCACTGGTTTGTGGGAGATGCGTGATGGCCAGCCACTACGACAATTGTGTGCTTACCACTATGACGACCAGGGAGACCTGATTGCCGCGCAAGATGAGCATGGCGCGGCTTGGCACTACCAATATCAGAGTCATCTGGTAACTCGATATACCGATCGCACCGGTCGTGGCATGAATCTCGAGTGGGATGGCAGTCATGCTCATGCCAAGGCGATTCGCGAATGGGCTGATGACGGCAGTTTTGACACGCGACTGGAGTGGGACGAGCACATTCGTCTCACCTACGTTACCGACGCCCATGGCCAAGAGACTTGGTACTACTACGATATTCTCGGTTACTTGTATCGCGTCCGGCATCCGGATGAGCGTTCTGAATGGTTGTTCCGGGACGAACGAAAGAAGCTTGAGCGTCATGTTCATCCTGATGGCAGTGAAGATCGATTCAGCTATGACGAGCAGGGCAACATGCTTGTGCACGTTCGTGCTGATCACAGCCAAGTGCATTACGCCTATGATGACCGGCGCCGTCCGATTCGCATCCGTGACGCGGAAGGCGGTGTATGGGAACGCCATTATGATCTGAAGGGAAATCTCAGCGAGACAATTGATCCGCTGGGCAACAAGACTGAGTTTTCCCATACCCCGTCGGGTTTGGTTAAAGCAATCAAAGATGCGAACGGCAATGAGAAGAAACTTGCTTATAACGATGCAGGACAACTGGTCGAGTACACGGATTGTTCCGGAAAGACCAGCCAATGGGCCTACAACACGTTAGGTCAGCTCGTATTGTTCACTGATGCTGCAGGCTACGAAACGGCCTACGAATACAAAGGAGGCGAGGTCTCCAGGATCATTCACCCGGACAAGACGGACGAGCGTTTCGAGCACGATGCCGAGGGGCGCCTTCAGGCTCATGTCGATGCACTTGATCGTTGCACGACCTGGTCCTACAACGCAGCGGGCTTGCTAGCGGAACGTGTCGATGCCGCCGAGCATACCCTGCGCTATCGTTGGGACAAACTAGGACGGCTGGTGGGTCTTGAAAATGAGAACGAAAGCAAGGCTCAGTTCCTGTACGACCCTGTGGGAAGGCTTCTACAGGAAACGGGTTTTGATGGTCTGATTACCCGTTATCACTATGATTCGAACACTGGGCGGCTGACCTGCACTGAGATGGGGCAGCGTCGAATCGATCTTGAATTCGACGCGGTTGGAAGGCTTTTATCCCGCAGTGCCCATTTGGGGGAGCAGCATCAAGAGGAGAGTTTCTCCTATGATGGCAACGGCAGTCTTATCCAAGCCATCAATGGTGCGAGCAAGCTGCAATGGTTCCACGATGCAGCAGGCAATGTGACCCGCGAACACCAGTTCTATCTGGCCAGTGGAACACCGATGGTTGCAGTGTGGCAGCACGAATACGATGTACTGAACGAGCGTGTGGCGACGATTAGGCCCGATGGCCACAAGCTCAGCTGGTTGACCTACGGCAGTGGCCACTTGCTGGGCATGAAACTGGACCAGCATGAATTGATTGCCTATGAGCGAGACGACTTGCACCGTGAAGTCGTTCGACATCAGGGTAATAAGCTGGTGCAGACCCAGGCTTGGGATGCTGCTGGCCGCCTTCAGGGGCAGTTGCTTGGACGTGATGATGGCGGGACGACACTGCTCAAGCGTGAATATCGTTACGACGCTGTTGGTCAGTTAACAGATGTCCATGATACCCGCCGTGGACATTTGGCATATCAATACGATCCGGTAGGAAGACTTTTGCAGGCGACCAGCCGACTGGGTGTGGAAACGTTCGCCTTCGACCCTGCTGGTAACTTGCTCGACGAAAAGACCCAGCAACTGAATCGTCCGCTGGAAGGTGATCCTCGACGCAACAAGCTGATGGACAACCTGCTGCGTGAATACGCCGGTACTCACTATACATACGATGAGCGAGGTAACCTGACCCAGCGACTGCGCAATGGTGAGCGCGCTCGATTGCAATGGGATTTGTTTGATCGCCTGACCCGCTACGATGATGAAAAGGTCAGTGTCGAATTTGCCTATGACGCGTTGGGGCGGCGTTTGCACAAACACTCCGCAGCTCACTATCAAGATGACCCACGTGCCGGTAGCGGTTGGAACCAGATGCAAAGGGCGAAGCGTCAGCGCGACTTGGGTTGTGGGTTTACGCTGTACGGTTGGGACGGCGACACACTCGCATGGGAAAGCTCACCGCCGCAGGATGAAGGTGACACAGGCCGTACAGTTCACTACCTGTATGAACCCGACGGTTTTGTCCCTGTGGCTCAGGCCGTCCGCAAGAGCCCTGTGCGCCTGCACAAGATCCCTGACTGGAGTCAACGCGACTATGACTTCGATGCGGACCCCCTGTGGCAGTACGAAACAAAGCCAAATCCGATTGATGTACTTGCCTGGTACCACTGTGATCACCTTGGTACGCCGATGGAGCTTACCGATCACAATGGTGAAATGGCATGGGCTGGCCAATACAAGGCGTGGGGCGAGGTCAAGGAGGAGCGCTCGACGTGGGCCATCCAGCAGGGGCTGACAAATCCGATTCGTTTCCAGGGGCAGTATCACGATCAGGAAACGGGCCTGTATTACAACCTCAATCGATACTATGATCCCCGAGTAGGTCGATTCATCAGTCAGGATCCTATTGGCTTTGCGGGCGGGTTGAACCTGTTTGCCTATGCGCCAAACCCCGTGGAATGGGTCGACCCTCTTGGATTAGCTAAAAGGAAAAGACCACCTTCCCAGTACGCGAAACGAGATGGTGATGGTGCGACACCCGCGCAAATGAAAGCGAGCAAGAAGGGTGGCGGCACGCGACAAGGTCAAGCAGCTTGCCGCAAGAAACTGATCCAGAAGGCTAAGGCCAACTCGGGTGGGGTCTACACTTGCTGGCGTTGTGGACACACCTCCACCAACCCGGACGATATGCACCTTGGCCATAAGAACGTACCGACCTCCAAAGGGGGCAACCTGGCGCCGGTCAACACCGACCTGGAAGGGGCTTCATGTAACTTGAGTGCAGGCAACAGTGGTTACGTTAAAGAAGGAATGTCATGTGTTGAACGAGGAAGCTGTGGAGCACCTTATGGGCGATAGCGAACAGACCGTACTAATCAAGGTGTTCGTGGCGGACGACGATGGTCCTGTCTACGAGGAGCTCCCTGCTCTCCAGAAAGGGCCGAGTACCTATGAGCTGTTGTCCTCCCCAGGCCTGGCACTGAACCTGGCCAAGGGAGACCTGGTCTCGATCATCGATCCTAATACGCCTGCCCAGGTGTTGAAGCGAGGTGGTAATTTTTGCATCCAGATCTATGCAGACCACATTCCCGATAAAGACATCACTTCCCTCGAGCGTGATGTAAATGCTTTGTTGGGGGGGACACTTGATGGTGTTCACGAAGGGAACTTGGCGTTGAGTGTGCCCGCGCGAAACGGTATGGACAGACTTGAGGAAGTCTTCGACGGATTCACCGAAAGGACGGGTATTCAGTGGTATTACGCTAATATCTACAAGAATTTCGAGGACGAAGATGACGAGACGTTGTTGAACTGGTGGTTGGATAGTTAATTTATACTTTTTGGGTGAGCTCACCATTATTGGTCTCACGCTGTGGGCGTGCTGCAGGGCGGTTTGACAGTGATCGCCCTTGCGGTGTTACTCGCAGGTATAGGAAGCCCGCAGCGCCATGATATACAACTACCACGAAGCCCCGCCCAGCCGCGAGCAGGCTGAAGTATGCAAACGCTACGAGGTATCGCCGAAGGCACCGGAAGATCGTGTGGCGATTGCTTTGGACAGGCTCAAGGAAAGCCCTATCTATGGTGTGCGTATCGAGTGTCCGGAAGGTGGCAGGGTAAGTTGGTTCTTTTATTGCGGTGAGTACTCTGAGGAGGATGACTTTTACCAGGTCATCCACACGCGGCACTTACACGAAGAACTGCCCGAGGTGGTGAACTATCTGTACCTGCCTGAGGGAAGCAAGTTCATCATCGACCGGGAAGGCTACGAAGATGTCTGGTTCGAGGAGTGAGCCCGCAGATAGCTAATGTGCTACCTGTCGTGGGCAGTGAATAGCGGCCCACGATCGATTTCTACCTTGTATGCACGACTTCAACGCTGGGTGGTCAAGCACTGGTTGCAGGAGCGGCCAGTTACGTTCATGAGGACAGGATGTCGTGGCACAACGTCTAGCAAGGTGTCATTCACGTCTTTTTTGAGTTTCGTATCTCTTCGTCTGAGCACTCGGCAGGATAGTCGTGTCATCGGGAATGCCATCACCGCTTGAACGTCGAGGTGCTGGCATGACCGACGCCAAGAAACGCGAACCTCAGGTTGCCGTCGCCCCGCTCAACACCATCGACGCCAAGGACGTCGGCCATGGCGCCGCCGCTTTCGACGCCTGGCTGCAATCGCTCAGCGCTGGCTACGTCACCCTCGAACGGATCGAGACCGTGGCTGGCGCGCTGCCGGTGGTGGGCAACATCATGGCTTTGGCCGATTGTCCATGTTAGTGAGGAATTTACATGTCGGCAGTAGACACGTTGAAGGGCTTTCTTGAGGCCATGCTGGCTTGGGAGGTTTCACTGAACTCCAAAAAGCGAAGCTCGGATTATAAGGAACACTCAGATTTTCGTGATCAGATCAACAAGGGGGTGAGAGAAGAACTGGCCGCGATCTTCGATACATTTCTTACTGAACGAGCGGTTGCTGATTTTGGTAAAGCAAAGATGGATACGCTTGGGACCGGTCGGCCGCCCGAGTATGAGCAAGAAATTCTTGCGGATACATTGACCCCTGAGGGCAAGGGGGTGAGTGTTGAAACGCTTCGTGATAAAGGGTTGAAAAAACGGTTCAAATATGTGTTTGTTGAATCTCCAGAAGGGCTCAGGTTGAGTGAGGTATATATACTCCGCGGTGAACAAGAGGGGTGGGCGCGTAGATCTTCAGTCTAGGTGTACAGTCCGGGAATGAGAGGGTGCGGATTGATAGTGAATCGATCTGGGCTTTTCGTCCAGGCCTCACAGATTACCTTGAAGGGAGTGCACCATCGCAAGGCCTTGAGGTGTCTGGCGAAGCTGTAGGCCATCACAAAGGCCAGAAGGGGGAAAGAGCGGTTGGATCAGGCAATCTTCGAGCAATGGAAAATGCAACTTGAGTCACTCGACCGTTACGAAAACCAGGCGGACTGCCAAATGTTTCTCGCAATGGTGGAGGCGGTAACGCACTGCCTCAGCGATGACGTCATCGATGTGCTGCTGGGGACCTTTGGCAATGCGCACGACCATGGTGTGCAGGAATCAGTGATGCGGGTGCTCGACCAAGCACCGCCCCAGCAATATGCAGCGCGGCTGGCCGCCGGTTTCGAAGCGCTGATGGAGGCTTCCAGCGAGCGCGAATGGCCGCTGATTCTGTTAGGGCGGCTTTTCAACAGCCATGATGACAGCGGCGCGGCTGCACTGCTGGAACAGGTGGCAAAAGGTGATGTACTGCATGCCTTCCTGCGCAGCGATAGCTTTATCGAGGAATATCCACAAGCCGAAGTGCTTCTGCCCAGATATGGCTTGTGAGGGGCATTGTTTGATGAGTGACAGGTTTACAAGGATGCAGACGCTGAGGCTGCACAACGAAGGAGCGTTGAATTGACGGATACTCAGATGCCCCGCCTGGAAAAACTGTTGTCGATCTCAGGCGAGCCCCTGGCCCTGCCCGACACGCTCGATGCACGAAGCCGGGACTTGGCAGGCACGAGGGCCGATGAGTTGGAAAGCCTGCTGTTGCGGCGCAATGGTTTCTATGCGTTTGAAAGCGCGTTGCATGTGTTTGCCACAGGAGCGACCGCGCCGGGTAGCGAGTCCAGCCTGCAACAGTGGAATGCCCCGGAGCTGTGGCGCTTTGAATTCCCTGAGTTGGAGGAAGCGCCAGTGCTGTTTTTCGCCGAAGACGTGTTCGGCGTGCAGTTCTGCCTGCGCCAGGGCCAGGTGCACACGTTCGAGCCGGAGACCGGCAAGTTCGAATACCTGGCCGATGACCTGGAGGGCTGGGCCGCGGAAATCCTGGCCGATTACAAGTTCCTGACCGGATGGCCCCTGGCGAATGCCTGGCAAGCGCTGCACGGTCCCTTGGCCCAGGGCCAGCGCTTGCTGCCCATCACGGGGTTTGCCTTCGGCGGTGCATTCGCGGTGGAGAACCTGCGCACGGGCGATGCCATCGAGGGTATGCGCTACCGGGGCTGCATCGCACAGCAGATGAAGGGGATGGCCGCTGGCACCGTGGTGAAATTCACGGTCTCCTGATGGCCCCTCGGGATGCCAAACGGATTGATGGCCTATGGCCTTCGATCCACTGCGCTATGTTAGGCTTTCACCATCGGCAGCGACGCCTCCCCTCTGACACGGAGTTCACCCCATGAAAGACATCATCCGCCTTGGCGATTCCACCACCCACGGTGGCAAGGTGCTCGGCTCCTTCGGCAATACCAACGTCAACGGCAAGCCCATCGCCGGCGTCGGGCACATGGTCAGCTGCCCGCTGTGCAAGGGCGTGTTCCCGATTGTCGAGGGCAGCGCCACCTATAACGTCGACGGCACGCCGGTGGCCCTCGACGGGCACAAGACCGCTTGCGGCGCGGCGTTGATTGCCAGTGGGCCGAAGAGTGGTGTGGCCAGCTGAGGTTGGCCCGTGCCCTGTGGCTGCGGGTTTACCCCAGAGTGCGCCGCAGGACTCACCCTCACATTCGCGTGCAAGCGGCTCCCATGGGGAGCCTCCAGCACCGCTTGACGCTCGTGCGGCTAGTCGACCCATCCTGAAAGAGCAGCAGCTGCATACGACCAACGGTTGGAGGCATACGCTGCAACAAGGGTGGGTAGCGTGATTGTCAGTTGCATTTCCATGAACTTTGATAGCTGCACTTTGAGCAAGTGCAACGTGCACCTTGTCAAGGTGAAGCCGATTAGCATCACGCTCAAGATGATGACGACTCTCATTGCCTCGGTGGCATCCATGCTTCGTGCTCATTGATGGATCAAGTGATGGGTACGCCGCTTTCACGGCGCCACGATTCCAAGCGCAATCGGTTGCCGTTCGTTCCTGTGATTTTGTAACCCCGCCATCTGGCAAACCGCTGTATGGTGCTGGCCAGCACTGAACGTTCTTGTCCCTTGACCCAGGTCATCCCACTTCCCGATTTCTTGACTAGTCTTAACCGTTGGCGGCGTCTGCCTGCCGCCACCGTGAAGTCCCTGAGGCGCCGGCCATGTCCCGCGCGCCCGAACCTGATCAGGAGTGCACGATGGACCTCAACCGTCGGCAATTCTTCAAGGTCGCCGCCGTCGGCCTTGGAGGCTCGAGCCTCGCGGCGTTGGGCATGGCCCCGACACCCGCGTTCGCCGAGCAGGTGCGCCACTTCAAGCTGGCGCATACAAAAGAAACCCGTAACACCTGCCCCTACTGTTCGGTCGGCTGCGGCCTGATCATGTACAGCCAGGGGGACGCGGGTAAAAACGTCAAACAGAACATCATCCACATCGAGGGCGACGCGGACCATCCGGTCAACCGCGGCACCCTGTGCCCGAAAGGCGCCGGCCTGCTGGACTTTATCCACAGCCCCAGCCGCCTCAAGTACCCCGAGGTGCGCAAGCCGGGCAGCAACGAGTGGACCCGCATCGAATGGGACGAAGCCCTCGACCGCGTCGCCGACCTGATGAAACAGGACCGCGACGCCAATTTCATCGAGAAGAACGCCCAGGGCCAGACGGTCAACCGCTGGCTCACCACCGGCTTCCTCGCCGCGTCCGCCGCTTCCAGCGAAGCGGGCTACATGACGCACAAGGTGATCCGCTCGCTGGGCATGCTGGGGTTCGATAACCAGGCGCGTGTCTGACACGGCCCGACGGTGGCAAGTCTTGCCCCGACGTATGGCCGTGGCGCGATGACCAATCACTGGTCTGACATCGCCAACGCAAACCTGGTCCTGGTGATGGGCGGCAACGCCGCTGAAGCGCACCCGTGCGGCTTCAAGTGGGTGACCGAAGCCAAGGCGCACAACAAGGCGCGGCTGATCGTGGTCGACCCGCGGTTCACCCGTACCGCTTCCGTGGCTGATTATTACGCGCCGATTCGCACCGGCAGCGACATCGCCTTCATGGGCGGGCTGATCAACTACCTGCTGAGCAACGACAAGATCCAGCACGAGTACGTGCGCAACTACACCGACGTGTCGTTCATCGTCAAAGCGAACTATGGCTTCGAGGATGGGCTGTTCAGCGGCTACGACGCGGCCAAGCGCACCTACGCCGACAAGTCCGGCTGGGGCTACGAGCTGGGCGAGGACGGCTATGCGAAGGTCGACCCGACGCTGCAGCACCCGCGTTGCGTCTACCAGCTGATGAAGCAGCACTACAGCCGCTACACGCCTGAGCTGGCGAGCATGACCTGCGGCATGCCCCAGGACCAGATGATGAAGATCTGGGAAGAGATCGCCACCTGCTCGGTGCCGGGCAAGACCATGACGATCCTCTACGCCCTGGGCTGGACCCAGCACTCCATCGGTGCGCAGATCATCCGCAGCGCAGCGATGGTGCAGTTGCTGCTGGGCAACGTCGGCATGCCGGGTGGCGGGGTCAACGCCTTGCGCGGGCACTCCAACATCCAGGGCCTGACCGACCTGGGGCTGCTGTCGAACTCGCTGCCGGGCTACCTCACCCTGGCCGGCGACGCCGAGCAGGACTACGCCGCCTATATCGACAAGCGCGCCTCCAAGCCACTGCGGCCGGGGCAGCTGTCGTACTGGCAGAACTACGGCAAGTTCCATGTCAGCCTGATGAAGGCCTGGTATGGCGCCAACGCCACGGCACAGAACAACTGGGGTTACGATTGGCTGCCCAAGCTCGACGTGCCGGCCTACGACGTGCTGCGCATGTTCGAGATGATGGGCCAGGGCAAGGTCAACGGCTACATGTGCCAAGGCTTCAACCCGATCGCCGCGCTGCCGGACAAGAACCGCGTCACCGCGGCCCTGGCCAAGCTCAAGTGGCTGGTGATCATGGACCCGCTGGCCACCGAGACTTCCGAGTTCTGGCGCAACGCTGGCGCGTTCAATGACGTCGACACGGCCAACATCCAGACCGAGGTGATCCGCCTGCCCACCACCTGCTTCGCTGAGGAAGACGGCTCGCTGGTCAACAGCAGCCGCTGGCTGCAGTGGCACTGGAAGGGCGCCGACGGCCCGGGCGAGACCCGCACCGACGTGCATATCATGAGCGAGCTGTTCCTGCGCCTGCGCAAGCGCTACCAGGCCGAAGGCGGCGCCTACCCCGACCCGATGCTCAACCTCAGCTGGCCGTACAAGGTCCCGGAAGAGCCTTCGCCGGAGGAGCTGGCCAAGGAGATGAACGGCTGGGCGGTCAGCGACCTCACCGATGCCACCGGTGCCACCCTCAAGGCCGGCCAGCAACTGGCCGGCTTCGCCCAGATGAAGGACGACGGCAGCACCGCGTCCGGCTGCTGGATCTTCGCCGGCAGCTGGACCGAGCAGGGCAACCAGATGGCCCGGCGCGACAACAGCGACCCGTACGGCATGCACCAGATTCAGAACTGGGCCTGGGCCTGGCCGGCCAACCGGCGGATTCTCTACAACCGTGCCTCCAGCGATCCGCAAGGCAAGCCGTGGGACCCGGAGAAGAAGCGCCTGGTGTGGTGGAACGGCAAGGCCTGGACCGGCACCGACGTGCCGGACTTCAAGGCCGATTCGCCGCCCGAAGCGGGGATGAACCCGTTCATCATGAACCCCGAGGGCGTGGCGCGGTTCTTCGCCGTCGACAAGATGGCCGAAGGGCCGTTCCCCGAGCACTACGAGCCGTTCGAGACACCCATCGGCATCAACCCGCTGCATCCGCAGAACAAGAAGGCCATCAGCAACCCGGCCGGGCGGATCTTCGATTCGGTGTGGGACACCCTGGGCACGCATGACGAGTTCCCCCATGCGGCGACCACCTACCGGCTGACCGAGCACTTCCACTTCTGGAGCAAGCATTGCCGGCTCAACGCCATCGCCCAGCCCGAGCAGTTCGTCGAGATCGGCGAGGTGCTGGCCAACGAGAAAGGCATCAAGGCCGGCGACCGGGTGCGGGTGTCCAGCAAGCGCGGGCATATCGACGCGGTGGCGGTGGTGACCAAGCGGATCCGCCCGCTGCAGGTCAACAACCAGACCGTGCACCAGATTGGCATCCCGTTGCACTGGGGCTTCACCGGCAGCACGCGGCACGGCTACCTCACCAACACCCTGGTGCCGTTCCTCGGTGATGGCAACACCCAGACGCCGGAGTCCAAGTCGTTCCTCGTCAAAGTGGAGAAACTCTGATGGCCAGCCAAGACATCATCGCCCGCTCGGCCACCACCACCGTGCCGCCCTCGGTACGCCAGCAGCAGGAAGTCGCCAAGCTGATCGACACCACCAAGTGCATCGGCTGCAAGGCCTGCCAGGTGGCGTGCTCGGAGTGGAACGAACTGCGTGACGAGGTTGGCCACAACCACGGTACCTACGACAACCCCCAGGACCTCAGCGCCGAGACCTGGACCCTGATGCGCTTCACCGAGCACGAGCGCGACGATGGCAACCTGGAGTGGCTGATCCGCAAGGACGGCTGCATGCACTGCGCCGAACCAGGCTGCCTGAAGGCCTGCCCGAGCCCGGGGGCGATCATCAAGCACGCCAACGGCATCGTCGACTTCAACCAGGACCATTGTATCGGTTGCGGCTACTGCATCACCGGCTGCCCGTTCAACATCCCGCGCATCTCGCAGAAGGACCACAAGGCGTACAAGTGCACCCTGTGTTCCGACCGCGTGACCGTGGGCCTGGAGCCGGCCTGCGTGAAGACCTGCCCGACCGGGGCGATCGTCTTCGGCAGCAAGGAGGAGATGAAGGTGCATGCCGACGAGCGTATCGTCGACCTGAAGTCGCGGGGCTACGACAAGGCCGGGCTGTACGACCCGGACGGGGTGGGCGGCACCCACGTGATGTATGTGCTGCACCATGCCGACACGCCACGGATCTACGCCGGCCTGCCGGATCAACCGGTGATCAGCCCGCTGGTGGGGTTGTGGAAGGGCTTCAGCAAACCGCTGGCGCTGCTGGCCATGGGCGCGGCGGTGCTGGCCGGGTTCTTCCACTACGTGCGCGTGGGCCCGCAGCGGGTCGAGGAGGACGAACACCCGGCACCTGTGGACAGCAGCGTGCATCAGGTCGACCCCGCAGTACATGTCTATGATCCGAACCGCCCGGGCGGGCAGGGGGAGCAGCGGCCATGAACGACAACAAACCCATCCTGCGCTACAACGCCAACGAGCGGAGCAACCACTGGATCGTAGCGATCCTGTTCGTGCTGGCCGGGCTGTCAGGGCTGGCGCTGTTCCACCCGGCGTTGTTCTGGCTCAGCCACCTGTTCGGCGGCGGGCCATGGACGCGGATCCTGCACCCGTTCATCGGTGTGGGCATGTTCGTGTTCTTCCTCGGGCTGGTGCTGCGCTTCTGGCGCGCCAACTTCATCACCGCCAACGACCGCCTGTGGCTGCGCCGCATCGACCGGGTGATGCTGAACAAGGAAGAGGGCGTGCCGCCGATCGGCAAGTACAACGCCGGGCAGAAGCTGCTGTTCTGGACCTTGCTGGCGTGCATGCTGGTGCTGCTGGTCAGCGGCGTGGTGATCTGGCGCGCGTACTTCAGCCATTGGTTCGGCATCGAGGTCATTCGCCTGTCCGCGCTGCTGCATGCCCTGGCGGCGTTCGTGCTGATCCTCAGCATCATCGTGCATATCTATGCCGGGATCTGGATCAAGGGCTCGATTGGCGCGATGCTGCATGGCTGGGTGAGCCGCGCCTGGGCGCGCAAGCACCATGAACTGTGGTACCGGGAAGTGACCGGCGACAAGACGCCACACAACCACGGTGGAAAAGAAGGATGACCGTTTGAGCACGATACTCGAACCCGGGCAGATCGAAGCGTCGGCGGTGATGCCGCCGTTCCTGCACCTGCCCCCCGCCAACCTCTTCGAGGTGCGCGCCGCGCGGCTGGAGCACCTGGCCGAGGGCAACGCCCTGGGGGACTACCTGCGGCTGATGGCCCGGCTGTGCCGGATTCAGCAGCGGCTTGTGGATAACCCGCCTGCTGGCTTGCCAGTGGCCGAAGAGCGCCAGCGCCTGTGTATAAGTCATGGTTTGCCGCCCCTGGCGGCCGACAGCCTGGTGCGTGAAGGGCCTTGGCTTGGCTGGTTGCAGGCGTTGATCGAGCACTTCGAGACCGAACCCGACGGGCCACTGGCCGAGGCGCTGGATGCGTTGCGTGGCAGCGACGATGCCCAGCGCAAGGGCTGGGCTATTGCCCTGCTCGGTGGCCAGTACGATGCGCTGCCAGCGGCGTTGGTGCCCTTCATCGGTGCCGCGTTGCAGGCGGCGTGGTCCAGCTGGCTGCTGGCCTTGCCTGCGCCCGAGCTCAAGCCTGCGGGCAGCCTGGCCCAGTGCCCGGCCTGCGGATCGCCGGCCATGGCCGGGGTGGTGCGCAACCGTGGCAAGCACAATGGCCTGCGTTACCTGGCCTGTTCGCTGTGTGCCTGTGAATGGCACGTGGTGCGGGTCAAGTGCGTGTACTGCGAGTCGAGCAAGGATTTGCGCTACACCAACCTCGACGATGACCGACATGCACCGGGCAAGGCGCCGCTGCGCGCCGAGTGCTGCCCGGGGTGCGAGAGCTATCTCAAGCAGTGCTACCTGGAGAACGACGCCGCAGCCGAGCCGCTGGCCGATGACCTGGCGAGCCTGGCGTTGGACATGCGTTTGGACGAGGAGGGTTTCCATCGGCTGGCGCCCAACCTGCTGCTGGCGCCGGGTGGGGAGTGAGTGACTACACTGCAGTACCGAGCCGCCCTTTTCGTGGGTAAACCCGCTCCCACAGGAAGTGTGCTGGCATCATGGCCGGTGCTGTATCTGTGGGAGCGGGTTTACCCGCGAATGGGCCAGAAAGGACAACGGATCAGTTCAAGGTAGTACCTGAATGTCTTCAAGCCTCGTCAGCGATACCCCACGCCTACCTTCCATCGACACCCTCCTGCGCCATCCGGTCTGCGCCCCACTGGTCGACCGCCACGGCCGCGACGCGGTGCTGGCCACCCTGCGTCAACTGCTCGACGACCTGCGCGAGCCTGCTCGCCTCGGTCAACTGAGTACTGCCGAACTGGCCGCCGATGTGCTCCTGGGCCGCGCCGGCGAGCGCCTGGCCCTCCAGCAACGCAGCCAGGTGCGCCGCGTCTTCAACCTCACCGGTACCGTACTGCACACCAACCTCGGCCGAGCACTGCTGCCCGAAGAGGCGGTGGAAGCGATGCAGACCGCCGCCCGCTATCCGCTCAACCTTGAATTCGACTTGAACACCGGCAAGCGCGGTGACCGCGACGACCTGATCGAGGGCCTGATCCGCGAGCTGACCGGCGCCGAGGCCGTCACCGTGGTCAACAACAACGCCGCCGCCGTGCTGCTGGCGCTCAACAGCCTGGGCGCGCGCAAGGAGGGGATCATCTCCCGCGGCGAGCTGATCGAGATCGGCGGCGCCTTCCGCATCCCCGACATCATGGCCCGCGCCGGCGTGAAGCTGCACGAGATCGGCACCACCAACCGCACCCATGCCCGCGACTACGAGGGTGCGATCAACCCGCGCACCGGCCTGCTGATGCGCGTGCACTGCAGCAACTACAGCATCCAGGGCTTCACCACCCAGGTGCCCACCGCCGAGCTGGCGCGCATCGCCCATGAACATGACCTGCCGCTGCTCGAGGACCTGGGCAGCGGCAGTTTGCTCGACCTGACCCGCTGGGGCCTGCCGGCCGAGCCGACCGTGCGCCAGGCGCTGGCCGACGGCGCCGACATCGTCACCTTCAGCGGCGACAAACTGCTCGGCGGGCCGCAGGCGGGGATCATCGTCGGGCGCAAGGACTTGATCGCGAAGATCAAGAAAAACCCGCTCAAGCGTGCCTTGCGGGTGGACAAGATCACCCTCGCGGCACTTGAAGCCGTGCTGGCGCTGTACCGCAACCCTGATCGACTGGCCGAGCGCCTGCCAAGCCTGCGCCTGCTCACCCGGCCCCAGGCAGAAATCGCTGCCCAGGCCGAACGCCTGGCGCCTGAGCTGGCCGCTCGACTGGGTGCACAGTGGGAGGTTCGCGTCGAATTGGCCCTGGGCATGATCGGTAGCGGCAGCCAGCCCGTGGCGCGCTTGCCAAGCGCGGCCTTGTGCCTGCGTCCGCACGTGTCGAAGAAGTTGCGCGGCCGTAGCCTGCATGTACTGGAACGGGCATTGCGCGACCTGCCGGTGCCGGTGCTCGGCCGCATCGATGACGACGCGCTGTGGCTCGACCTGCGCCAGCTGGATGACGAGGCGCAATGGCTGGCGCAACTGCCGGCGTTGCAACTGGGGCCGGTGCAGTGATCGTCGGTACCGCCGGCCACATCGACCATGGCAAGACCGCGCTGCTCCAGGCCCTGACCGGTCAGGCCGGCGATACGCGCCAGGAGGAACGTGCCCGGGGCATGACC
Source organism: Pseudomonas entomophila (assembly GCF_018417595.1). NCBI lineage: Bacteria > Pseudomonadati > Pseudomonadota > Gammaproteobacteria > Pseudomonadales > Pseudomonadaceae > Pseudomonas > Pseudomonas entomophila. Next base: position 584,656 of record NZ_CP070982.1, read on the forward strand.
ATCGACCTCGGCTACCGCTATGCGGCGCTGGAAGAAGGCGCGCCGTTGACGGGGTTCATCGATGTGCCCGGCCACGAGCGTTTTATCCACAACATGCTCGCCGGCGCCCATGGCATCGACCTGGTGCTGCTGGTGGTGGCCGCTGACGACGGGGTGATGCCGCAGACCCGCGAACACCTGTCGATCATCGAACTGTTGGGTATTCCCCAGGCGCTGGTGGTCATCAGCAAGTGTGACCGGGTCGAGCCGGCGCGGTTGATCGAAGTCCAGGCCCAGGTCAGCAAACTGCTCGCGGCGGGGTCATACGCCGGGGCCAGGCAATTTCCGGTTTCGAGCCTGTCCGGCGAGGGGATCGGCGCTTTGCGCGAGGCCTTGCTGGCGGCCGAGGCGCACGTTCGTCAACGCAGCGTGCGCGGCGGTTTCCGCCTGGCCGTGGACCGAGCCTTCGCGGTTGCCGGGGCAGGGGTGGTGGTGACCGGCACGGCGTTGGCCGGGCAAGTCAGCGTCGGCGACACCTTGCTGTTGGGCAAGGCTGGCAAACCGGTGCGGGTGCGTGGCCTGCACGCGCAGAACCAGGCGGCATTGGTGGCCGAGGCCGGGCAGCGGGTGGCATTGAATATCAGCGCGGAAAAGCTCTCGGCCGAACAGGTGCATCGTGGCGATTGGCTGCTGCCTGAGTGGTTGCATGCACCCAGCGTGCGGGTCGATATCGACCTCGCCTTGCTGGCGGGAGAAACCCGCGTGTTCGAGCATTTCAGCGCGGTGCACGTGCACCTGGGGACCCAGGATGTCACTGCCCGGGTCGCGCTGCTCGAAGGGGAACGGCTCGGGGCTGGCCAGCGCATGTTCGCCCAACTGCTGCTCAATGCACCGTTGCAGGCGGTGCATGGAGATCGTCTGGTGCTGCGCGATCAGCGCGCCCAGCGCACGCTGGGTGGTGGCCGCGTGCTCGACCCATTCGCACCAAGCCGGCAGCGGCGCAGCGAGGCGCGCTTGCGCCAGTTGCAGGTGTTGCGCCAAGCCGACAACCTTGAACAGGCGCTGCCCGCCCTGCTGGAGGCGGCCCCCGGCGGTCTCGAGCCCCAGCGCTTGGAGCGTCAGTTCAATTGCCTGCGCGAGACCTGGCAGTTGCCGGATACGGTATTGGTGATTGCCACGCGTCAAGGTCAGCTGTTGTTCGACCGCGTACAGTGGCAGGCGCTCAAGCAACAGGTGCTGGAGCGTCTGGCGCAGTTCCATGAACAGGAGCCTGATCAGCTTGGCCCGGACCGTGATCGGCTGCGCCGCTTTACCGCATTGCCGTTGGAGCGCCCCGCGTTTGTCAGCCTGTTGGATGAGTTGCTGGGTGACGGCGCGATCAGCAGCAGTGGCCCATGGCTGCACCTGCCGGATCACCGGGTCCAGTTGAGCGACGCGGATACGGCGTTGTGGGAACGACTATTGCCGCGCCTGCTGGCAGGTGAGTTCGATCCACCCTGGGTACGGACCCTGGCCGGCGAGGAGGGCTGCGACGAAGCTGACGTGCGCCTGTTGTTGCGCAAGCTGGCCCGGTTGGGCCTGGTGCACCAGGTGGTGCGCGACCTGTTTTACCCGGAGACGACGCTCAAGCGCATGGCAGAGCTGCTGTTGCGTCAGGCCGAGACATCGCCGATAGTGCAGGTCGCGGCGTTTCGCGATGGTTTGGCCATCGGTCGCAAGCGCACTGTGCAGATTCTCGAGTACTTCGACCGCGTTGGTTTGACCCGACGGGTCGGTGACCTGCGTCATATCCGCGTCGACAGCGCTCTGGCCCAGCCGCAACGCGGGCCCTGATTTCAAGGAAGGCAATCGCGCCCGGTGGCGCGGCCGGGCTTCAAACCCGGTTGGGGACGGCAGCCGTTCCCGGGCAGGTTCGACTCCCGCTGCCTTCCGCCATTTTTTTCTGAGGGTGGTCAGTTGCTGGGCGACAGCCTTGCAGCGCTTTCAAGATCGAGCGCCGCCCGCGCGGCGCTCGGTCTGATAGACGACACGGCTCCTTTGGCGAACGCCCTACCTAAGCGCGTTCGCCACACAGGTCCAGGGCGAACCAATGCTCCGCCGCTTGTACGTCCAACCCTGCGCCCAGCAGTGCAAACAGTTTGCCCAGCGCCGCCTCACGGGTCATGCCACCCCCGCTGACCAGCCCGGTGTCACGCAAGCGGCTGCCGGCCGCGTAGGTGTCGAACACCACCGAGCCTTCCGGGCATTGGCTGATGGCGACGATCATCACGCCACCCTGGCGGGCATCGTGCAGCACGTCGAGCAGTGCCTGGTCGTCGGACGGCCCGGTGCCACTGCCGTAGCACTCCAGTACCAAGCCCTGGATGCCACTGTCGAACAGGCCACGCAGGTGCTCGGCGGCAAGGCCAGGGAACACCGGCATGACCGCCAGCTTGACCGGCTGGCGCGGCTGGCGGTAGTCCAGGCGGGTAGGTAGCTCAGGCGCGCGCTCGCCCTCACGATGGCGGGGCAGCACGGTGAAGGCGTCGAACGCCTCGCTGCGCAGCTTCGAGGCGCGGCAGCCGTGCAGCAGCTGGCCGTGGAAGTACAGCTGCACGCCGTCTTCCAGGCCGCTTTCGAACAGATTCAGGGCGCCGACCAGGTTGGCCCAGGCGTCGCTGTCCGGCGCACCGGCTGGCAGCATGGAACCGGTCAGCAGCACCGGCACCGGCAGGCCCAGCAACAGGAACGACAGGGCTGCGGCGCTGTAGGCCAGGGTGTCGGTGCCGTGCAGCACCAGCACGCCGTCATGGCCGTCGTGTTCGACGGCCTCGACGATGGCGTCGCGCATCGCCAGCCAGTTGGCCTGTTGCATGTTGGCGCTGTCGATCAGCGGGTTCAGCTCACGCAGCGACCATTGCAGCGTCGGCGCATCGCCGCAGGCGGCGAAGTGGTCACGCATGCGCGCTTCGAAGCCACCGGCCGGCGCGAGGCCTTCGGCGGTCTGCAACATGCCGATGGTACCGCCGGTGTAAAGGACGAGAAGATTCTTGACTACACGCATGGAAACATTCCGTAGCGATGTCAGGCCTTATCGCCGGCAAGCCGGCTCCTACAGGTGCAAAGCATGCCTGGGGTGAGGCAATCCCCTGTAGGGCGATAGGGCCCGAAGACAAAGAAAGGGTCAGCCGCCCACGGACGGGGCGGCTGGGGCAGGGGAGAATATCAGCGCTGAGCGTGCGCCTGGGCGGCGGCTTTGTCAGTGGCTGTTTCAGCCTGCGGATTGGCCGGCCAGGCGGCACGGTCCAGGTCCAGGTCGGTGAACTTGCTGGAGTCGAACACCGGCTGCTGGACGCCCGCCTTGCGCTGCTCGTCGTAGTCGCGCATCACGCGCAGGCCGACCTTGAACAGCATGGCCAGGGCGATCAGGTTGACGAAGGCCAGGCAGGTCATGGTGATGTCGGCGAAGGCGAACACGGTCGACAGGTCCTGCGTCGAACCCCACACCACCAGCGCCAGCACCAGGCCGCGGAAGATCATCAGCACGACGCGGTTGCGGCTGAGGAACTGCAGGCTGTTCTCGCCCAGGTAGTAGTTGTAGAGGATGCAGGTGAAGACGAACAGCGACAGCGCGACGCTGACGAACAGGCGGCCCCAGTCACCGACCACGGCGGCCAGCGAGTTCTGGGTCAGGACGATGCCGTCACCTTCGAAACCAGGGGTGTAGAAGCCCGACAGCAGGATCAGCAGCGCGGTGCAGGTGCAGATCACGAAGGTATCGAGGAACACGCTGAAGGCCTGGACCACGCCCTGGGCGCCCGGGTGTTTCACGGCGGCCACGGCGGCGACGTTCGGCGCGCTGCCCAGGCCTGCTTCGTTGGCGAACACGCCACGCTTCACGCCCATGACGATGGCGCTGCCAAGCAGGCCGCCGAACGCAGGGTCGAGGCCGAAGGCGCTCTTGAAGATGGTCTCCAGCATGGCCGGCACGTGTTCGATCTGGGTGCCGATCACGTACAGGGTCACGCCGATGTAGGCCAGGGTCTTGACCGGAACCAGCAGGTCGGACACTGCGGCGATGCGCTTGATACCGCCGATGAAGGTCAGGGCCAGCAGGGCCGCCAGGACGATACCGGTGTGTTTGGGGTCGAAGGCAAAGGCGTTCTGCAGCGAGTGGGTCACGGTGTACGACTGCAGGCCGATGAAGGCGAAGCCGTAGGTGACCAGCAGCAGGATCGAGAACACGATGGCCATGCTTTTCAGCTTCAGGCCGTGCTGGATGTAGTACGCCGGGCCGCCACGGTACAGGCCGTCGCCGTCGGCGCGCTTGTAGACCTGGGCCAGGGTGCACTCGAAGAAGCTGCTGGACATGCCCACCAGCGCGGTGACCCACATCCAGAACACGGCGCCTGGGCCGCCGAGGGTCACGGCGATACCGACACCGGCGATGTTACCGGCGCCGACACGGCCGGCGAGGCTCAGCATCAGGGCCTGGAACGAGCTCAGTTGGCCTGCCTGGCCGCGAAGGGATTCCTTGAAGACACCGAACATGTGGCCGAAGTGGCGGAACTGGACGAACCGCGAACGGATGGTGAAGTAACCGCCGAGTCCGACGATCAGCACGATGAGCAGTTTCCCCGAAAGGAAATCGTTGAGTGCTTCGAGCATTGAAAAATGACCTCGATTCTTATTCTTCGTGTGGAAAGACCAGCGGACGGCAGGCGCACCGCTATTCGTTGGGGCGCATGGTTGGTCATGACAACAGCGGTTACAATTTCGCGGGTTGCTCCATTTTGGTGCGACTTGATGCTAGAATTGCATCACTCGCATCATCTGGACCCCCGCATCATGGGCGATCACTTCGCTGTCAACCTCAAATTCGCCTGTAGTCACTACCGCTCTATCTCCGAGGTTTGCCGGCAGCTGTCGATCAACCGGGCACAATTCAACAAGTACCTGAGCGGGCAAAGCCGCCCGACGGCGTACAACCTCAAGCGCATCGGTGACTTCTTCGGCGTGGAGGACTACGAGCTGGGCTTGCCCCACGAGCAGTTCGCCCGCCTGATCGGTGCGCGCAACCCGCTGGCGCAGGCCGCCCAACAGAGCAATCCGATCAGCGAGCTGTTCAAGCCGCTGAACGACCATGTTGGCAACCTGTCGCGCTATTGCGGCTACTACTTTGAATATTCCAATTGCATGTCGGTGCCAGGCTCGATCCTGGTGTCGCTGGTGCACCTGCGCGAAGAGCGTGAGCGCTACCTGTTCGAGCGCCAGGAGCGCCAGGAACGCAGCAGTGCCAGCGACCCGCACGCCGAGGTGCGTTGCCGCTACCTGGGGGCGGCGTTCCAGTTGCAGGACCGCTTGTTCCTGGTCGACTACGAATCGTTGACCTTGAACGAGATGAGCCAGACCATCCTGATTCCCAGCTTCAAGAGCCGCATCAGCCGCCTCAATGGCTTGAAGATTGGTGTTTCCAGCGGTGACCGGCGCAACCCGGCCTGTACGCGTGTGGTCTGGGAATACCTGGGGGAAGAGATCAACCGGATCAACGCGTTCCGTCAGGTCAGGCTGTACCGCCCGGACGATCCACGCATCGATGACGACATCCGTGATCGCCTGAGTGCCGGGGTGATCAGCAACGGGCTGTTCGAGATCGAGTGACCCAGCGCTGTCTGCCACCCGCTGCGCGGGTGATCGCGGCTGAAGCCGCTCCTACAGGATGAAGGCGCTCACCGCATCAGCCACCTGGTCCGCCACCTCCGGCCGGTCGCGCAGGTGCGCGGCGATGCCGTGGTCGCAGTCGGTGAGCATCAGGCATTCCACGTGGGGCGCCGGCACCGAACGCAGCAGCGTGTGGGTGACTTCCTCGGGGATCGGGCTGTAGCGCTCGACGCCGGCCAGCCGACGAGTGCCGGCTGAAGTGCCCGCGCCTTGGCCGTGGACCTTCGAGTTGAGCCCGTCATACTCACCGACCACCAGCAGTACCCGGCCCTGGAACTGACGCAGGAAGGCGTAGCTGTCGCAATCGAGAAAAGCGAACGGCTTGCGGATCGCTTCAGTGAACGCGGGGCCAAAGGGCGCATCATGGGCCGCATCGGGGTACACCGCCGGGCAGATCAGCACCAGCTTGCGCACGCTCGGGCGTTGGGCGGCCAGCTTGAGGGCGATGGCGCCGCCCAGGCTGTGACCGATGAGGGTGTCGCTGCGGGCGTCGAGGTGCTGGTGGAAGCGCAGGGCCTCCTGCAGGTTGCTGGCCAGTGAGGCGTCCTTTGCCCCGGGTTCGCTGGCCAGGCTGTGGCCGGACAGGTTGCCGGTCAGCGAGCCGATGCCTTGTTGTTGCAGGCGATACAGCAGCGGGTTGAGCCGGGTGAAGTCCGAGCGGGCGCCGCCCACCACGAATACCGGCGCCGCGCGTTCGCTGCCTGGGACCAGCAGGCGGGCCTGCTGCCGATAGCCGTCGAATACCTCGTCGATGAAATGCTCCGCACCAGGGGCGGGTTCGTCGAATTGCCAGCGGTTGCGCTGCGGGATGGTCGATGCGGCGTCCACGGAAGTCTCCTTGAGCATGCCTGGCGCAGTATAAGTGGCTGTTCGGCAAAGGGGGAACCCGGTAGAGGGAGCGGCAAATCGGCGCGTGGCGGGCCTGTGTTGGACTTCCCCTGCCGGAAACCGCAAAATGGCCCCTTTCCTCCTTCGACCTGAGCGGACCTGTTGACTCTATGCGTATGCGCCTGATGCTGTTGGGTGGTGGCAATGCCCTCGGGCAAGCGCTGATTCGCCTCGGGGCCGAGGAAGACATCGCGTTCCTGGCGCCACGCCCGCCGGAAGGCGGCTGGGATCCGGCCAGCCTGACGCTGCTGCTCGACGAGCACCGCCCCGATGCGCTGGTCAACCTGGCGTACTACTTCGACTGGTTCCAGGCCGAGTCTGTCAGCGAGCAGCGCCTGGCCCAGCAGGAGCGTGCGGTGGAGCGGCTCGCCGAACTGTGCCAGCACCACGAGATCGTGCTGGTGCAACCCTCCAGTTATCGCGTGTTCGATGGCTCGCGCGCCACCGCCTACAGCGAGAAGGACGAGCCAGTGCCGCTCGGCCTGCGTGGCCAGGCCCTGTGGCGTATCGAACAGAGCGTGCGCGCCACCTGCCCGCAGCATGTGCTGGTGCGTTTCGGCTGGTTGCTGGATGAAAGCCTGGATGGCGCGCTCGGGCGTTTCCTGACCCGCGCCGAACAGCCCCAGGAGTTGCTGCTGGCCGACGACCGCCGTGGCAACCCGACCCCGGTGGACGACGCTGCCCGGGTAATCCTCTCTGTGCTCAAGCAGCTCGACTGCAAGGCGCCCCTGTGGGGCACCTATCATTACGCTGGCAACGAGGCCACCACGCCGTTGGCGTTGGGCCAGGCGATCCTCGCCGAGGCCGTGCAGTGGCGCCAGCTGGCCGTGCAGCAACCCACCGCGCAGGCCCACGCCGCGCGCCCGGATGCCAGCGAAGAGCCGCAGCACGCGGTGCTGGCCTGCAAGAAGATCCTTCACACCTTTGGCATCAAGCCGCGCGCCTGGCGCGCCGGCCTGCCGCCTCTACTGGACCGTTTCTACCGACATGGCTGATGCCCCCATCCTGATCACCGGCGGTGCCGGCTTCATCGGCTCCCACCTGTGCGATGCGTTGCTGGAAAAAGGCTACGCAGTGCGCATCCTCGACGACCTGTCCACTGGCAAGCGCGCCAACCTCCAGCTCGGCCATCCGCAGCTTGAACTGCTCGAAGGCGATGTTGCCGACGCGGCCCTGGTGGCTCGCGCCGCCGCTGGTTGCCGGGCCGTGGTGCACCTGGCGGCGGTGGCTTCGGTGCAGGCCTCGGTGGAAGACCCGGTCAAGACCCACCAGAGCAACTTCATCGGCACCCTCAACGTGTGCGAGGCCATGCGCCTGAATGGCGTGCGCCGCGTGCTGTTCGCCTCCAGCGCGGCAGTGTATGGCAACAACGGCGAGGGCCAGTCCATCGTCGAGGACACCCCCAAGGCGCCTCTGACCCCCTATGCGGTGGACAAGCTGGCCAGCGAGCAGTACCTGGACTTCTACCGCCGCCAGCATGGGCTGGAGCCGGTGGTGTTCCGCTTCTTCAACATCTTTGGGCCGCGCCAGGACCCTTCGTCGCCGTACTCCGGGGTGATCAGCATCTTCTGCGAGCGGGCCCTGGCCGGCCAGCCGATTTGTGTGTTCGGCGATGGCGAGCAGACCCGCGACTTCCTCTATGTCGGCGATCTGGTCCAGGTGATGGTGCAGGCCCTTGAGCAGGATGCGGTCGAAGAGGGTGCGGTGAATATCGGTTTGAACCAGGCGACTTCGCTGAACCAGTTGCTGGCGGCGCTGGAACAGGTGGTCGGCCCGCTGCCAGCGATCAGCCATGGGCCGGCGCGCTCCGGCGACATCCGCCATTCCCGGGCGGACAACACGCGGTTGCTGGCGCGTTTCGACTTCCCTGCGCCGACGCCGTTCACCGAAGGTTTGGCGCGGTTGCTCGGCAAGGCCTGATAGCGGCTATCGCCTCACGTGAGGTTCGCCGGCAAGCCGGCAGTCCAGGAGCGATCCTGGCCCTGGCCGGCGAACCGCTCACGAATGCCGTACAACTCGCCTATGGCAATCACCCGGGCCCAGAGCCCGTCCATGATCGGAAACACCGGGCGACCTTTCTCCGTCAGTACATATTCCTTACAGGCTCTGCCATCGGACGCCGGTTGCTGCGTGAGCAGGCCAGCCTCGACCAGCCGCTGTTGCAGGGGCGTGGCGAGATGGCGAGCCGTTTGATCGGCGCGTACATGTGCTGCCATTCGATTGGTAGCGGGTTGGGGGCGGTCGTGGCGACCTGGGTGTATGGGCGGTGGGGCTGTGTGCGGGCTGGGGCGGGGGCAGTGCAATGGTTTGGCTTGCTGGTTGAGGCAGCTGCGCCTTGTAGGAGCCAGCCTTGCTGGCGAATGCGCAGGGCTTCGCCAGCAAGGCTGGCTCCTACAAGGGCGGCGGTGAGTTAGAACTTGTAGCCGATGCCGACCATATAGACCCATGGGTCTACGTCCACGTCGACCTTGGTCTTGCCAACGCCCAGGGCGCTCGGGCCGTCGATGGTGGCTTTGGTGTCGATGTCGACGTACCAGACCGCGGCGTTGAACAGCAGGTTGTCGGTGATCATGTAGTCCATGCCCAGCTGGCCGGCGATACCGATCGAGTCCTGCAGCTTCATGTTGCTGAAACCCTGGGCCTTGCGGTTGCTGCTCAGGTCTTCATCGAAGAACAGGGTGTAGTTGATGCCCACGCCCGCATAAGGCTGGAACTTCGAAGTGGGTTCCATCGGGTAGTACTGCAGCGACAGGGTCGGTGGCAGTTGCTTGATGTCGGCCAGCTTGCCGTCCAGGCCGGCACCCAGGCCCTTCACGCCGACGGTGTGCTTGAACGGGGTGGCAGCCAGCAGTTCCAGGCCGATGTGGTCGGTGAGCATGTAGGCGAAGGCCAGGCCCAGTTGGGTGTCACTGTCCAGGGTCGCCTTGGTGCCCGAAACCTTTGCGCCATCGAGCTTGAGGTCGCCGCTGTTTTCGTTCGGCGCGGTGGTGATGGCGCCGGAGCGGAGGATGAAATCCCCCGCCTGGTGGGCGTGGGCAACGGGCGCTGCGAGCGCCAGCGCGACGAGCGAGGCACTGAGCAAGGACTTGTTCATGGAAGCTCCCAAAGGACGTGAGTAATCGAGTAGTCCAATGGTACGAAGCTGACTAAACAGAAAGTTTGACCCAGCTCAACGAAGCGGTTTCACGGGGTGGAACCCAGTCTCATTTCAGCTCGTAAGCGTAGATTTTCTCGGCTTCCATCTGGTAGCCCGCGTCGGCCAGCTCGCTGCTGGAAGCCTTGACTTGCATCGTGCCTTCGATCCAGTAGGGCTGGTAGAGGTCTTCGACGCGCACGCCCATCTCGCTGAAGATGTGCACGATCTGGTTCGACGGCGGCGGTGGTACGTGGATGCAGGCACCGTAGTAGGGGACCAGGAGGAATTCGGTGGTGCGGCCTTCGTCGTTGACTTCCAGGGGCACGATGTAGCCGGGAATCTTCACCGGCTGGCCGTTCAGCGCCTTGACCACCGGGGCGTTGGGCGCCTGCTGGCGGGCGGCGGGGGCGGCCTCGGCCGAGAGCGCGTCGCTGATCTGCGACAGGTCGTGCAGGGGCGTCAGTTGCGGCGGGATGACCGGTGCGCCTTCGGGGATCAGGGCCGGCCAGTCCAGTTCGCGGGGTTCGGCGGCCCAGAGCAAGGGCGTGAGCAGCAGCAGGGTCATGAGCAGGAAAAATTGCACTGCCTGTACTGGCCCTTTCGCGGGCTTGCCCGCGAAAAGGGCGATGAGGTTGTGGGTCATAAGGGGGCTCACAGATGGATCGACAGGCCATCGGCCAGCGACTGCCGATAGGCACGCCAGGCCGGCACGCTGCCCATCAGCAATGCCGCGCCAAGGATGACGCCCAGCAGCGTCCACTCGTGGACGCTTGGCCAGGCCAGCGGCAAGTAAAGCCCATAGTTGGCCTGCACATAACCCTGGGCCAGGGCGATTCCGGCATACAGCAGCCCCAGCCCAGCGGCAATGCCGGCCAGTGCCAGGGCCAGCGCCTCGAGCACCAGCAGCCCGGCGATATGCCAAGGCCGTGCGCCCACCGAGCGCAGGATGGCCATCTCCCGGCGGCGTTCGTTGAGGCTGGTGAGGATCGCCGTGAGCATGCCGATCAGCCCGGTCAGCACCACGAACAGCGACACCACGAACAACGCCTGCTCGGCGGTGCCCATCAAGCTCCACAGTTCCTGCAGGGCCACGCCGGGGAGGACCGCCAGCAGCGGCTCGCCGCGGTATTCGTTGATTTCGCGCTGCAGGCTGAAGGTGGCGATCTTGTTGTTCAGGCCGAGCATGAAGGCGGTGATGGCCGTGGGTTGCAGGTCCATGGTCCGTGCTTGTTCGGCATTGATGCGCCCGGCGCCGCGGGCCGGCACGCCGTTGTGCCAGTCGATGTGGATCGCTTCCATGCCGGCCAGGCTGATGTGCAGGGTACGGTCCACGGGCGTGCCGGTACGCTCGAGCACCCCGACCACGGTGAACGGTTTGTCGTCGTGCTTGACCAGGCTGATGGCGGCCACGCCATGGGCCAGCACCAGCTTGTCGCCGAGCTTGTAGTGCAGCGCTTCGGCGACTTCGGCCCCCAGCACCACTTCGAACGGGTCGTCGGCGAACGGGCGGCCCTGGCCCAGCGCCAGGTGTTGGCGCCGGCCGTACTGGTAGTGGCTGAAGTAGTCGCCGGTGGTGCCCATCACCCGGTAGCCGCGGTGCGAATCGCCCAGGGAGATGGGGATCGCCCATTTCACCCGTGGGTCCTTGGCATAGTGCTCGTAGCTGTCCCAGCGGATGTTGTTGGTGGCATTGCCGATGCGGAACACCGAATACAGCAGCAGGTTCACCGACCCCGAGCGCGCGCCGACGATCAGGTCGGTACCGCTGATGGTGCTGGCGAAGCTGGCGCGGGCTTCGGTACGTACTCGCTCGACGGCCAGCAGCAGGCACACCGACAAGGCGATGGCGAACGCGGTGAGCAGGGCGGTGAAGCGGCGGTTGGCCAGGCTGGCCAGGGCAAGGCGGAGCAGGTACATCAGGCCTCCCGGGGCTTGGCGGCGCGATTGAGCTCGGCCAGGGACAGGTGTCGGTCGAACAGCGGCGCCAGGCTCTGGTCATGGCTGACGAACAGCAGGCTGGACCCGGCCGCGCGGCATTCGTCGAACAGCAGGCGGATGAACGCCTCGCGGGTGTCGGCGTCGAGCGCGGAGGTGGGCTCGTCGGCGATCACCAGTTCCGGCTGGCCGATCAGCGCACGGGCCGCGGCCACCCGTTGCTGCTGGCCGATCGACAGGCTGTCGGCGCGGCGGGCGAGCAGGGCAGGGTCGTCCAGGCCCAGGTGCGCGAGCAACTGCGCGGCGGCCTGGTCGACGCTGCCATGGCGCTGCCTGGCGCGGTCGGCGCGGCTTTTCGAGAAGCGACAGGGCAGCTCGACGTTCTCGCGTACCGAGAGAAACGGCAGCAGGTTGAACTGCTGGAAGATGTAGCCAGTGTGGTCGACCCGGAAGCGATCGCGGGCGCCCTGGCCCAGCGCCGCGAGGTCCTGGCCGAGCAACTGGATACTGCCCTGGCCCGGGCGGTTCACACCGCCCAGCAGGCCGAGCAGGGTGGTCTTGCCGCTGCCGCTGGGGCCCTTGAGGAACAGCGCCTCGCCCGGTTCCAGGCGAAACGCCGGGATGTCCAGCAGCGGCGCCTGGCCGGGCCAGGCGAACACCAGGTCATGCAGGTCGATCAACGGCTGGCGCATTCAGAACACGACCACGGCCTTGGCGGGCGTCGCTTCCACGCCTTTCTGGCCGTTCGGGCCGATCAGTTGCACGGTGACTTTCTGGGTTTGCGGGAAGGTCTTGAACAGCGGCGCGAGGTCGATGCGGGTGAGCTTGTCGGGGTTGGCGCACGTCAGCTGGTAATGGGCTTCGATGTCGGCGTGCTGGTGACCTTGCGCCGGCTTGTCGCTGGCCTCGAACAGCGGGCTCTCCAGCTCCTGGTTCTCCTCGGTGCAGCCAGCGGCCTGGGCCAGGCCGAACAGCTTCAGCGGTTGTTCCAGCTGCTGGCGGGCGGCGGCTACCTTGGCTTTGTCTGCGTCGGTGCTGGCGACGTGCTCGAAGCCCACCAGGTTCATCGTCGGGCTGTCCAGCCCCAGTTCGAGGGTATTGCCGTCGAGCACCACGTTAAGCTTGGCCACGCCATGCTCGTGGGCACCGAGGGTGTCGTGGTCATGATCGTCGTGGGCATGGGCCACGGCCAGGGGAAGCAGGGCGAAGGGCAGGGCGAGCAGCAGACGACGCATGGACGGCTCCAGGGGCGGCTTGGAATGATTTAGTAATGTTATAACAACTTCTAATTGCCTCGCCAGCCTGCCTGGCACAGGTTTCATGTTCGTGGGAGCATGGCTGCATTCAAGCCCAGGATCGAGGAAGGCAGCGTGAGAATTCGTGGACAGATCGGTGACTGGCCGGTGGACTTGACCATCGAGCTGGCGCCTGAAGAGTGGGCGCAGCTTGGGCGTCGGCTGGAGATGCCTGCCGTGGTCGAGGCCGTTCAGGCCAGTACCGGCCCGGTGCCGCGCCAGGATGACGGGCAGTGGCTGGCCACGCGCGAGGTGCTGCGTGTAGCGAGGCAGATGAGTGGGCCGGAATTGCTGGAGCGCCTGGAAGGGTTGGCCGGCAGTGTGGCGGCGGGCAAGCGGCTGCTGGTGCGGTTGCGCCATAGCAGTGAGGTGAAGGTGGAAAGTGGCGTGGATGCGCCGGTGTATCACTGGGTGGGGTGATCGCGGTGTTGCTGCCATTCGCCAGCCTTGCTGGCGAATGGCGACGGGTGTCAGAACATCGCTGCTGAGAGCTTGCGACGGTACACGCCGACCAGCGGATGCTCGTTGCCCAGCAGCTCGAATACCTGTAGCAGGGCTTTCTGCGGCAAGCCATTCTCGTAACCGCGATTACGCTGGAACAGCTTCAGCAGCCCATCCAATGCCGCTTCATACTGCTGGCGCGCCAGTTGCTGGATGCACAGCTGGTAGGCCGCTTCGTCATCCTGCGGGTTTTGCGCCAGGCGGGTCTTGAGCTCGGCGGCCTCCGGCAGGCTGGCGGCCTGGCGCAGGAAGGTCAGCTGGGCCTTGGCGCCGGCCAGGGCGGCCTTGTGCTCGTCGGTCTTGACTGCGTCGAGCACCACTTGCGCCTCGCCCAGCTCGCCCCGTTCAGCCAGGCAACGGGCGTAGAGGATCAGCGCCTCGGCATTGCTGTTGTCTTCACCCAGCAGCACTTGCAGCAGGGCTTCGGCTTCGCTGAAACGGCTTTCGGCGAACAGCGCCTTGGCCTGCTCCAGCGGCGCGGCGGTGGGTGGCGCGGGCATCTGCACATGGGGTTCGAGCATGGCGCGGATGGCTGATTCCGGTTGGGCGCCGGCAAAACCGTCGACCGGCTGGCCGTCCTTGAACAGCACAACGGTCGGCAGGCTGCGGATGCCGAACTGGGCCACCACCTGCTGCTCGACGTCGCAGTTGATCTTGGCCAGCAGCAGCTCGCCCTGGTAGCCCTCGGCGATCTTCGCCAGCAGCGGCATCAACGCCTTGCAGGGCGCGCACCATTCGGCCCAGAAGTCCACCAGCACGGGCTTGTGAAAGGAGTTCTCGATGACCAGCTGCTGGAAGGTGGCATCTGTGGCATCGAAGATGTACGGCAGGCTTGTGTTACCAGGAGCTTGGCTCATCGTGACTCTCGCAAACGTGAATGCCCCACTATAAAGGCTCGCGGCTGGCATGGTACAGGCTGACCCGGCGGAATTCGTGCGGCTCGGCCAGGTCCGGCAGGGTCAGCGCTTGGAGAACGCCTAAATAGCGGTATAGCGGGTGGCTGAAGTCGCGCACGCGCGAGTCGGCCACCAGCGCCTGGCGGCCGCGGCTGAGGAAGGCGTCCAGCAGCGGCAGGTTGGCGCGGTCGTAGAGCACGTCGGCGACCAGGATCAGGTCGAAGCGGTCGGCTTCGGCGAAGAAGTCGCTGCTGTAGCCCAATTCGACCTGGTTCAGCGCGGCGTTGGCGCGGCAGGCGTCGAGGGCCAGCGGGTCGAGGTCGCAGGCCACCACTTCCAGGGCGCCGGCCCGGGCGGCGGCAATGCCCGCGATGCCGGAGCCCGCGCCGAAGTCCAGCACGCGCTTGCCCCGCACCCACTCCGGGTGTTCGGCAAGGTAACGGGCCATGGCCAGGCCGCTGGCCCAGCAGAAGCTCCAGTAGGGCGGCTCTTCCAGGATGCGCCGGGTTTCCTCGCTGCTGAAGGCGCGATCCATGTTCCGGTCGTCGATCAGCCAGAGTTTCAGGGCGCAGTCGGGCAGCTCGCTGACCACCAGGCGCGCTTCGCCGATCAGGCCACTCAGGGCCTGTTGCAGGGCTTGCGGGGCCATCCTACGGGGCCTTTTCGAAACGCAGCGGGCCGGTGGCCTGAGTTTCGGCCTGGGCAATACGCACGGGCGGCAGGTGCAGGATCAACTGGCCCGATTGGCTGGCGCGGCCACGCAACTCGACCCGACCACCGGCAGGAAATACTTCCGGGTTGAAGCGCAGGTGATAGGGCAGGGCCTGACCGGTGCCGGTCAGGGTGCTGCTGGCGAGCAGTTGCTGCGGGCGGCCACGCTCGTCGATGACCAGCAGGGCCAGTTCCACGTCGGCGCCGGCCGGGATTTCCAGCAGGGTGCCGCTCAGTTCGCGCTGGTAGGCCGGCAACGGCCCCAACGGCTGTGCTTTCTTGGCTATCTTGGCCGGTACGGGCGCGGGGGCTGGCTCGGACTTGGGCCGGTCGCTGCCGCAGGCGGCGAGCAGGGCGGCGCAGCACAGCACGATGAGTGCGCGATGGTGCATGGGGGAGTCCTTCACGGGCAGATTTGCATGGATGGTAAACCCTTTGGCTTGTCTTGCCAGTGCAATGCGCTACCATGGCCCTCCCTTTTTTTGTTGCCTGCCACCATGCACTGTCCGTTTTGCGGTGCCAACGACACCAAGGTCATCGACTCGCGTCTTGTCGCCGAGGGCGAGCAAGTGCGCCGCCGCCGCGAGTGCGTCGCCTGCGGCGAGCGCTTCACCACCTTCGAGACCGCCGAGCTGGTCCTGCCCCGGCTGATCAAGCAGGACGGCACGCGCCAGCCCTTCGACGAAGACAAGCTGCGCGCCGGCATGCAGCGGGCGCTGGAAAAGCGCCCGGTGAGCATCGAGCGCCTGGAAGCGGCGCTGGCGCACATCAAGAGCCGGCTGCGCGCCACCGGTGAGCGCGAGGTGAAGTCGCTGGTGGTGGGTGAAATGGTGATGGCCGAGCTGCGCAAGCTCGACGAAGTCGCCTACATCCGCTTCGCCTCGGTCTACCGGCGTTTCCAGGACCTCGACGAATTCCGCGAAGAAATCGACCGCCTGGCCCGCGAGCCGGCTAAAGAGTAAGCATGTCCAGCCAAGCCATCCTCGACGCCCACTACATGGCCCGGGCCGTGGAACTGGCCCGCAAGGGCCTCTACACGACCCACCCCAACCCACGCGTCGGTTGCGTGATCGTGCGCGATGGCGAGGTGGTCGGCGAAGGCTGGCATGTGCGTGCCGGCGAGCCCCATGCGGAAGTCCATGCCCTGCGCCAGGCCGGTGAGCGTGCCCGCGGCGCCTGCGCCTATGTCACGCTCGAACCGTGCAGCCACCATGGCCGCACGCCGCCGTGCGCCGAGGCGCTGGTCAAGGCGGGTGTGGCGCGAGTGGTGGCCGCCATGCAGGACCCCAACCCGCAAGTGGCCGGCAATGGCCTGCGGCGCCTGCGCGAGGCAGGCATCGAGGTCGCCAGTGGCGTGCTCGAAGCCGAGGCGCGGGCACTGAACCCCGGTTTCCTCAAACGCATGGAGCATGGCCTGCCGTTCGTCCGCGCCAAGCTGGCCATGAGCCTGGACGGCCGCACCGCCATGGCCAGCGGCGAGAGCCAGTGGATCACCGGCCCCGCCGCCCGCGCCGCGGTGCAGCGCCTGCGCGCCCGCTCCAGTGTGGTGTTGACCAGCGCCCAGAGCGTCTTGCAGGACAACGCCCGGATGACGGTGCGCGGCGAGGAGCTTGGGCTGGACAGCGAGCTCACCGCCCTGGCCCTGTCGCGCCCGCCGCTGCGGGTGTTGGTCGACGGTCGCCTGCGCCTGCCGTTGGAAGCACCCTTCTTCCAGGCCGGCCCGGCGCTGGTGGTCACTGCCGCGGGCGACGACCCACGCTACGCCGCCGCTGGCCATGAACTGCTCAACCTGCCGGGCGACGACGGCCAGGTCGACCTACCCGCGTTGCTGCGCCGCCTGGCCGAACGTGGCGTCAACGACATCCTGCTGGAGGCCGGCGCCGGCCTGGTCGGCGCGTTCGCCCGCCAAGGCCTGGTCGATGAGTTCCAGCTGTTCGTCGCCGGCACCTTCCTCGGCTCCGGGGCCCGCCCGCTGCTGGACTGGCCCTTGTCGAAAATGAGCGAGGCGCCACGGCTGAAAATCACCGAAATGCGCGCGGTCGGCGATGACTGGCGAGTCACTGCCATCCCCTTGCCGGCCCCCGGCGTATAATGCCTGGCCTGCCCCGCGCAGCCCGTATCTAGGAGAACACCATGTTCACCGGCATCATCGAATCCATCGGCACCATCCGCAGCATGACCCCCAAGGGCGGTGACGTGCGCGTCTACGTGGAAACCGGCAAGCTCGACCTGGGCGACGTCAAGCTGGGCGACAGCATCGCCGTCAACGGCGTGTGCCTGACCGCCGTCGAGCTGCCCGGCGACGGCTTCTGGGCCGACGTCAGCGTCGAAACACTGAAGCGTACCGCCATGGTCGACCTCAAGAGCGGCAGCCGGGTCAACCTGGAAAAGGCCCTGACACCGACTACCCGCCTGGGCGGCCACCTGGTCAGCGGCCATGTCGACGGCGTCGGCGAGATCGTCTCGCGCGCCGATAACGCCCGCGCCATCCAGTTCCGCGTGCGCGCCCCGAAAGAGCTGGCCAAGTACATCGCCCACAAGGGCTCGATCACCGTCGACGGCACCAGCCTGACGGTCAACGAAGTCGATGGCGCCGAGTTCGAGCTGACCATCGTCCCGCACACCCTGTCCGAAACCATCATGGCCGACTACCGCGCAGGGCGTCGGGTGAACCTTGAGGTCGACCTGCTGGCCCGTTACCTGGAGCGTCTGCTGCTGGGCGACAAGGCCGCCGAACCGAGCAAGGGCAGTGGCATCACCGAAAGCTTCCTGGCCGCCAACGGCTTCTTGAAATCCTGATTGAGAAGGGGGTGCCGCGTGGCGCTCAACAGCATCGAAGAACTGGTCGAAGACATCCGCCAGGGCAAAATGGTCATCCTCATGGATGACGAAGACCGCGAGAACGAAGGCGACATCATCATGGCAGCCGAGTGCTGCCTGCCCGAGCACATCAACTTCATGGCCAAGCACGCCCGTGGCCTGATCTGCATGCCGATGACCCGCGAGCGCTGCGAAACGCTCAAGCTGCCGCTGATGGCGCCGCGCAACGGTTCCGGCTTCGGCACCAAGTTCACCGTGTCGATCGAGGCCGCCGAAGGCGTGACCACCGGCATCTCTGCCGCCGATCGCGCCCGCACCGTGCAGGCCGCCGCCGCTAAAGACGCCAAGGCCGAGGACATCGTCAGCCCCGGTCACATTTTCCCGCTGATGGCCCAGCCGGGCGGCACCCTTGCCCGCGCCGGCCACACCGAGGCCGCCTGCGACCTGGCGCGCATGGCCGGTTTCGAGCCCAGCGGCGTGATCTGCGAAGTGATGAACGACGACGGCACCATGTCGCGCCGCGCCGAGCTGGAAGTGTTCGCCGCCGAGCACAACCTCAAGATCGGCACCATCGCCGACCTGATCCACTACCGCATGATCCACGAGCGCACCGTGCAGCGCGTCTCCGAGCAGCCGCTGGACAGCGAGCTGGGCCAGTTCAACCTGGTCACCTACCGCGACGCGGTGGAAGGCGACGTGCACATGGCCCTGACGCTGGGCAAGATCTGCGCCGACGAACCGACGCTGGTACGTGTGCACAACATGGACCCGCTGCGCGACCTGCTGATGGTCAAGCAACCGGGCCGCTGGAGCCTGCGCGCCGCCATGGCCGCCGTGGCCGAGGCCGGCAGCGGCGTGGTGCTGCTGCTGGGCCACCCGCTGGACGGTGACGTGCTGCTGGCGCACATCCGCGAGAGCGCGGGCGATGCGCAGCCCAAGGCGCCGACCACCTACAGCACCGTTGGTGCCGGTTCGCAGATCCTGCGCGACCTGGGTGTGCGCAAGATGCGCCTGATGAGTTCGCCAATGAAGTTCAATGCGATATCCGGATTCGATCTGGAAGTTGTAGAATACGTGCCCTCCGAGTGACTTGAGGCGGCCTGATCGCCCCTAGACTCGAGTCAAAACCCTCCCGAGGCCGCCACTGCGCGGCCTCGCTCTTGAAGATGAGAACTCCGGAATGACCCTGAAGACCATCGAAGGTACCTTCATCGCCCCCAAAGGTCGCTATGCTTTGGTGGTTGGCCGCTTCAACAGCTTCGTCGTCGAAAGCCTGGTTAGCGGCGCAGTCGATGCCCTGGTACGCCATGGCGTCAGCGAAAGCGACATCACCATCATCCGTGCCCCGGGCGCGTTCGAAATCCCGCTGGTGGCGCAGAAAGTCGCCCAGCAAGGCGCGTACGACGCGATCATCGCCCTGGGCGCAGTGATCCGTGGCGGTACCCCGCACTTCGAATACGTGGCGGGCGAGTGCACCAAGGGCCTGGCCCAGGTGTCCATGGAGTTCGGTGTTCCGGTGGCCTTCGGCGTACTGACCGTCGACTCCATCGAGCAAGCCATCGAGCGTTCCGGCACCAAGGCTGGCAACAAAGGTGCCGAAGCGGCCCTGTCCGCCCTGGAAATGGTCAGCCTGCTGGCGCAGTTGGAGGCCAAGTGATTAGCGACGAAAGCGATCGTTTCAACCCGCGCGATCCAAAACCTGCGGATGCCGGCAAGCCCTCGAAGAGTGCCAAGCGTCGCGAAGCCCGCAAGCTCGCCACGCAAGCCCTCTACCAGTGGCACATGGCCAAGCACTCGCTGAACGAAGTGGAAGCGCAGTTCCGGGTCGATAACGATTTCTCCGATGTCGACGGCGCCTACTTCCGCGAGATCCTGCACGGGGTCCCGGCGAAGAAGGTCGAAATCGACGAGGCACTGAAGCCCTGCCTGGATACGCCACTGGAAGAGCTCGACCCGGTCGAGCTGTCCGTGCTGCGCCTGTCCGCCTGGGAATTCATGATGCGTGCCGACGTACCATACCGCGTGGTGATCAACGAAGGTGTGGAACTGGCGAAAGTCTTCGGCGCCACCGACGGGCACAAGTTCGTCAACGGCGTGCTGGACAAGCTGGCTCCGCGTCTGCGTGAAGCGGAAGTCCGGGCGAACAAGCGCTGATCGCGGCGCTGTCGAGCCATGGGTGAGTTCGAGCTGATCAGCCACTACTTCGCTGCCGCGCCCTGTGCGCAGGGCGGCGAGGGCGTGGCCCTGGGTATCGGCGACGACTGCGCCCTGCTGGACCTTCCCGCTGGCGAACAGCTGGCGGTTTCCACCGACACGCTCGTGGCCGGTGTGCACTTCCCCGCAATCTGCGACCCCCTGCTGCTCGGCCAGCGCTCGCTTGCCGTGGCGGCCAGCGACCTGGCGGCCATGGGCGCCACGCCCATCGGCTTCACCCTCGCCCTCACGCTGCCCGAAGTCGGCCCCGACTGGCTCGCGGCCTATGCCGACGGCCTTGGTCGCATGGCCCAGCGTTGCAGTATGGCGCTGATCGGTGGCGACACCACCCGTGGCCCGTTGAGCCTCACCGTGACCGTGTTCGGCCGCGTGCCGGCGGGCCAGGCGTTGCGTCGCAGTGGCGCACGGCCGGGTGACCTGTTGTGCGTCGGTGGTTTTCTGGGTAACGCGGCGGGCGCCCTGCCGCTGGTGCTGGGCGAGCGCGAGGCGGCCGCCGATGTGGCCGCGCCGCTGCTGGCGCATTACTGGTCGCCGCTGCCGCAACTGCAACTGGGCGAGCGCCTGCGTGGCCTGGCCTCGGCGGCACTGGACATCTCCGACGGGCTGCTGGCCGACTGCGGGCATATTGCCAAGGCGTCCGGCGTGGCGCTGGAGGTGAACCTGGCGCAGGTTCCCGTGTCTGCTCCCTTGCAGGCGTTTCTTGGCCGTGAGGCGGCATTGCACGCGGCGCTCACCGGTGGCGACGACTACGTGCTGGCGTTCACCCTGCCGGAATGCGCGCTTTCATCCCTGGCCGACCAGGTGCACGTCATTGGCCGTGTGCTGGAGGGGCAGGGCGTGACCCTGCGTGACCCGCAGGGCCAGGACATCACCCCCGTGCAACGGGGCTATCAACATTTCAGGGAGTCACCGTGACCGACCACCCCAACCAGGTGCCTGCGGAGTTCGTTCCGCCTTCGGTCTGGCGCAACCCGTGGCACTTCATCGCGTTCGGCTTCGGCTCCGGCACCCTGCCCAAGGCCCCGGGTACCTGGGGGTCGCTGGTGGCGCTGCCGTTCATCCCGCTGTGGCAGATGCTGCCCGACTGGGGCTACTGGCTGCTGCTGGGCATCAGCATGCTGTTTGGTGTATGGCTGTGCGGCAAGGTGGCCAACGACTTGCGCGTCCACGACCACGAGGGCATTGTCTGGGACGAAATCGTCGGCATGTGGATCACCCTGTGGCTGGTGCCGGAGGGCTGGCAGTGGCTGCTGGCGGGGTTCCTGATGTTCCGTTTCTTCGACATCCTCAAGCCGTGGCCGATCCGTTGGATCGACCGCCATGTGCATGGCGGCTTCGGGATCATGCTCGACGATATCCTGGCCGGCGTGTTCGCCTGGCTGGGCATGCAGGTGCTGGTGTGGGCGGTGGCCTGAAACAGGGAGCGTTGTGATGGGGTTCAGGACTGTATTGCTGGCAGTGATGCTGCTTGTCGCGTGCTCCGGCGCCATGGCCCGGGAGGCGCCGACGCAGGTGCGCCTGGTCAGCGAGGAATGGCTCGACTACACCAACAAGGACGGCACCGGGCTGGCCTGGGACGTGATGCGCAAGGTGTTCGAGCCTGCTGGCGTCAAGCTCAAGCCGCAGAGCGCGCCGTACAGCCGTGCGGTGGGCTTGGTCAAGCGTGGCGAGGCGGATGCCTGGGTGGGCTCCTACAAGGAGGAGAACCCCAACAACCTCTACCCGCGCTGGCATTTCGACATGGACCATATCTACGCCCTGGGCCTGGCCAGCAAACCGTCGCCCACCCTCGACAACATCGGCCAGTTCCGCCTGGCCTGGGTGCGCGGCTACGACTACGGCAGCTACTTGCCTAATGCCAAGAACTTCCGCGAGATCCAGCGCCGTGAGGGCATCCTGCCGATGCTCGAGCATGACCGGGTGGATTTCTACATCGATGCCGAGACCGAGGTGAACTTCGTGCTCGGCCAGGCGCCCGACCCCAAGCAGTTCAAGCTCACCCATGTAGCCGAATTGCCGTTGTACCTGGCATTCGCCGACAGCGAACAGGGCAAGGCCCTGCGCGACCTGTTCGACCGGCGTATGGAGGTGCTGGTGCGCAGCGGCGAGCTGAAGCCGATCTTCGAGCGCTGGAAGCAGCCGTATCCGTTCACCAACGATAGCCAGCCTCATTGAGCACAGGGCGTGGGAGCGGGCGTTGCCAGGTTCGGCCGCAGCCCTATAAGCATCGAACTTTTCGATCTTAAGCCGCGATATTCAGCCTGCGCACCGGCGCCGGGCTGCTGATACAATCGGCCGATCTGAAATTGCCACTTTCCAGGAGCACAACGTGCCCGTCGTCTTTGTCGCCGCCTCCAAACTCCCGACTCCCTTTGCGATCTTCACCATGCATGGCTTCCTTGACGAAGCCACTGGCCGCGAGCACGTGGTGCTCAGCCTGGGTGACATCGCCGATGGCGAGCCGGTGCTGGGGCGCCTGCACTCCGAGTGCCTGACCGGCGATGCCCTGTTCAGCCAGCGCTGCGACTGCGGCTCGCAACTGGAGGCCGCGCTGCAGGCCATCGCCCGTGAGGGCCGTGGCGTGCTGCTGTACCTGCGCCAGGAAGGCCGTGGCATCGGCCTGCTGAACAAGATCCGCGCCTACGAGCTGCAGGACGGCGGCGCCGACACCGTCGAAGCCAACGAGCGCCTGGGCTTCGCCGCCGACCAGCGCGACTACGCCATGTGCCTGCCGATGCTCGAGCACCTGGGGGTGAAATCGCTGCGCCTGATGACCAACAACCCACGCAAGGTCAAGGCGCTGACCGACATGAGCATCAAGGTCGCCGAGCGTGTGCCGCTGCACACCGGCCACAACCCGCACAACCGCCTGTACCTGGCCACCAAGGCCGACAAGCTTGGCCACATGATGGGCAACAAGCACCAGGGCGAGGTGCCCCAGGCGTGACCCGCAACGAGGTGAAGCGCCGTCTGGCCCTGGCCTGGTGGCAGTACCTGGCCGTGGGCCTGGTGCCGTTGCCGGTGATGGCCTGGGCGTTCGGCGGTGGCGAGCCGTTGATCCCGGTGCTGGCCATGCCGTTGTTCATCGCCGGGGCCGCGACCATGTTTCTCAGCCTGCCGCGTTTTGGCACTTACAAGCGGGTATTGATCGCCACCGACAAGCAACTGGGCACGCCGGAAGAACCCGGCGCCTGGATCGAGCTGGCCCGGGTGCGGCGCCTGGCCATGCTGTTCGCCTGCTTCCCGGCCTGGGTCGCGGCGTTGTCGGTGCTGGTGGGGTTGGAGGCGGTGCCGCAGATCTTGCTGGCGCTGTCCACCGTGGTGATCCTGTACCTCTACCGCATTCCACGTCAGTTGGGCTGATGCGGGCACTGCTCGCCGGTATCGCGCTGCTGTGCTGCGGCACCGTGGCCGAGGCTGCGCCACGCGTGGTCAGCCTGGCGCCGTCGATGACCGAGATCGTCCTGGAGCTGGAGGCCGGCGACCTGCTGGTCGGCGTGCTCGATGGCGGCGAGCGTCCACAGGCGCTGGCCAGCCTTCCCTCCGTCGGTCGTCATGGCCAGCTGGATATGGAGCGCCTGCTCAGCCTAAAGCCCGACCTGCTGCTGCTCTGGCCCGGGAGCGTGGCGCCGGCCCAGCGTGACCAGCTCAGGCGCCTGGGCATCGCCACGTTCAGCGGCGAGCCCGGCGACCTCGACCAGTTGATCGAGCAGATCGAAACCATTGCCCAGCGCATTGGCCGTGACGAGCAAGGCCGTGCCTATGCCGCCAGCTTGCGCGAGCGGCTGCAAGGGCTGCGGGAACATTACCGGCGCGAAGTGCCCCTGCGGGTGTTCTACCAGGTCTGGGACAAGCCGCTGTACACCTTGGGTGGGCGTCAGGTGGTCAGTGATGCCTTGCGCGTCTGCGGGGCACGCAATGTGTTTGATGACCTGACCCAGCCTGCGCCGCAAGTCAGCGTGGAGTCGGTGCTGCTGCGCGACCCGGAAGTGATCCTGGCGGGTGATCAGGCGCAGCTGGCCAGTTGGCGCAACTGGCCGCAGCTGAGCGCCGTGAAAGGTGAGCGCTTGCTGGTGGTGCCGGACAAGGGGCTTGAGCGGCCCAGCGGGCAGATGATCGAGGCCACCGCCCGCTTGTGCGCATTGCTTGGGGCTAGAGTGCCGGCGTCCAGGTGACGCTCAGCAGCCAGGTGCGGCCTTCCTCGCGATAGCCGTACTGGCTGCCATCGAAGCTGTACAGAGCGCGGCTGTAAGCCTTGTCCAGCAGGTTGTCGAGCTTCAGTTCCAGCCGAACCTCGTCAGTTGCCGCCCAGCCTCCGCGCAAGCCAAGCAGGCCATAGCCGCCCAACGCATTGCGATTGGCCTCGTCATCGTAACTACCGCTCACCGCCTGCCAACTGCCCCCCACGCTGAAGCGTTCGAACTGTCGATCCAGGTCCAGGCTCAAGGTGCGTCGGGCGCGGCGGGCGAGGGTGTGCCCGGTGTCTCGGTCGCGTGGGTCGATCAGGGCCAGGCCCAGTTGACTGCGCCATTCGCCCCACTGCTGCTCAAGGCCCAGCTCGAAGCCGTTGATCCGGGCCGAGGCCACGTTGCGGGGGATGGAACCTGCGCCGAAGATGATCGCATCACGCAGGTCGGTGCGGTACAGCGAAGCCCCCAGGCGGCTTTCTTTGCTCAGTTGGCTGCGCCATTGCAGCTCGTAGCTTTTCGAGCGCTCGGGGTCGAGGTCCGGGTTGCTGTACTGCGGGTAGTAGAGGTCGTTGAACGTCGGTGCACGGAAACCTTCGCTGTAGGATAGCAGCACATCATTGTCGGTATTGACCGGTAGTGTGAGACTGCCGCTCCAGGTGGTCTGGCCGCCGAACTGCTGGTTCTGGTCGCGACGCACGCCCAGCTCGGTGGAGAAGTGTTCACCGGCAAATCGATGCTGGATGAACGCGGCGCGGTTGAAGCGGCTGTCCTCGGTGAAGTCGGTGCTGGCATGGACGCGATCCTGGTACCAGTCGGCACCCATCAGCAGGTTGTTGCGCTCATCCACGACAAAATCGTTCTGCCAGGTCACCTGGTCGCGATAGGTGTTGAACACGAAGCGCTCGTCACTGAGTTTGTCGCGTTTGTCATCGCGGTTCTCGCTGTGGCCCAGCTCCAGGCGCGAGTGCCAGGCATCGGTGAGCTGGGCATCGAGGTAGGTGCCCAGGCTACTGACCGCGAAATCGGTGTAGGGCTTCTGGCCGACGCTCTGGAAGGTGGCCATGTCGAAGCGGCCGAATGGGTTGTCGTACTCGCTGCGCCCGTGACTGTCGAGCAGGTTCAGGCCTGCCTCGAAACGCTCATTGAAGGTGTGGCCCAGGCTGAGGTTGAACGTGCGATTGCGATAGGCGTCATGGTCGTTATCGCTGGCGAACGAGGGCCCTGTCGAGTCGATGCCGGCCGTTTCGTCCAGGCTGGCGCCGAGGTTGAAGCGCGTTGCGCCATTGCCTCCGGACAGGCCGAGGCTGCGTTGCCAGGTCTGGTTGCTGCCGGCCGCCAGGCGCAGACGCGGTTGAAGACCCTGGCCATCGCCACGGCGGGTGAAGATCTGGATCACCCCGCCGATGGCGTCGCTGCCGTACACCGCCGAGCGCGAGCCGCGCAGCACTTCCACCCGCTCGATCTGGTCGACGTCGAGAAACTGCAGGCCGCTGTCGCCGGACGTGGCGTTGGCGATGCGCACACCGTCGACCAGCACCAGCGTCTGGGCGGCCTTGGTACCACGCACGAAGATGCCCGGCAGGCTGCCGCGACCACCGGTCGGCGCGACCTGCACGCCGGGCACCCGGGTGAGCAGGTCGGTGACGCTGGACGGTTGCAGGCGGTCGATGTCGCTGCGGGTAAAGACCGTGTTGGCGGCGCTGGTGGCGGTGCGCGATTCGACCTGGCGGCTGGCGCTGATCAGTACGTCGGGGAGCTTGAGCGCATCATCGCGGGAGGGGGCGGCGGCCAGTGCGGCGGCGGGGAGGCAGAGCAGGGGAAGGGCGTGGATCTTCATGGGCAGTTCCATTGCAATCGCGGGGCAAGCCTGCTCCCACGCGGCCTGTCAGGTCGTCGTGGGAGCGGGCTTGCCCCGCGATTGGGTCTTAAAGGCCGAGCTTGGCCATGCGGGCCTTGACCGAGGCTTCGATCCCGGCCGCATCCAGCCCGCACTCGGCCAGCATCTGCGCAGGCTTGGCATGCTCGACATAGATGTCCGGCAGGCCCAGGTGCAGCAGCGGCTTGACCACGCCCTCGCGGGCCAGGAACTCGCCCACGGCAGCGCCTGCGCCGCCCATGATGGCGTTCTCCTCGATGGTTACCAGCAGCTCGTGGCTGGCGGCCATCTCCAGCACCAGCGCCTCGTCCAGCGGTTTGACGAAACGCATGTCGACCACGGTGGCGTCGATCTGCTCGGCCACTTGCAGGGCTTCAGTCAATTGCACGCCGAACACCAGCAGGGCGACCTTGCCACCCTGGCGACGGACCACGCCCTTGCCGATTTCCAACGGCTCCAGGTCGCCACTGATCGGCGCATTCGGGCCGGTGCCGCGTGGGTAGCGCACGGCGGCCGGGCCTTTGTAGTGGTGGCCGGTGCTGAGCATCTTGCGCAGCTCGTTTTCGTCACTCGGGGTCATCACCAGCATGCCGGGGATGCAACGCAGGTACGACAGGTCGTAGGCGCCGGCATGGGTCGGGCCGTCCTCGCCGACCAGGCCGGCGCGGTCGATGGCGAACAGCACGTCGAGGTCCTGCACCGCCACGTCGTGGATCAGCTGGTCGTAGGCGCGCTGCAGGAAGGTGGAGTAGATCGCCACCACCGGCTTTGCGCCCTCGCAGGCCATGCCCGCGGCGAAGGTGACTGCGTGCTGTTCGGCGATGGCGACGTCGAAGTAGCGCTCGGGGTAGCGTTCGCTGAAGTCGACCAGGTCCGAGCCTTCCTTCATCGCCGGGGTGATGCCCACCAGGCGGTTGTCGGCGGCGGCCATGTCGCACAGCCACTGGCCGAACACGGCGGAGTATTTCGGGCCGCTCGGTTTTTTCGGTGTGACCGGTTTGTCGGCCGGCTCCAGCTTGGTGATGGCGTGGTAGCCGATCGGGTCGACCTCGGCTGGGGCGAAGCCCTTGCCTTTCTTGGTGACCACATGCAGGAACTGCGGGCCCTTGAGGTCGCGCATGTTGCGCAGCGTGGCGATCAACGTGGGCAGGTCGTGGCCGTCGATCGGGCCGATGTAGTTCCAGCCCAGCTCTTCGAACAGGGTGCCGGGTACCAGCATGCCCTTGGCGTATTCTTCGGTGCGGCGGGCGATCTCCCA
Source organism: Pseudomonas entomophila (assembly GCF_018417595.1). Lineage (NCBI taxonomy): Bacteria > Pseudomonadati > Pseudomonadota > Gammaproteobacteria > Pseudomonadales > Pseudomonadaceae > Pseudomonas > Pseudomonas entomophila. The sequence goes on from NZ_CP070982.1 coordinate 612,055, forward strand.
GGCACCGGGCAGGCGCGACAGCACTTTCTTGCTGCCTTCGCGCATGCTCGCGTAGGTGCGGCTGGAGAGGATCTTGGCCAGGTAGTTCGACAGGCCGCCGACGTTGCGCGAGATCGACATGTCGTTGTCGTTGAGGATGACCAGCATGTTGGCATCCACTTCCTGCGCATGGTTCAGCGCCTCGAAGGCCATGCCGGCGGTCAGCGCGCCATCGCCGATCACGGCGATCGACTTGCGCGGGTCGTTCTGCAGGCGGGCGGCGATGGCCATCCCCAGGGCGGCGCTGATCGAGGTGCTGGAGTGGCCGACACCGAAGGTGTCGTACTCGCTCTCGCTGCGCCGCGGGAAGGCGGCGATGCCGTCCTTCTGGCGCAGGCTGAGCATGCGGTCGCGGCGGCCCGTCAGGATTTTGTGCGGGTAGGCCTGGTGGCCGACGTCCCACACCAGCCGGTCATCCGGGGTGTCGAAGACGTAGTGCAGGGCGATCGTCAGCTCGATGACGCCCAGGCCCGCGCCGAAATGCCCACCGGTCTGCCCCACGGTATAGAGCAGGTCCTGGCGCAGTTCGTCGGCCAGGGTCTCCAGGTCGGCTTCGGCCAGGCGGCGCAGGCCGGCGGGCGTGTCGGCGCGGTCCAGCAACGGCGTGACCGGGCGTTCGCGGGGGATCTCTTGAAACGTCGTGGGCATCAGGCGTGTCGTTATAGGTGTGAAGACGCGGCAGTTTACCCCATTGTGGGAAAAGCTGCCCATTCGGACGGGTGTGGCGAAGGTACTGGCTTACCTGTGGGAGCAGGCTTGCCCGCGAACACCGGCAGAGCCGGTGCCATGCACCGAGTCGCTTGCTTCGCGGGCAAGCCCGCTCCCACAGGTCAGGTGTTGTCGGGTCTTAATGGCGGCGTTCGACGATATAGCGGGCCAGGGCCCGCAGCGGCTCGGCATTCTCGCCAAAGCCTTGCAGCGCCGCCAGTGCCTGGTCGCGCAGTTCCAGGGCATAGCCCTTGGCCGTTTCCAGCCCAAGCAACGCCGGGTAGGTTGGTTTGTCGCGGGCGATGTCGGCGCCCTGGCGTTTGCCCAGGGTGGCGGTGTCGCTCTCCACGTCGAGGATATCGTCCTGCACCTGGAACGCCAGGCCGATGGCCTGTGCATAGACCTGCAGGGCATCGAGCTGGGCCGGCTCGGCGCGGGCGCTGGCCAGGGCGCCAAGGCGCACGCTGGCTTCGATCAGCGCGCCGGTCTTGTGCCGGTGCATGTATTCCAGGGCTTGTTGGTCGAGCTTGACGCCCACCGAACCCAGGTCGATGGCCTGGCCGCCGACCATGCCGGCGGGGCCGGCGGCCTTGGCCAGGGCCTGGACCATCTGCAGGCGGATACCGTCGGCTTGCGAACTCAGGCGCGGGTCGAGCAGGGCACTGAAGGCCAGGCTCTGCAAGCCGTCGCCGGCAAGGATGGCGCAAGCTTCGTCGAAGGCTTTGTGGGTGGTCGGCTGGCCACGGCGCAGGTCATCGTCGTCCATGGCCGGCAGGTCGTCGTGGACCAGCGAGTAGGCGTGGATCAGTTCCACCGCGCAGGCGGCGCCGTTGGCCTGTTCGGCCGGGGCGCCCAGCGCTTCGCAGGCAGCGTAGGCCAGCAGCGGGCGCACACGCTTGCCGCCGTTCATCACGCTGTAGCGCATGGCGGCGTAAAGGCGTTCGAGTTCTTTCGACGGGGCCTGGAACAGCGGTTCGAGGGCAGCGTCGACCCGCGCCTGGGCGCTTTGCTGGTACTGGGCGATCATGCCTCGGGCTCCGCGTCGAACGGCTGGGCGGCCAGTTCGCCGTCGCGTTCCAGCAGGATCTGCACCTTCTGCTCGGCCTGGGCCAGGGCGCCCTGGCAATCGCGGGTCAGGGCGATGCCTTGCTCGAAGGCGGCCAGCGACTCTTCCAGCGACAACTCGCCGTTCTCCAGGCGCTCGACCAGGGCTTGCAGGTCGGCGAGGGACTGTTCGAAATCGATGGAGGCTTTTTTGCGGGCCATGGCGACGGTCTCGGTGGTGTTCAGAACGGCGCGACACTAGCAGAGCGGGGCAGGGGGAGCAAATTGCCCGGGCCTATCGTTCGTCGCATTTTGTTGCACTTGCCTGTAGCGAACCCTCTTGCATTCTGTGCGATAGCCGCATTGTGAGGGGGCAGGCCCTCTGCCATAATCCGCGCGCTCTGGCCTGCGGGTCAGCGGCCCTCCCTTCTTGATGTCACGTAACGGACTACGTTGTGAGCTTCCTTTCGATCGAATTCGGCCTCTGTTTCACGCTGTTCTTCATGCTTTATTGGTGCCTGTGCTGGAGCGTGCGGTTGCAGAACCTGCTGCTGCTGGCGGCGAGTTATGGCCTGGTGGCGAGTTTCAGCCTGCAATCGCTGTACATCCTGCTGGGCTACAGCACGCTGGTGTACCTGCTCGGGTTGTTGGCGGGGCGCCACCCCGGGCGCGGGTTCAATGGCGTCTTGCTGCTGACCCTGGTGCTGGGCTGCTTCTACCTGTTCAAGTACCAGGAGTTCTTCGTCGGCGGGATCCAGGGCGCGCTGGCCAGTGCTGGGTTCGAGGTGTCGCTGCCGCTGCTGGAAGTGCTGGTGCCGATTGGTCTGTCGTTCTATGCCTTCCATTCAGTCAGCTACCTGGTGTCGATCAGCCGTCGCGAGCTGGCGCCCGCCGCGCCGCTGGACCTGGCCCTGTACCTGGCGTTCTTCCCAAGCCTGGTGGCCGGCCCGGTCAACCGCGCCCTGCACATGCTGCCGCAGATCCGCCCGCAGGTCATGCGCCAGGTGCTGGAGCCGCAGCGCGCCCTGGGGCTGATCGCCATGGCGGTGGTCAAGTTGTTCTTCCTCAGTGCCTGGCTGGGCAGCGAATGGGTCGACCCGGTGTTCGACACGCCCGGCAGCGCCACGCCCGAGCAGGTGCTGCTGAGCGTCTATGGCTACAGCTTCCTGATCTACTTCAACTTCAGCGGCTATACCAACCTGGTGACCGGTATCGCCCTGTTGCTGGGCTTCCGCCTGCCGGACAACTTCGACGCACCCTATGCCGCGCGCAACCTCAAGGAGTTCTGGGGGCGCTGGCACATCAGTCTGTCGCGCTTCATCCGTGACTACGTCTACATCCCGCTGGGCGGCAACCGCAAGGGCGTGTGGCGCGGCAACCTGAACATGCTGCTGGCGATGCTGGTGTCCGGTCTGTGGCATGGGGCGAGCGTGAATTTCATCATCTGGGGCGCGCTGCATGGCGTGGGCCTGGCCATCTCCAAGCTGTTCAATCAATTGCTGCCGGGCTTCGAGCGTTTGCCCGGCGCCGATCTGCTGGCGCGCTTGATGACTTTCCACTACGTGGCGTTCGCCTGGATCTTCTTCCGCAGCCCTACGTTGGACGGCGCGGTCGAGATGCTCGGTGACATCACACAGCTGAGCCTGGCTGGCCTGAACAGTGCCACCGGCGTGATGCTGTTGGCCTGCGTGCTGTTCGTGGCTTGCTATCCGTTGTTGCTGGTGCTGTTGCGTCAGAGCGGCGCTGTATTCCAGCGCTTGCCGTGGCAGCTGTACCCGATCCCGCTCGGGGTTGGTGTGTCGCTGGTGATTTTTGCTTCGCAGTCGGGCGTGCCGGGGTTCATCTATGCAAGCTTCTGATAGCCGTCAGTTGTTCCAGGTACAGATGGGCGCCGCTCGCGCGCTGTATGCGATCGTGGTCACCACCGTGCTGTTGTTCTGGCTGAACCAGGACTCGATCAAGCTCTATTGCCAGCAGAAGTACCACGAGAGTTGCGAGATCCCGCTGCTGGGGCAGATGCCGGCCTGGCGTTTCGGGGCCCAGTTGACCCTGGCGCTGGAAGAGCAACGTGACCGCCTGATCGAACAATGGCAGCCGGCCGAGCAGGTGGCCGAGGCCCCCGCTGCCGAGGTATTGCCTGAATCGGTGCCGGTAGTGACGGTCAATCTGGAGACCCCGGCGGCCTTGGCCAAGCCGTTGCCGCCTGCGGTCGCCCACCTGCCCGCGCACAACACTCCAGCGCCAGTGCATACCCCGGCACCTGTCCCGGTCGCGCAGCCGGTGGTTGCCGCGCCGGCACCTGTGCCGACCGTGTTGCAGCCTGGCAAGGTCGCGGCCCTGGCCGCAGGCGACGATGTGTTCCTCGTGGGTGATTCGCTGATGCAGGGCGTGGCGCCGCACCTGGCCAACACCCTGCGCAAGCGCTACCAGATCCGCACTGTCAACCTCAGCAAGCAGAGCACTGGGCTGGCCTATCCCGGCTTCTTCAATTGGCCCAGGACCGTGGCCGAGACCCTCGACCATGAGCCGAACATCCGCCTGATGGTGGTGTTCCTTGGCCCCAACGACCCCTGGGACATGCCCCAGGGCAAGGGCAAGCCGTTCCTGCGCTTCAAGTCGCCGGAGTGGGAGGTCGCCTACCGTGCCCGTATCGACGCGATCCTCGAACAGGCCCGCGCGCACAATGTGCAGGTGCTGTGGGTCGGCCCGCCTAATATGGAGAAGGCGCGGCTGTCCACGGCCATGAATTACCTCAGCGGGCTGTATCAGGAGCAGACCGCGCTGTTCGGCCAGCACTATGTATCGGCCAACCCGATCCTTGGCTATACCGACGATAGTTTCTCGTACACGGTGCGGACGTCGGAGGGCAAGCGGGTCAAGGTGCGGGTCGACGACGGCATTCATTTCACCATCACAGGCCAGAAGATGATCGCCGAACAGGTGTTGTCGCTGATCAGCTTCCCGGGCCTGACCGTTACAGGACATTGAGATGCGCCAATGGCATCACCTGCTGGGCCTGGCCCTGCTGATCAGCGCCGTGCCGGGTTGCAGCACCGGCGCCAACAGTGTGGCCGCCCAGCCCGTGGCACGGCCCGCTGCCGCGCCGGTCGCACGCCAGGAGGGCAACGTTGCCTTGCTCGCCGGCAAGCTGCGCAACGCCGGCCGGGCGCCGGTTTCCATCGTCCAGCTGGGCGACTCGCACACCGCCGCCGACCTGTTCAGCGGTGAACTGCGTCGCCTGCTGCAGGCGCGCTACGGCGACGGCGGCATCGGTTTGGTGCCGGCTTCGCCGGTGCCGGGGATTCGCAACGACCGGGTGATCATCAAGAGCGAGAAGCGCCAGTGGGAGTTGGTGTCGGCGCGCAACCAGCAGAGCAGCCAGTTCCCGCTCGGAGGGTACCTGTCGCTGCCCCAGGCCAAGCGCTCCAGCGTGGTGATCCAGGCGCGTGACCAGGACAGCCACCGCTACAAGATATCGGCGCTGTACCAGGCCAGTGGCACGGCCTCGCTGCTGGCCAACGGCGGCCAGCGCCGGGTGCTGCCGGCGAGCAATGGGCAGTGGCGGTTCAGCCCGGCGTTCACCAATGTCGGCTTGCCAGTGCAGTTGGCGGTGGAGGGCGGCAACGTCGCGCTGGGGGGCTGGTATATCCAGGGGCAGAAGAATGCCGGCGTGACCTATTCGAGCCTGGGTATCAATGGTGCGCGCCTTGAGGTGGTGGACAAGTGGCAGCCCGGTTGGCGCGACAGCCTCAAGGCGGTGGCGCCGGACCTGGTGATCCTCGCCTATGGCACCAACGAGGCGTTCGACGACACGCTTGACCTGGGGCTTTACCAGGCACAGCTGGATGCAACGCTCAGCAACCTGCGCAAGGACCTGCCACGGGCGGCGATCCTGCTGGTTGGGCCGCCGGATTCGATCAAGCAGCGCAAGGCGGGCAGTTGCACGGCGCGCCAGCCACGGCCGCTGGCGTCGGTGATTCGTATCCAGAAGCAGATGGCGCAGCGGCACAAGGCGCTGTTCTGGGACTGGCAGGGGTTCATGGGCGGGCCGTGCGCGATTGCCGGGTGGCAGGCGAGTGGGTTGGCGCGGCCGGATCTGGTGCACCTGACGGCGGATGGCTATCGCAAGAGTGCGGCGGGGTTGTATGAGTTTTTGAAAGGGCCGTTGGGGTTGCGTTGAGGTTCGGGCGCAGGGCGATAGCCTTGCAGTGTTCTCTGGATCGAGCGCCGCCCGCGCGGCGCTCGATCTCATGGTCGCTGCAACTCTCCCGGCGAGCACCTCGAAAGGCCGACGCCTAACCTCTGTCAGACATTTCCGAATCTGAAACAAAATCCTTCAGCCGGTTAGCGCTTGGGACCTATCCTACGCGCTTGCCGGAAGGCTCTGAATTGGCTGGGAAATGCCCCGGGGGTAACGTCGCTGGGTCGTCATATTTGGCGACCGGGTGTGAGAAGCCTGTTGTGTTTCTAGATTCAGGTTGCCTGTAATGGTAGCCGTGCGCGTGCAGGCTTCGGTCTGGCCGTGGTGTCTGGAACACGGTCTTCTCACCTCGCGTACGGCTGCCACCCTTGTCTGTGAGAAGGATGCCGGTGGTTGCTCTAGAATCCATTTCCAGAGTGACAACAATGAAAAAGATCATTCCAGATCCACCTTACCCAATTCCTTTCGTCACCATCATCAGCGACCTCGACCCTGAGGAAGCCATGGCCCACGCCAACAAGCTGATGCACACCCTCAGCGACACCATTAGCGCCTACACCCACTGCCCACGTGACGAACGCCTGGACGTGATGATGGACAGCGCCGAAATCCTCGCTCAACTGGTCATCGCGTTGGTCCGCCACGCCCGGGCCAAGGGGGCGCCGGTATGAGCGACGACCATAAGCCCGGCCCAACCCAGGGCACGACCACCTGCCTCGAGATCTTCCGTATCCAGCCGGGCATTCCTTTCGATCACGCTTTCAGCGACCTGTCGGTGCTGCTTGGCTGCGTGGCGCATTTCACCACCGAAGCGGAGATGGAGGGGGATCTCATGGCCGCCAGCGCCGCGCGGATTCTCAGCGGGCTGGCCAAGGGGCTGATCGATGACATGGAGTTGGGGTTGAATCGGTAGTTCATCGCGGGAATAGCCCTGTGTGTTCAGGGTGTTCGGCGGAAAAGTTGTAGCGCTCTTTAGATCGCGCGCCGCGCGGGCGGCGCTCGATTTCGAGGCCGCCACAAGGCTGCCGCCTAGCGCCTGGCCGTCGTTACGCGATCAAAAAAACCAACAGGGATCAAGCCGGTTCTACATCCAGCTCAACCATCGCCTCGCGATACCGCGCCAGCTCTTCGATGGTCAGCACCGGCAGGTTGTACTGGCGCGCATACACCGCCACCTCCTCGCCCCGGGCCATGCTGCCATCGGGGTTCATCAGCTCGCACAGCACCGCCGCCGGGCGCAGGCCGGCCAGCCGAGCCAGGTCCACCGAGCCTTCGGTGTGGCCACGACGGGTCAGCACGCCGCCATCACGGGCGCGCAGCGGGAACACATGGCCCGGGCTGACGATATGGCGCTCCTGCGCGGTGGAGCGCAGCGCGGCTTCGATGGTGGTGATGCGGTCCTGGGCCGACACGCCGGTGCTGACCCCTTCGGCCGCCTCGATGGTGACGGTGAAACCGGTGCCATGGCGGGCCTGGTTGTTCTGCACCATCGGCGCAAGTTGCAGGGCGTCGACGGTGGCTTCGTCCAGGCACAGGCAAACGATACCGCTGCAGTCGCGGATCATCATGGCCATGGTCTGCAACGACAGGTTCTCGGCGGCGGCGACGATGTCGGCTTCGTCCTCGCGGTCGTCGTCGTCGAGCAGCAGCACGGGGCGCCCGGCCTGGAAGGCGGCGATGGCGGCGCTGACGTTGGGGAATTGCTGGTTGAGCAAGGTGGACATGAAACGCTCCTCGTGAATGATCGATGAACGTCTCGGGGCGAACAAAATGCGCGCGCAAGGGCGCCTGGATGGCCCCTGCCAAACGCCTTCTTTCATCCGGACTATGACCGTCGGCCCTGGAATCTCACCAGATCTGCTGACCCCCGGCATGGCCGGGGCGCTCGCGGGCTCATCTTTCGATTTACCGCCGGTGGGGACTTTCACCCCGCCCTGAAGACCGGCCAAGCATACAGCACGCTGCCAGCATGCTGGCAAGCCCTACGACTTTAGTTGCTGCCAGTCCAGCCCGAAGCGCGCCAGGTACTTGCGCAGGCGGTCGGCGTCGTTGGGGTTGGCCTTTTCCTGGCGCGACACCGCGAACAGCTGGCGCCCGGCCTCGGACAGGCTCGGGGCGCGGCGGCACACGTCCAGCACCGCCTGTAGCTGCACCTGGTCGAACAGGTCCAGTTCGCGGCCGGCCAGCAGTGGCTCCGCCGCCGGTTCCAGGCCCCAGGCATAACTCAACCGACCAATCTCTTCCTCGACCAGTGCTTCGTCGATGCGTCCGCTGTCGGCCAGGGTCGCCATGCGCGTGATCGATGCCGACAGCTCGCGGAAGTTGCCGGCCCAGCGCGCTTCACTGGCGTGGGCGAAGGCCAGGTAGCGGCGCTTGGCCTCAAGGTTGAAACGCACCTGGCGCCCTTGTTCGCGGGCATGGCGCTGCAACTCGAAATCGAGGTTGGGTTCGATGTCCTCGCGGCGTTCGGCCAGGCCCGGCAGGGCGAAGGTCCACAGGTTGATGCGGGCGAACAGGTCCTCGCGGAACGAGCCGTCGGCGACCTTGGCGCGCAGGTCGCGGTGGGTGCCGGCGATCAGCTGGAAGTCGCTCTCCACCTCGCGATCGGCGCCCAGCGGGAAGAAGCGCTTTTCTTCGATGGCCTTGAGCAGCATGGCCTGTTCGTCGGCACCCAGTTCGCCGATCTCGTCGAGGAACAACATGCCGCCGTCGGCGGCGCGCAGCAGGCCGTCGCGGGCGTTCTGCGCGCCGGTGAAGGCGCCCTTGGCGTGGCCGAACAGGGTCGACATGGCACCGTCGCCACGCAGGGTGGCGCAGTTCACTTCGATGAAGCGCCCGCCGAGTTGGTGGCGGCCGCGCTTGAGTTCATGGACGCGGCGGGCCAGGAACGATTTGCCGGCGCCGGTCGGGCCGACCAGCAGCATCGGCGCCTTCGAGCGCAGGGCGACCCGCTCGATCTGCTCGATGGTGCGGTTGAAGCCCGGGTTGCGTGTGGCGATGCCGGACTTGAGCAGCGACTGCCCCTCGACCTGCTCGCGGCGAAAGCGCGAGGCGATCGGGTCGTAGCGCGACAGGTCGAGGTCGATCAGGGTGGCGATGCCGGCCGGGTCGCTGTTTTCGTCCTGCTTGCGCGAGGGCGAGGTCTGTACCAGGCGCGCCGGCAAGTAGCGCGCCTCGGTGAGCAGGAACCAGCAGATCTGCGCGACGTGGGTGCCGGTGGTGATGTGCACGAGGTAGTCCTCGTGCTCAGTGTCGAAGCTGTAGTCGCTGGCGAAGTCGTGCAGGGCGCCGTAGACCTCCTCGAAGTCCCACGGGTTGCGCAGCGCCAGCGGGTGCAGGCGCACCTCGGTGCCGGGCGAGACCTGCTGGATGTCGCCGCGGATGCGGTCGGCCAGGCTCTGGTCGCGGGCGCTCGGGCCGTGGATCAGCTCCAGGCGGTCGATGGGCAGGTCGGGTTGCTGGCACAGGCCGATGGTCGGCCGCCACTTGTTCCAGCGCGCCGCACCCTTGCCGTTGCGGTCGAGGGTGGTGCCGAGAAAGCCGATGGCGACGAGGGGCTTGGTCATCCGTGATTATCCAAAAAGATAAATGTGTATCGCAGGATATACGAAAAATGTAATCGATATGTCCGTTGCAGTGCGCTAGTGAATTCGCCAGATAAAAATAAATCGTTATAAATCAGATAGTTAAAAAATATTTTAAGACTTGAGTGAAAACCTGGCACGCCGCTCGCTATATCCCTCCCGACCGCATCGCCAGGCAGGCCCTCGGGTCAGGGGATCAACCCCCGCCGGTGCACGTACCCACCTTCAGGTGTCGGTGTCGTGCATGCCGCCGCCGCAACGACCGGTCTTTGCGGCGCAAGCCTTGAACAGGCTTGCGAGGCGCTCGTCGGGCCCTGTCCCGACACTACCCTTCCACGGTAGCTACAAACGCAACACCCGCAGGTGGGGCACAGGCAACGCAACCAGGGCCAGGATGGTCCGCTTTTGCGAAGGACGCCTGGGCCACCGCTGGCCCACCCGGCCCGCCGGCCGGGCCTGGCGCAACGATGGCGGCCACCGGAGCAAACGCTCCCGGCCCCGGACTCCGCCAGGCTTCGCCCACGGCGCTCGGTGAGTCGGCGACCACCCGCAACCAAGGATATTGATAAAAGGATGAGCAAGATGAAACTGTTGAAACGCTTTGTGGTGAAGAAAAACGAACGCGGCCTGTTGATGAGCGAAGGCGACTTCGTGTCGATCCTCGAGCCTGGCCAGTACCAGCGTTTCGACTGGCAAGACCGGCTGACGGTGACCACCTTCAGCCTCCAATCCCCGCTGTTCGACCACCCGCTGGCGCAGTACCTGCGTGGGCATGAGCCGGCACTGGTCGAACAGCATTTCGAAGCCATGGACCTGGCGCAGCACGAGGTTGGCCTGCGTTTCGAGAACGGCCGCCTGGTCGAGCTGCTGGCCCCTGATAGCCGCCGCCTGTACTGGAAAGGCCAGGTCGAGCATGGTTTGCAGCGCATCGACTTGAATCAGGGCCGGCGCCTGGACGATGAACTGGTGGTTCGCCTGAACCGCCCCGGTGTGGTCGGCACGGACCTGGTCCTGCTGGCGCTGGTGCCGGCCTTCCATGTCGGCGTACTGAAGATCGACGGCGTGGTGGCCGGGTTGCTCGAGCCGGGCCGGCATGGTTACTGGCGCTGCGGCAGCCAGGTAGCGGTGGAGATGGTCGACACCCGCCTGCAGGCGCTGGAGGTGAACGGCCAGGAGATCCTCACCCGCGACAAGGTCAGCCTGCGCCTGAGCCTGGTGGCCAACTGGCGCTACACCGATGTGCTCGGTGCCCACGGGCAGATGAGCAAACCGGTGGAGCATCTGTACCGCGAGCTGCAGTTCGGCTTGCGTGCGGCGGTGGGTACCCGCACCCTCGACGAGCTGCTGGAGGACAAGCAGTCCATCGACGGTAGCGTCGCCGAGCACCTGCTGGCACAGCTGCAAGGCAGTGGCCTGGAAGTCAGCAGCCTGGGGGTGCGCGACATCATCCTGCCGGGCGAGATGAAGACCCTGCTGGCGCAGGTGGTGGAGGCGGAGAAGGCCGCCCAGGCCAACGTGATCCGGCGCCGCGAGGAAACTCAGGCGACTCGCTCGCTGCTCAACACCGCCAAGGTGATGGAAGGCAACCCGACGGCCCTGCGCCTGAAGGAGCTGGAAACCCTGGAGCGGGTGGCCGAGCGCATCGACCGGATTTCGGTGTTCGGTGGCCTGGATCAGGTATTGAATGGAATGGTCAGCCTCAAGGCGGGTTGACCCTTTGCGACATGACGTAGCGCAACAAGGAACAAGGCAATGAACATACTCGAAGTGGCGGGCGGCAAGCCGATCAAACTGTGGACCGACGGCGTGCCGGTCGAGGACGACGCCCGCAAGCAACTGATGAACACGGCGAAGATGCCGTTCATCTTCAAGCACCTGGCGGTGATGCCGGACGTGCACCTGGGCAAGGGCTCGACCATCGGCAGTGTGATCCCCACCGTGGGCGCGATCATCCCGGCAGCGGTGGGCGTGGACATCGGTTGCGGCATGATCGCCGCGCGCACCTCGCTGCACGCCCGCGACCTGCCGGACAACCTGCACGGCCTGCGCACGGCCATCGAGAAGGCCGTACCCCACGGCAAGACCTTCGGCCAGCGTGACCAGGGCGCCTGGGACAACGTACCGAGCCAGGCCGACCAGGTGTGGAGCGGACTTGCCGGGCGCTTCAAGGCGATCACCGACAAGCACCCGCGGCTGGAGAAGACCAACAACCGCCAGCACCTGGGAACGCTGGGGGGCGGCAACCACTTCATCGAAGTCTGCCTGGACGAGGCCGACCGCGTCTGGTTCATGCTGCACAGCGGGTCGCGCGGTGTGGGTAATGCCATTGGCAACCTGTTCATCGAACTGGCCCAGGCCGACATGCGCCAGCACATGGTCAACCTGCCGGACCGTGACCTGGCGTACTTCGAGGAAGGCAGCCGCCACTTCGCCGACTACGTCGAGGCGGTGGAATGGGCGCAGGACTTCGCCCGGCACAACCGCGAGCTGATGATGCTGGCGGTGGTCGCCGCCACCCGCAAGGTGTTGGGAAGGCCGTTCGAGGCCAGCCTCGAAGCGGTCAACTGTCACCACAACTACGTGCAGAAGGAGCAGCACTTCGGCCGCGAGGTATTGGTGACCCGCAAGGGCGCGGTGTCGGCGCAGAAGGGCCAGCTGGGCATCATCCCAGGCTCGATGGGCGCCAAGAGCTTCATCGTCCGCGGCCTGGGCAACGAGGAATCGTTCTGCTCGTGCAGCCACGGTGCGGGCCGGGTGATGAGCCGCACCAAGGCCAAGAGCCGCTTCACCGTCGAGGACCAGCAGCGCGCCACCGCCCATGTGGAGTGCCGCAAGGACAAGGACGTGATCGATGAGATTCCAATGGCCTACAAGGATATCGATGCGGTCATGCACGCCCAGCGCGAGCTGGTCGAAGTTGTGCACACCCTGCGTCAGGTGGTGTGCGTGAAAGGTTGAACCCCTGCACAAGGATCGGGGCCATGAATCAGGAAGCATTGCATCCACTGTCTACTGCCATGCGTGAGCGGGTGCTGGATGAATTGCAACGTATCGAGCGCGAGCACCAGGTGACGGTGCTCTACGCCTGCGAGTCCGGCAGCCGGGCCTGGGGCTTCGCCTCGCCGGACAGTGACTACGATGTGCGTTTCATTTACGTACCGCGTGCCGATTGGTACCTGCGCGTGGATGAGCCGCGTGATGTGATCGAGCGGCCCTTGAGCGATGAGCTGGACGTCAGCGGCTGGGAGCTGCGCAAGGCCTTGCGCCTGATGCGCGGCGCCAACCCCAGCCTGCTCGAGTGGCTGGGCTCACCGCTGGTGTACCGCGCCGACGCCGAGGCTGCGCGAGGCTTGCGGGCGTTGGGTGATGAATGCTATTCGCCGCGGGCGGTGCGTCATCATTACCTGTCGATGGCGCGCAAGAACCTGCGCGGCTATCTGCTGGGCGAGACGGTGCGCTACAAGAAGTACCTCTACGTGATCCGACCGTTGCTGGCGGTGCGCTGGATCGACCGCGGGCTGGGCATGCCGCCGACGGCATTTCCGGCATTGATGGCGCGTACCGTCGACGAGCCGGGGTTGCAGGTGGCGATCGATGCGTTGCTTGAGGTGAAGCGGCGCTCGGGCGAGGCTGAGCAGGGGCCGCGTGATGAAGTGCTGCATGCGTTCATCGAGGCAGAGCTCGAACGGGCCGACGGGGCGCAGGAGGTTCCAGTGGCGCGCGGGGATACTGGCAGGTTGGATGTGTTCCTGCGCGAGACCGTTTGGCGGTTTACGCAACCCGTACCTCTTTGATTTGGCGCGAGCCCTGTAGGAGCGGCTTCAGCCGCGATCACCCGCAATGCGGGTGCCAGGCACCGCGTTGCCTGGATCGCGGCTGAAGCCGCTCCTACAGGGATCGCGCAGAGCTCTGGCTCAGCACGTAGTGCAACGACGCCGGCAGCATCGGGCCGTGCCCCAGGCCCTCAAAGCGCTGGAAGGTCAACTGCAAGCCTTCCACCTGTTCCAGATCGCCGACCAAACCACGCATCGGCCGTTCGGCGTCACCCTCCACAGGCCCCCGTGGATTCGCAGGCTCTTGCGAACCACGCATCAGCAACAGCCGCGGGCGGCTTTCGGCTAACCGCTGCTGCAACCCCGTTGCTTCGCGCAGGATGGCGCCGTCGTTCCACCACAGCGAAGGGCTGGCCGCCGCGTAGTCGCTGAACATGCCGGGGCGGGTGAACAGCGCATGCAGCACCGCAAGGCCTCCGTAGGAGTGCCCCCACAGTGTCTGCCGGTGCGGGTCGATGGCGGCGACGCCGGCGACCATTGGGCGCATGCGTTGTTCCAGCAGGTCGAGGAACGCATCGACGCCACCACTGGGCTGGCCGGTCAGGGGATCGCGCTGTTCGGCCAGCCCAGGCACGTTGGGTGTGTAGTCAAAGGTGCGGGCGTTGCGCTCGATGCGCTGGTCGGTCTGGTAGCCGACGGCGACCAGCACCGGGGCTTGCCCGGCGGCGAGCTGCTCCAGCTGCCGCGCCTGCAGGGCGCCGAGGGCGGCGTTGCCGTCGAGCATCCACAGGACCGGATGGCCGGTCGCGGGGGCCGGGCGCTTGGGTTCGCCGATCCACAGGCGGTAGTGGCGCTGGCCGTCCTGCGAGTCCAGGTCGAGGTGGCTGAAGCGGTAGGCGAGGTCCTGGCGTTGCAGCAGGGTGCTGTCCATCAGTTGCTCGGGCTGCGCCTGGGCGAAGGCCGGGGTGCTCATCGCCAGGGCCAGGAAAAGGGGAAGAAGCTTCATGTCGGTGTTCCTGATCTTTGCGAAACCCATGCAGGCTGACCGGTTCAGCGGCTGATGACCACCTGCGTCTTGTCGTCGTTCACCTGTAGCCCGTAGGTCTGGGTGAGCATGGCCAGGGCCAGGGGCAAGTCATCGACGGGGAAGGTGCCAGAGACGCGCAATGTTCCCACACCCGGATCACAAGCCAATGGCCGTGTGGTGTAACGCATCATCTCCTGTGCCCACTGCGCCAGCGGCATGTCGTCCACCAGCAACAGCCCGTTGCGCCACGCGATCAAGGCTTCGCTGGTCGCCTCGATGGGCCCCAGGCGCTCGTGGCTGAAGCGCACCTGCTGCCCGGCGCGGACGATGGCCTCATGGGGCGCGACGTGAACGGCGCCTTCGTAGACCGCGAGCAGGGTTTCCCCGGGCAGCTGGCGTACGCTGAAGCGGGTGCCCAGTGCGTGCAGGATGCCTTGTTCGGCCTGCACCTTGAAGGGTCTCGCGGGTACCTGCGGGTCGCTGGCGGTGACGATGTACAGCTCGCCGCGTTGCAACTGCAGCAGGCGCAGGTCCCTCGTGAAACGCACATCCATGGCCGTGTCGCTGTTGAGCGAGACACTGCCGCCGTCTGCCAGGCGCACGTCTCGGCGCTCGCCCACGACGGTCTGGTAGTGGCTGTCGGGCGCGCCGCGCCGCCAGGCCCACCAGCCCAGCGGCGCGGCGCCGATCAACAGCAGCAACCCGCGCAGCACGGTGCGCCGGTCGTGGCTCGTTGGCCGCGCCAGACTATGCCTGGCCAGGGTCGGGGGCAGGGTGCCGAGGCGATCGAGCAGGCGCTGGGCGCGGTTCCACGCCCGTTCGTGTTCCGGATCGGCTTGCCGCCACTGCGCCAGACGAGCCTTCTGTTCCGCGGTCAGCGGCCCTTCCTGCATCAGCAGCAACCACGAGGCGGCCTGGGCGAGCACTGGGCGAGCGATCGATGTATCAGTCATCAGGCATCTGGCTCAAGCAGGTCAGGTAGCCTTCGTGGATGTACTTCTTCACCGTCGGCAGGGCGATGTTCAGGGCCTGGGCGATGTCCTTCTGTTTCATGCCATCGAGGGTCGCCATCAGGAACGCCTGGCGCACGCGCGGGCGCAGGGTGTCGAGCACGGCGTCGATCTCGTGCAGGGTCTCGAGGATCACGCTTTGCTGCTCCGGGGAGGGATGCTCTGGCGCCGGGACCTGCGCCAGCGCTTCGAGCCAGGCCTGTTCGAGGGAGTGACGACGGCGCCAGCTGACCAGCACGCAGTTGGCGATGCGGGCCAGGTAGGCGCGGGGTTGGCGCAGGGTGTCCGGCTGCGTGGCGTCGCGGCTGGTGAGCACGCGCAGGAAGATGTCCTGGGCCAGGTCGTCGGCCACGCCATGCCCCCACGAGCGCAGCCGATACGCCAGCCAGCCGCGCAACCAGGCGTGGTTCTCGAGGTACAGCGTCGTGACGGCGCAGGGATCGGTGCGCAGGGGAGGGTTTTCGAAGGCGGTCATGGTGGGCTGAATCGGAGTTGTGATTGCGCAAATGAAAACCATTATCACTGGTTTCCTTTGATTCACAAGCCTCCGATGAAAATACGAATCGAGTGCATATACCTTTTTCGATCTCGTGCGACAGAAAGGGTAGAAGCCCGCATCGAGTGCCGGGCGCAAACCCTACGAGCGAGAAAAGCATGCCCGCAGCACGTCGGTTTCCCCCTGTTTCGCGCCCTTTGCCGCGCCCGTCCCCGATCAGTTTCGCCGTACGCTGCGCGATGCTCGGCTGCCTGATGGCAGGCGGCGCTTCCCTGGCCCAGGCCGCTGGCGCGGCAACCAGCGTGGCCACGCGCCTGGACGACGCCACACTGCGCGACTACGACATCGGCCAAGGCCCATTGGGGACTTCGCTGGGGGTGTTCGCCAACCAGTCCGGCCTGCTGCTCTCCTATGACCCCGAGCTGACCCGGGGGCGTGCGGCGCCCTCGCTCAAAGGGCGCTACACGGTGCTGGAAGGGGCGCGTCGCCTGTTGGCGAACACCGGGCTGCAACTGCTGGCGAGCGCGTCGGGCACCTACCTCCTGGCGCCGCAGACCCAGGCATCTTCCACCGCCACCGAGTTGAGCGCGACCGTGGTCGATTCCACCGAACTGCTCGATCCGCAGCAGGACACCTACCGCGCGCCTCGTTCAACGGTGCATCTGTCGCGGGAAGACCTTGACCGCTTCGGCACGGTGTCGGTGGGCGACATGCTCAAGGGCGTGGCGGGCGTGCAGGTGGGCGACAGCCGCAATGGCGGTGCACTCGACGTCAATATCCGGGGCATCCAGGGGCAGAGCCGGGTGGCCGTTCGGGTCGATGGTTCGGAGCAGGCGCTGGATGTTTATCGCGGCTACGGCGGCACCCAGCAGCGCAGCTACATCGACCCGGACCTGCTCAGCAGCGTCACCGTCAACAAAGGCCCGAGCACCCGCTCGGGCGCAATCGGCGGCTCGGTGGAGATGAAGACCCTGGGCGTCGACGACATCCTGGTGGACGGCAAGGACGTGGGCTTACGCCTGACCGGCAACCTCTGGAACAACGGCGTCGAGCCCGACCATCGCAACAGCCATTCCCGGGACGAGGACCTGAGCGCCGCACCCCGTGACAAGCGCAACGGCCTGTTCGGTTCGAAGGCCGAATCTGGCAGCGCGGCCTTCGCCTACAGCAACGAGCGCGTAGACCTCGTGGCGGCCTATGCGCACCGCAACCAGGGCAACTACTTCTCGGGCAAGAAAGGCCAGGACCGCTACCGCCTCTACGATCGCGATGGTGACGAGCAGTCCAGCGTGGCCACCACCTACAACGCCGGCGAGGAGGTGCTCAACTCGTCGGCGCAGACCGACTCCTACCTGCTCAAGAGCACCTGGCGGCTGGCGGACGACCACACCCTGGAGCTGGGCTACCGTCGTTTCGAAGGGCGCATGGGCGAGATCATGCCGTCGGACATCTTCCGCTTCGGCACGGCCGGCATCTATCAGTACCCCCAGTCCGAAATCGACATCGACACCTACACCGCGCGCTACCACTACCTGCCCGAAGGCAACCCGTGGGTGGACCTCACCGGCAACCTGTGGATGACCGACTCGAAGACCAGCACACTGAGCGCGGCCTGGATGGCGCCCAAGTCGCAGCTGTTTCGCACCGACCGCAGCTGGTCGCGCCAGGACGACCGGCGTATCGGTGGCGACTTGAACAACGTGTCGCGCTTCACCACAGGCTACGGCGACTTCAAGCTCGACTTGGGTGGCACCTTCCAGGTCGAGGACTTGCAACCGCAGAAAAACGTGGTCGCCACCCAGCACGACATCAACGCCAACCGCATGCTGCGCGATGCATCACGCCAGGAGTTCAGTTTCAACGGCAAGCTGGAGTACCAGCCCATCGAGCAGGTGACGCTGTGGGGCGGCGGCCGCTACGCCCACTACCGTACCAAGGACAACACCGTGCTGGCCGAGGCCCGCCGCGAGGAGCGCGAGATGCGCTGGCTCACCGCGAGCAGCCCGGGGCATTGGGGCAGCATGATGTGGTTCCCCGACCAGAACGGGCAGTACACCGATGCCACCGACCCACGCCTGAACAACGGCATCGTCTTCGAGAACAGCAACGAGCCGTTCAATGGCGTGCCGTTCAACGAGTCTGGCGCGGTCGACGTGACGGTGTATCCGGAAGACATCAGCAGCGTCGTCACCGGTTACGACTACACCCCGCAGGGCAAGAGCAGCGGTGGCGGCTTCGCGCCGGCCTTCGGCATCAACGTCGAGTTCCTGCCCGACACCTTCGTCTATGCCTCGTACACCCAGGGCCTGCGCCTGCCTTCGTTGTTCGAGACCAGCCAGGGCACCCAGCAGGTCACCCCGGGCAAGCACCTCGAGCCCGAGCGTTCGCGCAGCTGGGAAGTCGGGGTCAGTGCCTTGCGCAGCAACCTGCTGACCGCGGGCGACGAGGCCTCGGCGAAGCTGGCGTTCTTCGACAACGACATCAAAAACTACATCACCCGCTACTACGACCCGAGCCCGGGCAAGTGGGGGCAGATGACCTTCAGCAACACCGACCGTTTCCGCACCCGTGGCCTGGAGCTGCAGTCGCACTACGATGCCGGGCGCGTGTTCGCCGACCTGTCGGCCACCTACTACCTGAAGACCGAAACCTGCGACGCGGCCTTCGCCGCCAAGCTGCGGGCCAGCGCCAATCGTTACCAGCCCACCCACAACACCCCGGACTGCACGCCGGGCAGCTACATGGGCTCGTACACCAACACCCAGAACCCGCCGAAGTTCTCGGCCAACCTCACCACCGGCCTGCGCTTCTTCGACGAGGCGCTGACCGTGGGTGGGCGCATGACCTACACCTCCGGCCCCACCGCGCAGATGGACAAGCCATGGCAGACTGGCGCCACCACGCCGCAGATCGACTATCGCTCGGTGGTATTGTTCGACCTGTTCCTCAAGTACAAGGTGCTGGAGCACACCGAACTGAACCTGTCGGTGCAGAACCTGACGGACCGCTATTACCTGGACCCGCTGGCGCAGAGTTTCATGCCAGCACCGGGGCGGACAGTGCGGGTGGGGATGCAGACACGGTTCTAGCCCCCCCTGCGAATCCGAAAAGCCATCAGTGGGCCCGATGCTGCGCAAGTGTCCGGGCCTGCAACGCCTCCTGTTATTTCCCACGTTTCTTGGTGTTTGTGCTGACACAGATCCGCACACCTGCCCCATATCGCTTGTCGAAATCACGCACATAACGTACGGATTTTCCCTGCCAACTTTCCATACGCTTCGACTTAGAGTTTTTCGCAGCAACGCTCGGATCGCCTGAACGAGCCGCTGACCGTCAGCGGCGCTTTAGACGCTCCCGATGTTTCAACCGTGTCGCAATTCGGAGGTGGCGGGCAGTTCCCACGCCTGCTTGCGAATTGGCCACGGTTGTTTCTCAGTTCATGGCTCGGAGCTCGATCGATGAATCTCGTACACGTTGAAGCACTCTGTGCGCTGGATGACCCCTACCTGGTCGGTGAGCACGCCGATCATCTGTTTGATGCCGCGATGCGTGAAATCACGGCTTACCACCAACAGCATTCACCGGGCTATGCCGAGTGGTTGCGCCAACAGCAATTCGATCCTTCTGCCCCGGGTCTGGAGACGTGGGGGCAGTTGCCACCGATATTCGCCAACTACCTGAAGAAGCACCTGCTGCTCAGCGAGACAGGGTTGGATGCCCTGGAGCTGACCTCGTCAGGCACCACGGGCCAGAAAAGCCGAATGCGCTATGACGCTCGCAGCCTGGGGGCCGCGCAAGGTATGGTCGACCGGATCTATCGGCGGTATGGCTGGGACACGCCGCAAGTGCCCTGCAACTACCTGAAGCTGGGCTACGAGCCCGTCGGGCACAGCGCGCTTGGCACCGCCTATACCGACGATTTCCTTGGCAAGTACGCGCCCGTCAAACAGGCGTTCTATGCCCTGCGTCATAACGGTAGGCAAACAGAGTTCGACCCCTTCGGTGTCATCGAGGCATTGCGGCGGTTCGCGCAGGATGATGCGCCTCTGCGCATCCTGGGATTCCCGGCATTCATGTGGTTCGTCCTCGAACGAATGCGTGAAATGAAGATTGCGCCGCTGGAGTTTGCCGCCGAATCGTTGGCCATGTTCGGCGGTGGCTGGAAAACCCATGCCGACCAGCAGATCCCCAAGGCCCAGCTGTATGCGCGAATGAACGAACAGCTGGGTATACCGACCTCGCGCTGCCGCGACGGTTATGGCTCCGTCGAGCATTGCGTGCCCTATGTCGAGTGCGCGAACCACCGCCACCACGTGCCCACCTACTCCCGTGCCTACACCCGCCACACCGGGACGTTCGCCTTGCAGGGTTACGGGCAGCCGGGGCTCATCCAGTTCGTGTCGCCGTACATCACCTCCAGCCCCGCCCACAGCATCGTGATGAGTGACCTGGCGGTGCTGCATCGCGGTGACGAGTGTGGCTGCGGCATTGCCACCGACTGGTTCGAGATTCTTGGGCGTGCGGGTACCGGCAAGAGCCGCAGTTGTGCGTTGGCCGCCTCCGAACTGATAAGGGAGAACTGATATGTACCTCATTCAAGGGCACTACCTGGCGGACCTGACGCTGGACCAGGCATTGGTGCGGTTGACGGGCGAACTGGCGCACACGTTGAGCCATCCCTGCGGGATCGAGACCGTGCTGGCCTGCGCCGGTCGGTTTGCCGAGAAACTGCTGGACGGTGAGTTCCTGGCCGAGCTCGACGCCGCTTTGCGGGAGCAGCTGCGAGCGTTCTGCCAGCCTGACGTTCTGCGCGCCAAGCTGGAAAACGAATTGGGCGTCAATCCATTCTCCCTGCGTCGTCGCGATTATCGGGTCCCCCGCTTCGAAAGCTGGCGGCCGCTGGGGCTCATCCTGCATATCACCCCCGGCAATGCGCCGCTGCTGCCATTCTTTGCCGTGCTGGAAAGCTTGCTGGTGGGCAACGTCAACTGGCTGCGCCCCAGCGCACGCGACCAGGGCTTGAACACCCGGTTGCTGCAGGCCTTCCTGCAGTGCGACCGATCCGGCGAACTGGCCAACCATGTGGCGGTATTGCCGGTGGCCAAGGCCGAGCTCGCGAGGTTGATGCCCTATGCCGATGGTGTTTCGGCCTGGGGGGGAAGCGAGGCATTGAAGACCATTCGCGACCAGATGCCAGACGGCTGTCGATGGATTCCCTGGGGGCACAAGGTCAGTTTTGCCTGGCTGGTGCCGGAGGCGGTTGATGAGTGTGCGCTCGATGCGCTGGCCGACGAGGTCTGCCGCCTGGACCAGCAGGCATGTTCCAGCCCGCAGGTGGTGTTCGTCGACAGCGACGATGCGGACACGCTGCGAGCGTTGGGCGGGCAACTGGCCGCGGCGATGCGGCGCCGCCATGCCCTCTGGCCTGCGTTATCGCCCGGTGTGCAGGAGGCTGCGCAGGTCACCACCAAACTTGCATTGGCCGAGTTGGACCATGCGTTCGTCGATGGCCGAGGCCAGGTCTGGAGGGGCCAGGGCTGGCAGATTATCCTTGAGCACGTGATGGCGCTTGAGCCCTCGCCACTGTTTCGCACGATCCTGCTTCGACCGTTGCCGCGCCGGGCGGTGATGCATGCCCTTCGCCCTTGGCGCACCCGGTTGCAGACCTGCGGCCTGGTCAGCGCGGGCCACGACATTGCCCACCTCAGCCAGTTGCTCCTGGCTGCCGGGGTCGATCGGGTCACGTCGGTGCAGACAATGCACGACGGCTATAGCGGTGAACCTCACGATGGCGTGTATGCCCTGGGCATGTTGGCTCGCCGGGTTTCCGTGAGCCTGGCGCAGGGCTGCCTGCCCAGGCAGGCGACCTTGGATGCCTGTGGCCAGGCGCCTGCCGGCCTGGAAGGGCAACCGATCATGAGCCGCAGCGCATTCCTGGACAGCTCGATGAGTGCGCAGGCACAGCTGTTCTTCCGGACGGGTGGGACCACGGGAACGCCAAGCCTTGCCGGATATACCTACCGCGATTATCACCGGCAGATGCAGGCTGCGGCCGACGGACTGTTTGCCGCCGGCCTGGAGCCTGGCAAGGATCGGGTCATCAACCTGCTGTACGGGGGCAATCTATACGGCGGCCTGCTCAGTTTCTTCACGGTCCTGGACAAGCTTGGCGCCTGTCACTATCCGATGGCTGGACCCCAAGGTGACGATTACCAGGCGATAGCCCAGCTCATCGTCTCTGAACGTATCGACACTGTGATCGGCATGCCGACCACGGTGCATCAACTGTTCTTCCGCGAGGCCGCAACATTGCGAGCCTATGGCGGGATCCGCAAGGTACTGCTGGGCGGTGAACACCTTGCCCCGGTACAGCGCTCGTTCATCCAGGGCTTTGGCGTCGAGACCATCCGTTCCGCGCTCTATGGCTCCGTCGATGCCGGCCCCCTGGGCTACACCTGCGCGTCCAGCCCGGATGGGGTCTTCCACCTGATGGGCGATACCCAATGGCTGGAAATCGTCGACCCTGACCGCGATGAGCCGGTTGCCCCGGGTGAGGCGGGGCGCTTGCTGTTCACCTCGAAGGCCCGGGAGGGGCAGGACGTTGCCCGTTACGACATCGGCGACATGGGGCGTTGGGTGAGTGGCCAGTGCCCATGCGGCGTGCCGGAGCCACGTTTCGAGCTGCTGGGGCGTCACGGTGCGCGGGTGCGCATTGGTTCGCTGTTCATCCGGCCGCAACGGCTGGCCGCGCTGGCCGAAGCCCCGGTGCAACTGCACCTGGAGCACAACCCTGACAATGGTCTGGAACGTATTCGCCTGCTGGCGGAGGCTGAGCCCGAGGTGGTCAGGGCCAGGGTGTGTGCCGATGCCGAGTTGAGCAAGGCAGTGACACTTGGGTTGTTGGAGCTGGAGGTGTGCCAACGGGCGCAGCAGCACTTCGAGAACCACCCGCAGACTGGGAAGACACCATTGCTTATCGACAAACGTCGCTGACCCACGGTGCCTTTAGAGGAGGCAGCAACATGGATTACTACAGCAAATGCCCGCTTGCACTGGCATGGCTCGTCGATCATGTCCGAGCTCATTCCCCTTACTATGCGCAGCTGTATCGGGGGCTCCCGAAAACGGGCTGGACACTGGCCGACCTGCCGATGGTCGATCCCCACCAGTATTGGGCACGCGGGGCGGTGCTCGAAGGCTGGCCTGTTCTGACAGGGCCGGTAACGGACGCGATCGTCTACAAGACCGGTGGCACGACCGGCGCGGCCAAGCACTCGGTCTACACCCAAGCGGAGTGGGATCGGTTCGTCACGACGTTCGGGCGCAGTCTCTGCGCCTGGCTCGAGCCTGGGGATCGCGTGGCCAATCTGTTCTTCGCGGGTGACCTGTACGCCAGTTTCCTGTTCATTCAAGGGGCGCTGGCCAAGACTCAGGTGCCGATCTGCGTGTTCCCCTTCACCGGGACGGTCGATCCACAGGCACTGGCGACGCAGGTCGGGCAGCACGGGATCAACGTTCTGGCGGGCGTACCGGGAAAACTCCTGCACGCCATCGCCCGTCTCGAACAGGACGGTGTCCAGCTGCCAGGGGTGAGGACGGTCCTGTATGGCGGGGAAAGCGTGTTTGCCGAACAACGCGCGTTGTTCAAGGCAGTGCTGCCCAACGCCAAGGTAGTATCGATCGGCTGTGCCAGCGTGGACGCGGGCCTGATCGGCGCCAGCACGGTCGACTGTGCGCCGGGTGAGCATCGCGTCTTCGAGCCCGACACCCTCGTCGAAATCGTCGATGAAGCCACGGGCGAGCCAATCCACGAGGCCAACCGTACCGGCCTGTTACTGGTGACCAACCTGACGCGCGCCTTGATGCCCGTCATTCGCTACCCCGTCGGTGACCTGGCGCAATGGACCGAAGCCCCCGGGAGCGCCAGCCGCAAGTTCAAGCTCGCAGGGCGCAGCAGCCTCGGTCACCGGGTGCGGGTCGGTTATGCGACGCTCTTCCCGGACGAACTGGCGGTGGCTATCGAGGAACGCCTGGGGCAATGCCAGTGGCAACTGGTGATCGACAGGAAGAACGGCACCGACTTCATCGTGCTTCGTATTGCCCACCCTGGCGACGGCGGATGCGCCGAGGCCTTGCTGCAGTCTCTGAAAGCAGGGGACGCGGCTGTGGTCGAGCTCATGGAGAAGGGGGCGCTGGTGGTGTCGGTCGGTTGGTGCCAACCCTTGGATCTGGTGACGAATCAGCGAACCGGCAAGTTGCTGCGGGTTGTCGACAGGCGAGACTATCAGCCCCTTCCCGAGGAGGCTGCCCGATGATAGTCGTCCGTGGGTTCGAGGAGCACGACGCGGCGCAGGTCAGTGCGTTGTTCAACAGGGTCTATGGCGAAGACTATTTCTACCCGCAGATATACCTGCCCTCCGTCATCTGTCACCACAACCGGACGCGGCACTGGCAATCCGTGGTCGCGTTGCAGGGGGGGCAGATTGTCGGTCATGCCCTGCTGTGGCGCTCATCGGAGGATGACCGTCGTGCCGAGCTGGCCATGATCGTCGTCGATCCCCAGGCGAGGGGGCAGGGCGTCGCCACCCGCTTGGGCCGGCACTTGTGTGACCTGGCCCGTCGGCAACATATGGCTGTGTTGACGATCAAGATGGTCGCCAGCCACGTGTGGACACAGCGACTGGGGGCTGCCCTGGGGTTCCAGGCCACGGGGCTGCTGCTCGATTACGTCGATTCGCCGATCTGCCATCCAGCGCGGGAAACCGCCATCCTGGGTGTGTTGCCTTTGCAGGCGCTACCTCTGCCACTGAGGGGCATGCCAGGCGAGCAGCCGCCGTGGATCGTCCCGCTGATCGAGCGATTCGGAGCGGTTTCGGCCGGCTCTGCCGGGGATCGTGCGGCACTGACGAAAATTACAGTCGAGGATGATCGCCTGGACCTGATCATCGAGTGTGCAAACCACTGCGCGATGATCGAAGCCTCACGATTGTCGTCTACCCGGATGACCCATGTCTGGATCAGGATGGACACCAACCTGCCAATGGCGTTGTCGGTGCTTCATCAGGCAGGTTATGCCGACATGGGGCTTGCCCTGGGGCCTGGGCGGCACTGGTACTGGTTGCTGCAGCGCGGTTTTTCCGGCCGCTCGCTGCAGCTTCACTGCCCGACGGCGCGTGCGTTGCTTGCCAGCGTGAAGCAACAGGCGCACCACGCCGAAGCGTGCTGAGTAGCGTGAATGGTGGGCATTAAAAAGCCGGCTTGTGGCCGGTTTTTTATTCACCTAAAGTACTGTAATTAAAGGGTTTCAACGGTTTCTGTACGGCTGTACCCCCATTTGTTCCCCCAGATGAACCAGGCGTGAGGGATTCGAGGGAGGAAAGGCTGATACAGATGATCGATTTTACCAGAAAGCTGGGCTACGGGATTGTGTGCCATCAGTTCACTCGTCGTGGGCTGGTGGTTCCTGGCTGCATAAAAGGGGCAAGCGAGCTTGCCCCTGTCCTTATGCTTACCTCATGCCGATTGGAGTATCGTTTTCGTCGTAGCAAATAGGGTACTCACAATAGCCCCCGGCAGCGCTGACCTGCTCCGGAGTCACCTGGGGCAGGTAGTCACCTAGCTTTTTCTTGGCCACTTTGTTCTTGTTGATATAGCAATCGTCGTCAGCTTGGGGGTTGCACCAGGCCTCAGTAACTTTGATCTCTTTGCTTTGGTGCTGGGGCTGAGACTTGCCTGACTTGTCTAGCTCGAATTGCTTGACGCCCCCGTCGTAACGGCGATTGAATGTATTTGCAAAAAGCTTATCGTTAACCCCTGCATCTTTATAGAATTTCCAGAGCATTTCACCTGCCTCGGCGTAGCTGACTGGCTTGCCGTTCTTTACATATGGGCCGCCATCGTTTCTATACGCTACAGGCTTCCCGTCAGTGCTTTCTGCTATGTAGTACCAGATCGAAATCTTGAAGTCGGTATTAACTCCCCAATTCCCAACTTGGGCGCTACCATCACTCAACATACAGCGATCATTGATACAGCGTCCTGAATATTGGTTGCTGTAGCTTATGTTTCGGCCTTGGCTTTTGTCGTACTCAACGATGCTTCTAGGGAATTCAAGCCAGGTGCAACTGATGGATTTGTAATCTCCAAAATCGTTGTTTTTACAAGGGATGGCATAGGGGAGCCCTTGTCGCGACTTCTCATCCGGGAAGATTGCTCCATTGGTGTTGTAATTGTCATTGGCGAAAGCGCCAAGCGAAAATAGCGTGAGCATGCTGGCGAATATTTGTTGTTTCATTACTTCTGTTCCTTGTGTTGAGACTCTTTCCTGAACTTCATTTTCTGGTGGTGAATTTTCATTGTCTGGCATGAGGGTCTGGACGCTAGGCAGTCCCTGCTCAGCATCCTCATGCAGGCTTAGATTTCACGTATTGGGTCGTAAATGCCGTGGCCTTATAGGCATCATAGCGGGACGATTTTGCTCATGGCAAGAATCTCCGCAATCCTCGACAATGACGGCAACCTCAAAAAGCTCGGCGCTGCGATACGAGCGCGTCGGTTGGCACTCGATCTATCCCAAGAGGCCCTAGCCGACGCGGCAGGGGTGGACCGTTCTCACATGGGCAAAATAGAGAGAGGGGAGAGAAACGTGACATTCTTGAACATCTTACGAATTGCGGCTGCGGTGCAGTGCAAGCCCTCCGAGCTCCTTATTGACGCTTCGTTGTAGCGCACCTTTTACGCCAAATGCTTTGCGGTATTCAGCTTGGACAGAAATGCCCTTAAGCAGGCACATTGAAGCGATGACCACAGACTAAACAGCCGTTGTTGGCGAGAACGTGGCGATCTAGCTTATTACCTAATTGCGACCCGACCAGACAACCTGTTACACCGCATGTCAGACCTCTTAGAATTGCTTTAGATATAGTATTTAAAGGGATGGCTACACCGCTTAGCCGCAAACTAAGTTGTGTTATAGCCAAGGCAGAGCTTACCCCGCCTATAGCACCACCTAACATGCCGATTGTGGCGGTAATTTTAAGGGCTTGGTGGTGAGTAAAAATCTCCGTTGAATTACAGCGAGGGCATTGCAGTGACATTGATGTTCCCCTTCAGTGATTGGTAGAAAGAGAATGTATGGCGGAAATTTTTTGGGTTGTGTGGAGTTAAAAAACCACTGAAAAACGCCACCTCTACAGCTTGGCATGAGCTGGAATTGCTCAAGCTCATGCCAAGCTGTAGAGGCAGTGGTTTAAATTATGCTATTTTTTTGATAAATCTAGTACAAATATGTCAATTAGTCCCTTAAGATCTTGTGGCAGCATTTCCTCAACGCTATTTTTTAGAGCCTGAGCGGATGTAATACCATGATTCTTACGTTCGGCGACTGATTCCGTCTCGCCGAACCAAAGTATGAGGTATATACCCTGTTCCTCCGCCTCTGGATGAATGGCGTAGCGCTCGAAAAGCTGTGTTGAAGCTGCGCTATAGAGCTCTCTGTGCCATTGTCCTTTTACTTCGGTCACAAGTAGTCGTCGTTTCCCATTGATTATTTTTGCGACGGTGAAATCACTTCGTTTTTCTGATTTGAGATGGTGTTCAGGAGTTATGATGATATTTTGATGCCTAAGAATTAGGCTAAGCCTTTCAGCAATTATCTCGGTGCATGACTCTTCTCCAAGTCTTGCTCCATTGCTATAGAATCGATCTACCGAGTTATATTCGCCTCCAAAAATGTATTTCTGATATTCCTGTAGTTCTTGGATGATGAGTTGCCGCAGACTTTCTACGGTAACTATGGAGTCACGATCAAGTGTGTTAACTATATCTCGTGTTGAGGGCGGATCGAATGCTTCCAGAGATTTTTTACGAACTTGTGCTGCATGTATGCTCTTCAAGTCTGCGTGTGCATCGTGGAACCTTTCGTCTGAGAGGAGTCGATTTAAAACAGGAATTGCTCTAGCTGGAGAATCTGAGCTTATTGACCATGAAATCTCGTTCAGGAAGCGATATGCCTTTTCCCCGGCAGGGCTGTCAGTCCCCCATTGGGTGGGCAAATCAACTTTTGGCCATTGTTCGATAAATGCTCCTAAGATTTTTTCAATTTTTATAGAGTTTAGTTTTGGCCAATGAGTATTGTCATGGCGACTCATATTTCCAGATCGGCTACTAAACACATGAACAATATTTCTGTCAGACTGAAGCCAGTTCCAGTATTCTTCTGGAGGGTTTTCAAGGAAATACCAAGCGCGTAAAAGCCAGAAAGCACGCTTATGTATGGTTTCCTGGCTATCCACGGTGATAAAATTCTCAGGCATTAGGCCTGAACATCGTTGTAAAATTAAGTCATTTAACTCGTCAGGATCGGCTTTTTCGATAACGATGTCAAATAGAGCTTCGAGTGGCTCTAAAGCTATATCGCAGTATTTTTTTAGCCATTCAAAAGAAAGCTCATGACGGAGGTTGCTGAATGCCTCCTCATGTTTTAATAGCCAGACTTTCGCACGAGAGGACCGGGAAGAAAGCTGAGGTTCAACGTATTTTCTCAGGAAGTTTTCTGCGCTCTCAGCATCGATGAAAAGGAGTCTGTCTACTTCTGTTTTTAACGCGTCTCGCTCTTCGCTGGCGACTGAGCTGTAATGCATGTCTATGCCCGCGCGAAGAGACTGCAACAAACCGTGCTCAACATTTTCGAGATGGCCTTGGTCTCTAAGAGTTTCTAAGCATGCAGCGTAGAGTATGACTTCAGATTGATCATACTTTGATGCGCCATGAAGCTCTGAAAGCTCCTCGAGACTAGGTACAGTGGATGATATGAAGCCAAAGCAGTTTCGTAATGATTTTCGCACTAAAGCGTCGTCTTCGAACTCTTCCCTTATTTTTTCAGGTTGCATCAGGGCAAGTTCTGCGAAGCGAACTAGTAGACTCCAATGGCGCCCGTTCTCTATTAGTTCGCGGTTGCTTTTGATGTATTCAATGTTCTGGGCATGGATATTTTTTTCTCTATTCTTGCGGCGTTTAAATCTTCTGCTTTGCAAAAAACGAGAGGTGTTATGCTCACGGGCATGGTGAATTGCTGCACGGTTTGATTTAGCCCACTCACGCATGAATGCAGGTTTGATGTTTGCTTGGTCGCGCATGTGGCTACGCAAGTCGTCAGGCCCACGATCGCTGCCGGTTCTATAAAGATGGTGGTGCGCTATAAAACTGATCCATAGCTGGGGATTATCTATCAAAAAAGCTAGGTCAATTATAAATCTATGATCTTTGGCTGTTAACAAAAGACCAGAATGTGAGTATAGGTTGAAATGATGAAGCTGGGTTTGAAATATTTCTTCTCTGTTGGTAATGCTTGAAAATACATGCGTAATTATTTCATATCGCAGTTTCAGGTCTTTTTGGAGAACATTGACTGCTATGCTTTCGTTTGCGCCATGCTGGTTGTTGAACTTTAAGTTTTTGACCCACTTCCAAATCCTGATGGAGTCAAATGGCGAATCAGCAAGCTCAAAATACCGGTCTAGAAGAGAGCCTATAATTTTACTAAGGCCGTTGCGGCATCTGCATTCAAAAGATTTTTTTCTGCAAGTGCATGCCAAGGATTCGGTTAACGTGTCTAGGACAATTTCAGTGGTTTCTAGGCTAAGTTTCGAGATAAGATCTTTTATGAAGTATCGAGAGCCTATGGTTCGCTCACGATACTCAGTATCGGGATAAAGGTGAGCACAAACTCTCAGGAAAGAAGCAATATAAGAGGGAGTGATTGATGAAGGAAGCAGCTTTTCAATTATTTTGGCTGAAAGGTTAAGCGAGATGTTAGTGGCTTCGAATATTAGAACTCGCAAGTCCTCAAGATAGTCATAGTCGGAAATTTCAAGCAGACATTTAATTGCTAATATTCGAGTGTTTTGGCTTTCCTCGGGTGTCAGCAGCAAGTAGCGAAGCTCTTTTGTTAAGAGGTTAGCTGCGGAGGAGCCTGCCAGAAGCTCAAGTATAAGATTTCGTAAATGGCCGTCGCTTTTTGTCTTTAGTAATAATCTTACGTCCTCAATTGTTTCTCGCGTAAAGAATCCTGCAACGCTAAATCTCCGCCAGAAGTCATTTCGTCGGAAATATGGGTCGGTTGCCTCGATTTCGACAAGCTTATTAATGAGCAGTTTTTTTGATGAGTTCAATAGCTGTGAAGGGTCACCGTTCGCCAGTACTGAGTACGGATCTAGTTCAATTATTTTTTCTTGAGTTGGCTTATCACCCAAGGCGGCCATCCAGCCAAGAAGGCCGCGAAGTTCATCCCTCACAGCTGAGTTCGGTGCGATAATAGGAAGGCACTTTGCCAAATTTAAGGAGTCGCTTGGATCTATTATTCGCTTGGTAAAGTAATCGGCGGCGCAATACTCTGCGACGATTTTGTGTACAGGCCGGTGATGATCCACGCAATCGCCAGGTTTAAATAGTCGGGTTGCTAATATGCTGCTGTTTGACTCCTGGTGAATAAATAAGGTGTCTAATGCCGGATACATTCGCTCTTCGGTAGATTCGCTTATGCATACACCCTCGGAGCCCGCTAGAAGTAGTTTTGCGAACACTTCTGAAGCTAGGTCTATCTTTTTACTGGTGCTAAATGTATCTGTTGTTCTAGCCGCGCCAGAATTTACCTCTTTTGCTAGGCGCTCCACTGCTAAAGAAAAAATAGACTTCTTATCTGGGAAGTGTCGATTGCTTTCAATGTAAGCATCTGCGAAAAGCTTTAAAAACTGAGGGTTCGGAAGTAGGTCTTGTAAATCAAATCTAGAAACTTCGGAACTGAAGTTCAAAAAGCTTTCTTCAGGTGAGTGATTTTCAAAAATTAGTTTCTGCTCTGATTCCGTGAACTCACAGAGCCTTACAATGAATGGCTCGCAGCCAAAAAACTCTTTAAAAGCAATGTTGTTAGCGTTTCCCCACTCGCTTGATCTACTGGACAGATAGACGTGTGTTGGCTTCGACGATTCCGCTTTGCTTAGTAGCGCGTAAATTCCTGAAGGATCAACCTTGGCGAGTTCATCGAATGCATCAATTACTAATGGGGAGTTTTCTTTTATTAAGGGGGAGTGCTTGAAACGATTGGCCGTCAGAACGACCGTGTCTAATTTCTGCGCGATACTCTCC
Source organism: Pseudomonas entomophila (assembly GCF_018417595.1). Taxonomy (NCBI): domain Bacteria; kingdom Pseudomonadati; phylum Pseudomonadota; class Gammaproteobacteria; order Pseudomonadales; family Pseudomonadaceae; genus Pseudomonas; species Pseudomonas entomophila. The sequence goes on from NZ_CP070982.1 coordinate 643,081, forward strand.
ATGAGTACCGTTTTGCCAGCGCCCGGCTCAGCTAGTATTACGACAAATTTTGAGGTTGTTAAGAGTGCGTCTTCGCTGAATAAGTCATTGTTGTTGGATAATTTGCGTGGCAGATAGAAATTAGAATTCATAAGAATCCATCTTGTATTTGCCCGGTCTTGCCGGATAGATTCTGAGCCTGAGTCCAGATAGGCCCGCCCTTCAGAAATCCTACGACATTTCGCTGTTCGAGGGGAGATCCACAGACGACGGTAAGCACAATCTCGGGTCAATGTGGAGACGGTAGGCTTCCAGCCGGTAGCAGCGAGCTTGGGCTGAGGGCTGCCCAACAAACGCGGCGAAGAACCAATTTGTAGGAGTTGGGAACCAAATTTTTGGGCTTCGTCGGAACTAAAATCTACAGGTGCCACGGCACTGTGGTTTTGTTGGCAGTCCCACCTGGGTAGGCTTGTTCTCGTTCGGTGAAGGCGGAGGAAGCCATGGTAATAGTTAACAGCTCAGATCGTGTGTTGCGCTTGAAACAGGTTCAAGAGAAGACTGGTCTTGGTCGGTCTACGATTTATGACCGACTTAACCCACGGTCGGCTAGGTTCGATAACTCGTTTCCTAGGCCCTTTAAGATCGGGCTATCAGCTGTAGGTTGGCTCGAAAGCGGCATTGATGAGTGGATAGCTAAGCGAGCGTCCAATATTAGTATTTATTAATACTGTCACTAATTGTCTTTTTCCCGATTCAGCGATTTCTTTTAAGGTGCGGTGGAGAACTAGGTTGATGCTCCGGCACTGCCGAGGTTTTTTGCTGCTGGGTATTTTGGTTTTTATAAGTATTTATCTTCTCTGAAAGCTATAAGGGGGACGGGCTGTGCTTGCTGAGATATTAATGGATGAGGACCTAATAGAGGAGATGGTTGAGGGGCAATGGGCCTTGATGACCACTACGGAGGGGGATGACCTGTTAATCAAGTCCGATGAGTCAAGTTTGATTTATGATGTGTGCTCCGTGACGCAGGTAGTTATGGGGCTGTTATCCAAAGCAGAGATGCTTAAAGTAGGTAGAAGCGGAAAGCGCAGCTTGACTCCGCTTGGGCGGAAGACTCTGGAATGTCTTCGTATTGACTTTAATCGTCTTGTGGCAGCATTCCCGGGAGGCGCTTTCAATCCCTATGTATACGCATTCGTAGAGGCCACCGGTAGGCTGATGAGTGATGAGGCGTTTTGGGGTGTGTCTGCCTATCCCGATCGTTTGGTAATGGGCGACGCAGTTAAGGCTTTCAGGATATTAGCTGAGGAGGTTTTGGGGGTTGATGCTGGGGGGGCACTGAAAACTACTTTGAGAAATGCTGAGCGTAATGCGAGAAAGAATTTGACTGGTCTTAATGCTTACGTAGACGCTTTGCTGGAACGGTATTCGAGGTTGGTGGTCGTAAGAGTCGATTTAAGATATGCAATCGGAGCGTTTGAGGCTAATGCAGATTTGATTGCTATTGTGAAAAGTGATTTTAATTATTTCTTGAGCTTCGTAAAAGGGAAGCGATTTGGTAAGGATGTTTGCGGCTATGTGTGGAAGTTGGAGTATGGAGCAGTCCAGGGCTGGCATTACCACGTTCTGTTGTTTTTGAATGGTGCGAAGCATAGAGAGGATATTTCCATCGGAAAGGAGCTTGGAGACAAATGGATGGATATCACTCGGCAGAAAGGATGTTATTTTAATTGTAATGCAAGGAAAGAAAAATATAAGAGGCCTGCTCTAGGAGTGGTTAGCTGGCGTGACTTCGAGAAAGTAAATAATCTCAAAAGAGCGGCAGGTTATCTTGCAAAGGCAGACATGCTGATACGCCCGAATCTGGCTGGCGGCGAAAGGGCGTTAGGAAAGGGCCGTATGCCTAAAGGGCATTCTGGGAAAGGTCGGCCTAGGCAGTGAAGCTCACAGCTAAGCAGTTTAGTTTTTAGGCGTACCCTTTCTTTTTCTTTGTACATGCTGCGAGACAGCAAGCGCTACGTCTGGATATTCGCGTGCCCACCGCATGAGTCTAGTAGTGATATCTTCCGGGGTTTTAAGTTTAAGGGTAGTCCTTTCGTAGTTTACGATATGGTCGGATAGCTCTGAGGCAAGATGACTTGTTGTCTTCCAGCCATTTTCTGGGCTTTTTTCATTTATGCACTTGATGAAGTAGCTTCGCGATTCTGTATAGACTGAATTTTTTGCCTTCGCTGCTGCTTCGTTTTTCTCTAATGTATCTATATGTTTGTTTGTAATTATGTCGGATGCTATGCTGGTCGCACCTAGGAAGTAGGCAGACATTATAAGTCCCCAGATAGCTGCAGGCTGATTGCTCTCCCTGTCTAGCTGATCAGCCATGGTTCGGAAAGTTAGACACATTTTTCCGTAGTAATCTAGGTTGCTGTTATGGTTGAGTATATCTTCTTGTAGTTTTTCAAATGCTTTGTTAATGGTTTTTGTCGTATGTTTCTCGTTAAGGATTTTTTTAGAATGTTTTTCTAGTAATTCTGCGTATGGGCGTAATGAATAGATCTCCATAAAGCGTTCCTCGGCCAGCCCATCGAAGTCGTTGAAGACATCATCTAAGCTTTGAGGTGGATTTGACATTAATGACATTATGTCGTTGGGGAGTTTTTTATTTTCTTTCATGGTTTGTTTTCTGCTATGGGACTATTTGCCTTCCCTGGCAAATTTTTATCTGTTTGTCCGAGTTGTAGGCGCAGATTACTTCGTGATATTGCTCAGAGAAAATTTAGCCCACTCATTCATCAATGCTCTGCGTTTGTCAAGGAAGTCTGATCGAGAATATGCACCTTCGGTTTGGTCTCGCTCGTCGTGAGCTAATGCTATTTCGCATACTTCTCTAGGATGATTCGTGCATTCATTTGCCCAGTCTCGAAATGTTGATCGGAAACCATGGCGCGTTATTTCTTTTTCTCCGATGCCATGCAGCAGATTTCGAATAGCATTAGCATGCATCACTCCAGATTTTCCATGGCCAGGAAAAAGGAAGCGACTGCTTTCAATTTTAGGCACTGCTTTGACAAGCGTGATCACTTGTTCGGGTATTGGAATCACGAAAGGCTTGCGCATTTTCATCCGTTCGCCCGGTAGTGACCAGAGCCCAGCCTGTAGGTCAAACTCATCCCAGCTTGCGAATCGCACCATGTGCGATCGGGCGCCTGTGAGGATGAGGAGCTGTGCTGCGATTGAAGTTGACGTTTCAATGCCCTGAAGCGTTGACATCAATGGAGGTATGTCTTGCCAGCGCATTGCCGTGAAGTGCTCTCGTTTCCGTGCTTTTCTTTTCTCGATTCGGCTCAGCAAGCTGTCTAGGTGACCGCGCCAGCGTGCCGGGTTTTCACCCTGGCGAAGCCCACGGGCCTTTGCAGCATCCAATACCTGCTCTATTTGGCCCCGTACCTCGTCCGCTGTCCGGGGCTTAACCGACCAGATCGGTTTCAGGACGGCCAGAACTTCCTCAGTTCCGACTTGATCAGCTGAAAGGGAGCCTATGTGCTCGAATGCATAGAGTTCTAGCTTTCTGAGCCAGCCCTTTCGCCACTTGTCGGACCAGCTACTCCCATGTGCTTCGCAGTAGCTCTTGGCAAGCGTTTCAAACTTGATCCTCTTCGCTTCGCTGGCCTTCTGATGCTCGAGCAAAGCAGCCCGCTCCATGTCACGGGCATGAAGGGGATCGATGCCGTCCACCAGTTGGCGTCGTTTGGCAGCGGCGTCCAAGCGCGCTTCTTTCAGGCTGACCGTGGGGTAAGCCCCTAACCCCATTTCTCTACGTCGGCCAGCAAGTTGGAATCTGAGAACCCAAGATTTTCGCCCAGTGCTTTTCACGACCAGTCGCAGGCCTTCGCCGTCCTCATACGTACCGGCCTCAACCAGATTCTCGACCTGCTTCGGATTTAGCTTTCCCATTCTGTCCTCCGAGGGATGCATATCTGTCCCCCCAGTCGTCCCCCCACATTTACTTCGGATGGCGCAAAACAGAGTTGGACCCCATAAGACGAATGATAGGCTGAGAGGCCCGTAGATCCTAGGGTCTGACGAAGTGGTTTGGACTGGTGGGGATTTCTTCGGACAAATAAAAAGCCGGCTTGTGGCCGGCTTCTCGGGGACGGTCTTGGCTCATTTTTGATGGGCCGCGATCGCCTTAAACGGTTGGCAACATGGCCTGAAAAAGATGGCGGACGGCTGTGTGAGGCGTCGCCAGGCCCTCTGGAATGCGGCTTGCACCATCAGGGGCGTGATGTGCGGCGTAGCATACTAGGGCTCGGGGTCCATGCCCAGCAAAAAATGGCGCGAAGTGTTTCAGCCTGGGCGGGCCGGGCGCAGGCACGACCACCAGAACACCCAGCCGAGGATCTCCAGGCGCTGTGCCCGACGTTGGTACGCGGTGTAGCGCTCGGTGGGGTGGTTGAGGCGGTCGTGGCTGTGCAGGCACAGGGTGCCATGGCGGCCGAGGGTGAGCTGGTGTACGCGCAGCTTGCCATTGTGCAGCAGTGCGTAGCACTCGCCCTCGACGACCCGGGTGAAGCTGCGGTCGACGGCCAGCAGCGCACCTTGTGGCAGGTAGGGCGCCATGTTGTTCGCTGGCATGCCAATACAGAACGCGTGTTGCGTGGCCACGCGGACGCAGTCAAGGGCCTCCCGGGGGATCGGTTGGTGCAGGTCCGGCGCGGCCTCCAGGCTTTCGTCACGCACGTGGTAAAGGGGCAGGGGGACGCTTTCGGTGGCCAGGGCCAGCAACGGTGCAGGCGGTGCCACGCGGGGCCTGGCCGGGCGGGGTGGGGTAAGGGGGCCCGGGTGTTTCGGGCCTTCGCCATTACGCAGCCAGCCGGGGTGCACGCAGAACAATCCGGCGATTTCCTCGACGCGCGCCTGGGGCACGCCACGCTTGAGCCAGTTGTTGACGTGCTGGGGGGTGACCTTGCGTTGGGCGGCAAAGTCCGAAGGGGTCAGGTTGCACTCCTGCAGGAGGGCTTTGAGGCGGTCGCCGGAAGTGTTCATGCGGGCGAGTCTATCGCCCTGATAAACGTGTGGGAATGAACCTGATGTCGAAGGGAGCTGTAGGGTAAATCGCGATTTGCAAGAGATTGCCTAGGACTTTGTAGGGCGATTCCTGCGCCCACAAAAAAGCCCTGCCGAAGCAGGGCTTTGTCTGTCAGCTTCAGCCTTTGTAGGCAGCCACCGACTTGGTGATCGCAGCGCGGGCGGCGTCGGCGCCTTCCCAGCCTTCGATCTTGACCCACTTGCCCTTCTCGAGATCCTTGTAGTTCGCGAAGAAGTGCTCGATCTGCTGGATCAGCAGGGCCGGCAGGTCGGTGTATTCCTTCACGTCGACGTACAGCTGGCTCAGCTTGTCGTGAGGCACGGCGATGACCTTGGCGTCGCCGCCGCCATCGTCGGTCATGTTCAGCACGCCGACCGGACGGGCGCGGATCACCGAGCCTGGGGCTACCGGGTACGGGGTGACGACCAGCACGTCCAGGGGATCACCGTCGTCGGCCAGGGTGTTGGGGATGAAACCGTAGTTGGCCGGGTAGAACATCGGGGTGGCCATGAAGCGGTCGACGAACAGGGTGTCGCTGTCCTTGTCGATTTCGTACTTGATCGGCGCGTGGTTGGCCGGGATCTCGATAGCGACGTAGATGTCGTTCGGCAGGTCTTTGCCGGCTGGAATCTTGCTGTAGCTCATTGGGCAATGCCCCCGTGTTTGATCAAAAAAGTGGCGGCGATTATAGGCACATTCCCACAGTGGGTGCCACGCCCGGCCGGATGTGCGGGGCGATCAGGCGTGGTGCTCACGGTAATGCGGGTGTTCGGCCTGCAACCGGGTAAGCCGGGCCAGTGGGTCCTGGCGGTAGAACAGCGCCAACTGCTGGTAGACCGCCGGAAAAGCCTGGTGCAGCAGATCAGGGGCGCTGAAGAAGTACTCGCTGGTCACGGCAAAGAACTCTGCGGGGTTTTCCGCGGCGTAAGGGTCGATGGCCGTTTCTGTGTCGGGGTCCTGATCGAGCTGGCGGTTCATGGCGTCATAGGCCTGCTGCATGGCCTGCGCCCAGTCTTCCACGCGCATGTCGTTGTGCAGTGGCGGCAGGCCGTTGGCATCGCCGTTGAGCATGTCGAGCTTGTGCGCCAGTTCGTGGATGACCAGGTTGTAGGCTTCCCAGCCCCCGCTGGCCAGTACCCCGGGCCAGGCCAGAATCACCGGCCCCTGTTGCCAGGCCTCGCCGCTGTGCTCGGCGTCCCACACATGTTCCACGCCACTGGCGTCGCGATGGCGCTGTGGGCTGAGGAAGTCGTCCGGGTAGAGGATGATCTCGTGAAAGCCCTGGTACCAGTTCAGCTCACCCAGGTGCAGCAGCGGCAACTGGGCCTGGGCAGCGAGGAACAGGCGCTGCTCGTCGTCCAGTTCGACGCCGGGCAGGGGGGTCAGGTGCTTGTCGTGCAGGAACAGCACGCAGGCTTCACGCAGCCAGCGGTCTTCCTCGTCGCTGAGGCCATCGAGCAGTGGCAGGCGATCGCGGATCACCTGCCATAGCTGATTGTCGACCGGGTAGCGGGCCAGGGTGCGCCGCCGGCGCCAGGCGCTGAACGACCACATGCCGCGGTCAGTGGGCCTTGGCCGCGCGGCTGAAGCGGCCGCGCAGCAGGCCGAGGATCATCGGCACCAGCGACAGGACGATGATGCCGACCACCATCAGCGACAGGTGCTGCTTGATGAATGGCACGTTGCCGAAGAAGTAGCCCAGCGTGACCAGGCCGCCGACCCACAGCAGCGAGCCGGCCACGCTGAAAGCCAGGAAGCGCGGGTAGTGCATGTGGGCGATGCCGGCGACGAACGGCGCGAAGGTGCGCAGGATGGGTAGGAAGCGCGCCAGGGTGACGGTCTTGCCGCCGTGGCGTGCGTAGAACTCGTGGGTGCGTTGCAGGTAGTCCTGGCGGAAGATCTTCGACTTGGGGTTGCGGAACAGGCGTTCGCCTGCGGTGCGCCCGATCACGTAGTTGGTGCTGTCGCCCAGAATGGCTGCCGCCATCAGCAGGCCGGCCAGCAGCACCGGGTCCATGCCGCCGCCTGCGGCCACGGCGCCGGCGATGAACAGCAGCGAGTCGCCGGGCAGGAAGGGCATCACCACCAGGCCGGTTTCGCAGAAGATCACGGTGAAGAGGATGGCGTAGATCCATGGACCGTAGTTGGTGACCAGCAGGTCGAGGTAGGCATCGAGATGCAGGATGAGGTCCAGCGGGTTGAAGTCCATGTACAGCACCTGTGTTCTTGACCCGCTTCTACGGGCGCGCGATGACGGAAAGCGTTCTGGGTGTGGTGGTTTACCTGCGAAAGGTAACTTTTCACACATGACTGGAAGGGGATTATACGGCGAAGTCTCGCTTATGCCCGGAGAGTTTGTAGCGGGGGGTTACTGTGTAGGAGCGGCTTCAGCCGCGATGCAGGCAACGCGGTCTGTGTGGGTGATCGCGGCTGAAGCCGCTCCTACGGGGCCGATGTCCGGCAGGGTTTCAGTCCTGGCTGATCGGCAGGATGTAGCTGTCGAACTCGGTGTCCTTGCGAAAGCCCATGGATTCGTAAGTCTTCCTTGCCACCTCGTTGTCGCTGCTGGTGGACACGCGCATGCGCACGGCGTTGGTTTCCTTGGCCATTTTCTTGGCCTCGCGCATCAGGTTGTCCGCCACCAGCATGCGCCGCGAGTCCTCGGCCACGTAGATGTCGTTGAGGATCCACACGCGCTTGAGCGACAGCGACGAATAGCTTGGGTAGAGCTGGCAGAAGCCCAGCAGACGGTCGTCGGCTTCATCCGGCAGGGCCAGGTAGATGATCGATTCGCTGCGCATGAGGCGTTTTTGCAGGAACTTGCGCGAGCTGTCCGGGTAAGGCAGCTGCCCATAGAACTCACGGTACTTCACGAACAGCGGAGTGAGCAGGTCGAGGTGCTCGAGGGTTGCCTTGATGATGCGCATGTGCGGGCCTCTGAGTCCATGTGGGGGTACGGCGGATTGCCAGCTGCGTCAGTACGCATGCTGCCTAATGCAGGGTAGAAGCGCAATCCGCCTTCCATGACATGTTTCTTACCCTTCTCCGAGTAGGAAATTTCCGCTTTTGGTGCCGGCGTTATCGCTGTCGATACTATGGACCTCCGCTTCGTCCTTGAGGTTCACCCCCGAAAGCTGGCGTCGACAGGCTTCACGCATCAAGTACAGCAGGCGATGGGCGGCCATGCCATAGCTCAGGCCTTCCAGGCGCACGTTGGAGATGCAGTTGCGGTAGGCGTCGGTAAGGCCAACCTTGGGCGCGTAGGTGAAGTACAGCCCGAGGCTGTCGGGCGAGCTCAGGCCCGGACGTTCGCCGATCAGCATCACGGTCATGCGCGCGCCCAGCAGTTCGCCCACTTCGTCGGCCACCGCCACGCGGCCCTGTTCCACCAGCACCACCGGGGCGCTGCGCCAGCCGTCGGCGGCGGCTTGCTCCTCGAAGCGGCTCAGGAAGGGGAGCGTGTGGCGGTGCACGGCCAGGGCGGAGAGCCCGTCGGCGACGACGATGGCCAGGTCTACTCCGCCCGGGTTGGCCTGGGCATGTTCGCGCAGGCGCTGGGCGGAGTCCTCGTGCAGGCGCCGCCCCAGGTCGGGGCGTTGCAGGTACTGGTGGCGGTCAGTGGCGGCACTGTGCAGCAGCAGGCTGTCGCGGCCCCGCGCGCTAAGCTGCTGGCGCAGGCCGGCGTGGTCGAAGGGCAGGTGCACGGCGTCGCGGGCCTGGGCGTGGGCGTATTGGAAGTCCAGCTGGGCGCCGGTGGGCAGGCTGATACCAGTGCGCCCCAGGGCGATGCGCGCGGGGGTGAGGTTGCGCAGCGCCAGCCAGGGGTTGTCCGGGGTGGGAGTATGTCGATCCATGGTCACCTCTAGGCCAGGTGCGCCAGTGCATGGCGGAAGGCCGGTGGCAGGTTGTCGCCGAAGCGCACGCGGCCATCGGCCTGGGTGAAGATGCCAGTACGCTCCAGCCAGGCCTCGAATTCCGGTCCGGGCTTCAGGCCCAGGGTCTGGCGGGCGTAGAGCGCGTCGTGGAACGAGGTGGTCTGGTAGTTGAGCATGATGTCGTCGGAGCCGGGGATGCCCATGATGAAGTTGATCCCGGCCACGCCCAGCAGGGTGAGCAGGGTGTCCATGTCGTCCTGGTCGGCTTCGGCGTGGTTGGTGTAGCAGATGTCGCAGCCCATCGGTACGCCCAGCAGTTTGCCGCAGAAGTGGTCTTCGAGGCCGGCGCGGATGATCTGCTTGCCGTTGTACAGGTATTCCGGGCCAATGAAGCCGACCACGGTGTTGACCAGGAATGGCTTGAAGTGGCGGGCCACGGCGTAGGCGCGGGTCTCGCAGGTCTGCTGGTCGACGCCATGATGGGCGTTGGCCGACAGGGCGCTGCCCTGACCGGTCTCGAAGTACATCAGGTTCTGCCCGACCGTGCCGCGCTTGAGCGACAGGCCGGCCTCGTAGCCTTCGCGCAGCACGTTGAGGTTGATACCGAAGCTGGCGTTGGCCGCCTCGGTGCCGGCGATGGACTGGAACACCAGGTCCAGCGGCACGCCGCGGTTGATCGCCTCGATCGAGGTGGTGACGTGGGTGAGCACGCAAGCCTGGGTGGGGATGTCGTAGCGCTGGATGATGGCGTCGAGCATTTCCAGCAGGGCGCAGATCGAGGCAATGCTGTCGGTGGCCGGGTTGATGCCGATCATGGCGTCGCCGTTGCCGTAGAGCAGGCCGTCGAGGATGCTGGCGGCGATGCCGGCCGGTTCGTCGGTGGGGTGGTTGGGTTGCAGCCGTGTGGACAGCCGGCCGCGCAGGCCCATGGTGCCGCGGAACTTCGTGACCACGCGGATCTTCTGCGCCACCAGCACCAGGTCCTGCACGCGCATGATCTTCGACACCGCCGCCGCCATTTCCGGCGTCAGGCCGGGGGCCAGGGCGCGCAGGCTGTGTTCGTCGGCCTGCTCGCCCAGCAGCCAGTCGCGCAGGCCGCCGACGGTCAGGTGGCTGACCGGGGCGAAGGCCTGTTTGTCGTGGGTGTCGATGATCAGCCGGGTGACTTCATCTTGCTCATAGGGGATCAGCGCTTCGTTGAGGAAGTGCGTCAGCGGGATATCGGCCAGGGCCATCTGCGCCGCGACCCGCTCACCATCGTTGCTGGCGGCGACGCCCGCCAGGTAGTCGCCCGAGCGCGCCGGGCTGGCCTTGGCCATCACCTCTTTGAGGCTGTCGAAACGGTAGATCTGGTGACCGACCGTGTGCACGAAACTTGCCATACAGAATCTCCAGGGCGCCGCAGGGCTGGCCTGCGGCGTGGGTCGGCGCTCAGTGCAGGGCCTCTTCGGCCTGCTGGATCGCGGCGAATTCCTCTTCGGGCGTGCCGGCCACCAGGTGATGGCGGCTGTAGAAAGCAAAGTAGGCAATCAATACGGCATAGATCAAGGCGGCGCCGATCACCACCCGCGGATCGACCAGGAAGCCGGCGACCACGGCGATGCAGGCCAGCACCAGGGCCACGCCCGAGGTGAAGATGCCACCTGGGGTGCGGTACGGGCGCTCCATTTTCGGCCGGCGGATGCGCAGGGTGATGTGCGCGGCCATCATCAGCACATAGGACAGCGTGGCACCGAACACCGCCACCAGGATCAGCAGGTCGCCCTGGCCGGTCAGCGACAAGGCGAAGCCGATGATCCCGGGGATCACCAGGGCCAGCACCGGTGCCTTGCTCTTGTTGGTTTCCGACAGCTTGCGCGGCAGGTAGCCAGCACGGGAAAGGGCGAAGATCTGCCGCGAATAGGCGTAGATGATCGAGAAGAAGCTGGCGATCAGGCCGGCCAGGCCGACCAGGTTGACGAAGCCGCCCATCCAGGTGGAGCCGCCGTAGGCTTTGGACAGCGCCTCGACCAGCGGGTTGCCGGAAGCCTTGAGCGCGTCGGCACCGGCGCCGCCAGGGCCGACCACCAGGATCAGCAGGGCGAAGGCGAGCAGCACCAGCATGGCGCCGATCAGGCCGCGGGGCAGGTCGCGCTTGGGGTTCTTGGTTTCTTCGGCGGCCAGTGGCACGCCTTCGACGGCGAGGAAGAACCAGATCGCGTAGGGGATCGCCGCCCACACGCCGACATAGCCGAACGGCAGGAAGCTGCTTGCACCAACGGCGTCGGTCTTGGCGATGTCGAACAGGTTGGCTGCATCGAAATGGGGCACCATGCCGATCAGGAATACGGCCAGGGCAATGGCGGCGATGGCCGTGATGATGAACATCAGTTTCAGCGCCTCGCCCACCCCGAAGATGTGGATGCCGATGAACACGATGTAGAACGCCAGGTAGATCATCCAGCCGCCGATGCCGAACAGTGACTGGCAGTAGGCGCCGATGAACACGGCAATGGCTGCGGGGGCAATGGCGTACTCGATGAGGATCGCCGTGCCGGTGAGGAAGCCGCCCCAGGGGCCGAAGGCGCTGCGGGCGAAACCGTAGCCGCCGCCGGCGGTGGGGATCATCGACGACAGCTCGGCCAGGGAGAAGCACATGCACAGGTACATGGTGGCCATCAGCAGGGTGGCGAGGAACATGCCGCCCCAGCCGCCCTGGGCCAGGCCGAAGTTCCAGCCGGCGTAGTCGCCGGAGATCACGTAGGCCACGCCCAGGCCCACCAGCAGGACCCAGCCGGCGGCGCCTTTCTTCAGTTCACGTTGCTGGAAATAGTCCGAGCCGACTTTTTCGAAGTCGACGGAAGAGCTCGCCGGCGCGCCGGCGGAGTGATCGCTTGGCATGGTGTTCACCTGTTCTTTTCGTTTTTGAGTGGTGAAAGTTTTGCAGGATGCGGGCCAGGGGGGAGCGGTTCGCCAGCAAGCTGGCTCCTACGGGGTGGACTGCCCCCAAAAACTTGGACAGATCAGCTAGCAGCCTGGGCCCTGTACTCAACAGGGCTTAGGCCGTCCAGCTTCAGTCTGATACGGTCGTGGTTGTAGTAGCGGATGTATTCGTCCAGGCCTGCTTTCAATTCTTCCACGCTTTCGAACCGCTTCAGATAGAAAAACTCTGACTTGAGCGTGCCGAAAAAGCTTTCCATTGCCGCGTTGTCCAGGCAATTGCCTTTACGCGACATGCTCTGCTTCACACCGTGACGCTTAAGCGTGTCGCGGTATTGAGCCTGCTGGTAGTGCCACCCTTGATCAGAGTGGATTACCAGCTTTGGCTCATCGCCCAAACAGCCCAGCGCCTTATCCAGCATGCTTCCAACCAAGCTGTAGCTGGGGCGGCTGGCCGTCTCGTAGGCCACAATCTCGCCGTTGTATAGATCCATCACTGGCGAGAGGTAGAACTTCTGCTGGGCCACTTTGAACTCGGTCACGTCAGTCACCCACTTCTGATTCGGGCGCTGGGCGATAAAATTTCGCTCCAACAGGTTCGCCGCGATCTTGCCGACAATTCCGCGGTACGACCGATATTTCTTGCGGCGCACAACCGATTGCAGCCCCATTCCAGCCATCAGTCGCTCCACGACCTTCTTGTTGACCACTGTCCCTTGGCGCCTGATCGAAAGCGCAACACGGCGGTAGCCATACAGCCCCTTTTCCTCGTGATAGACGCGCTGAACCAACTCTTTGAGCGCAGCATCCTTGTCCGGCTTTTGCTGGATTTTCACTTGGTAGTAGAAGGTGCTGCGAGCCAACTCAACCAGCGCCAGGAGGCACGCCAAGGGGAATCGATCCTTGAGCTTGGCGACGATCAGCGCTTTTTCGTCTGACTTCGCTCTTTTGACTCCCTCAAGGCCTTTAACTCCTTTAGGACAGCATTCTCCATACGTAGATATTCGAGTTCAGCCAGCAATTGCTCGCGAGGTTTGTCCGCATCATGGGCGTCGGTTGGCTTTACAGGCTTGATGTTCTTCGGCACGGCAGTCGGCTTTTTGGGTTGCTCAGGTGTGGGATGACCACTGTAGTACTGCTGCTCCCAAATGCCTATTCGCGAAGACTGGCCAAGGCCAAAATGCGCTGCAGTTTGGCGCATCGAGAGCCGATGCTCGCGCATGTGCCGCACTACTTGCTGCTTGAAGTCATCACTGTAACGAAGGCTCTTTGGCTTAGGCGCAACGCTGGAGTGCGCCTGGTGACTGGCGACCCATCGCCGCAGCAGACTGACATCGATACCAAAATGCTGCGCCACCTTCCTGAAGCCATTGAGGCCTTCAAGGTAGGTGGTGATGGCTGTGAGCTTGAAGCGCTCGGTGTATTTGCTCATAACTCCCCCAAGGGTTGGATTGGTGTCCAACTTCTTGGGGGCAGTCCAGGGACAGGTAGGAGCCAGCTTGCTGGCGAAGGGAGCTTAGAAGAAGCCCAGCGGGTTGATGTCGTAGCTCACCAGCAGGTTCTTGGTCTGCTGGTAGTGGTCGAGCATCATCTTGTGGGTTTCACGGCCGACGCCGGACTTCTTGTAGCCACCGAACGCGGCATGGGCCGGGTACAGGTGGTAGCAGTTGGTCCACACGCGGCCGGCCTTGATGCCGCGGCCCATGCGGTAGGCGCGGTTGATGTCGCGGGTCCACACACCGGCACCCAGGCCGAACTCGGTGTCGTTGGCAATGGCCAGGGCTTCGGCTTCGTCCTTGAACGTGGTGACGCTGACCACCGGGCCGAAGATTTCTTCCTGGAACACGCGCATGCGGTTGTTGCCCTTGAGCAGGGTCGGCTGGATGTAGTAACCGCTGGCCAGTGAACCTTCCAATTGCTCCACCTTGCCGCCGGTGAGCAGCTCGGCGCCTTCTTCCTGGGCAATCTTGAGGTACGACTGGATCTTCTCGAACTGCTGCTGAGAGGCCTGGGCGCCGACCATGGTGTCGGTGTCCAGCGGGTCGCCGCGCTTGATCTGCAGCACCTTCTTCATCACCACTTCCATGAACTGCGGGTAGATCGACTCTTGCACCAGCGCCCGAGACGGGCAGGTGCACACCTCGCCCTGGTTGAAGAACGCCAGCACCATGCCTTCGGCGGCCTTGTCGATGAAGGCCGGCTCGGCCTGCATGATGTCCTCGAAGTAGACGTTGGGCGATTTGCCACCCAGCTCGACGGTGGACGGGATGATGTTCTCGGCGGCGCATTTCATGATGTGCGCGCCGACCGGGGTGGAGCCGGTGAAGGCGATCTTGGCGATGCGCTTGCTGGTGGCCAGGGCCTCGCCGGCTTCGCGGCCGAAGCCTTGCACCACGTTGAGCACGCCCTTGGGCAGCAGGTCGCCGATCAGCTCCAGCAGTACGGTGATGCCCAGCGGGGTCTGCTCGGCGGGCTTGAGCACCACGCAGTTGCCGGCGGCCAGGGCCGGTGCGAGCTTCCAGGCGGCCATCAGCAGCGGGAAGTTCCACGGGATGATCTGGCCGACCACGCCCAGCGGTTCGTGGATGTGGTAGGCCACGGTGTTTTCGTTGATCTCGGCGGCGCCGCCCTCTTGGGCGCGGATGCAGCCGGCGAAGTAGCGGAAGTGGTCGACCGCCAGCGGGATGTCGGCGTTGAGGGTTTCGCGGATCGGCTTGCCGTTGTCCCAGGTCTCGGTGATGGCCAGTACTTCGAGATTCTGCTCGATGCGGTCGGCGATGCGCAGCAGGACGTTGGAGCGGTCCTGCACCGAGGTGCGGCCCCAGGCATCGGCGGCGGCATGGGCGGCGTCGAGGGCCTTGTCGATATCTTCGGCGGTGGAGCGGGGGAACTCGGCGATCGGCTGGCCGTTCACCGGCGAGGTGTTGGTGAAGTACTCACCCTTTACCGGAGGAACGAACTCACCACCGATGTAGTTGCCGTAGCGGCTCTTGAAGGAAACCTTCGCGCCCTCGGTACCGGGATGTGCGTAACGCATGGTGTGTCTCCTGGTCGTTGTGATTGTTGCGGAGTTACCAAGCGTAGAGCAAAGGTCGGGCCAGTGCCGTGGAGCCTTTGCAAATCAGTGACTTGAGTCAGTGTTCGGCGCGCGGCGATGAAGCGCTGTGCCAGGCATGGCACGGGACGGGTGACACTTTGTACCGTTTTCGGCACGCCCATGACTCGGTGGTCAGTGCGGCATTGCAAAGCGTTCGCGCCTGGAGGATGCTGGCGGGACGATCGATCTGCGGAGAACAACAACACATGCAGAGCAATTCGTTCAGCCGCCATGCCCAGCAGGTGCTCACCATCGCCCGCGGGCAGGCCAGCGGGCCGGGCAGCGACCCGTCCATCGCCCGTTCCTGGCTGCGTTGCCTGGAGGATTACCACCTCGACCCCGCACGTGCCCAGGCGCCCGTGGTGCTCGAGCACGGCCGCCTGCTGGAGAGCCGCGAACGCCTGCACCAGGTGCTGCAGATCGCCAACAACGAAATGAACAGCCTGCACCAGCAACTGTCTGGTGCCGGCCACGCGGTGCTGCTCACCGATGCCCGTGGCGTCATCCTCAACTGCGTCACCACGCCCAGCGAGCGGCGCATCTTCGAGCGCGCCGGGCTGTGGCTCGGTGCCGACTGGAGCGAGGCCCGCGAGGGCACCAACGGCATCGGCACCTGCCTGGTCGAGCGTCAGGCCCTGACCATCCACCAGGACGAACACTTCCGTGGCCGGCACACGGGGCTGACCTGCTCGGCCAGCCCGGTGTTCGACCCCCATGGCGAGCTGCTGGCGGTGCTTGATGTTTCATCGGCGCGACCGGACGTGTCGCGGCAGAGCCAGTTCCACACCATGGCCCTGGTCAACCTCTCGGCGAAGATGATCGAGAGCTGCTATTTCCTGCGCCACTTCGAACAGCAATGGTTGCTGCGTTTCCACCTGCAGGCCGAGTCGGTCGGGCTGTTCAGCGAAGGCCTGCTGGCGTTCGATGGTGACGGGCGGATCTGCGCGGCCAACCAGAGCGCGCTGAACCTGTTGGGCACCATCCGTGGCGGCGTGCTGGGCAAACCGCTGGACACCTTCTTTGCGTGCAGCCACGACGAGCTGTTCAGCCGCGCTACGCCACAAGGCAGCACAGCCTGGCCGCTGCATACCCGTGATGGTCGGCAGGTGTTCGCCAGCCTGCGTGGTCAGGCGCGCACGCCGGTCTGGTCGGTGCCGGTGGCGTTGCCCAAGGCCAGCGAGCCCGGCATCTGCCTGCTCGACCCGGCCTTGCAGAACGATTTTCGCCGCGCCGTGCGTGTCTTCGAGCGCGACGTGCCGTTGCTGCTGCGCGGCGAGACCGGTTGCGGCAAGGAGGCCTTCGCCCAAGCGGTGCACCAGGCCAGCGCCCGCCGGCACAAACCGTTCGTGGCGATCAACTGCGCCTCGATTCCGGAAAGCCTGATCGAGAGCGAGCTGTTCGGCTATCGCGGCGGCAGTTTCACCGGCGCGCGCAAGGAAGGCATGCGCGGCAAGCTGTTGCAGGCCGACGGCGGCACCCTGTTGCTCGATGAGATCGGCGACATGCCGCTGGCCTTGCAGACCCGCCTGCTGCGGGTGCTTGAAGAGCGTCAGGTGGTCCCCATTGGCGGCGAGCCACAGGCGGTGGATGTGCGGATCATCAGTGCCACCCACCGTGACCTGCTGGAGCGGGTGGAGCAGGGCGGTTTCCGCGAAGACCTTTATTACCGCCTCAATGGCCTGGAGGTGGCGTTGCCGGCGCTGCGCGAGCGCAGCGACAAGGGGCAGTTGCTGGATTTCCTGCTGGAGCAGGAGGCCGAGGGCCAGGCCATCGGCCTCGAGTCCGGCGCCCGCCAGGCGCTGCTGGACTTCATCTGGCCGGGAAATGTGCGGCAACTGCGCAATGTGCTGCGTACGCTGGTGGCGCTGTGCGAAGGCACGCATATCGGTTTTTCGGATCTCCCTGCAATCGTCCGAAATGGCGCGCCCTCTGTAGGAGCGGCCTTGTGCCGCGAAAGGGCCGCAGAGCGGCCCCAGGATTCCGGCAGCGCTGCTGATTCCGCCGGGGCTGCTTTGCAGCCCATTCGCGGCACAAGGCCGCTCCTACACGCCGAGCGCGATGCACTGCTCGCCATACTGGAGGCAAACCGCTGGCACCTGACCCACGTCGCCGAGCACCTGGGCATCAGCCGCAACACCCTCTATCGAAAACTGCGCAAACACGGCATCGCCCGGGCTGGTTGAGCGAAACAGCGGGTGCGATTTCCCTCGCCGTGGGCTACCCTGCCTCGACGTTTTGCGAGGTCGATCATGCACATTCACATTCTCGGTATTTGCGGCACTTTCATGGGTTCGCTGGCCGTGCTGGCCAAGGAACTTGGCCACCGCGTCACCGGCTCCGACGCCAATGTCTACCCCCCGATGAGCACCCAGCTCGAGGCCCAGGGCATCGAGCTCACCCAAGGCTACGACCCAGCCCAACTGGAGCCGGCACCGGACCTGGTGGTGATCGGCAACGCCATGTCGCGGGGCAACCCGGCGGTGGAATACGTGCTGAACAAGGGCCTGCCCTATGTGTCCGGCCCGCAGTGGCTGGCCGACCATGTGCTGCAGGGGCGCTGGGTGCTGGCGGTGGCCGGCACCCACGGCAAGACCACCACCAGCAGCATGCTGGCCTGGGTCCTGGAGCATGCCGGCATGAGCCCGGGCTTCCTGATCGGCGGCGTGCCGCAGAACTTCTCGGTGTCGGCGCGTCTGGGCGGCACGCCGTTCTTCGTGGTCGAGGCCGACGAATACGACAGCGCCTTCTTCGACAAGCGCTCGAAGTTCGTGCACTACCACCCGCGCACCGCGATCCTCAACAACCTCGAGTTCGATCACGCGGACATCTTCCCGGACCTGGCGGCCATCGAGCGGCAGTTCCACCACCTGGTGCGGACCATCCCGAGCGAAGG
This sequence comes from Pseudomonas entomophila, assembly GCF_018417595.1. Lineage (NCBI taxonomy): Bacteria > Pseudomonadati > Pseudomonadota > Gammaproteobacteria > Pseudomonadales > Pseudomonadaceae > Pseudomonas > Pseudomonas entomophila. The sequence continues at coordinate 660,930 of NZ_CP070982.1, forward strand.
CCTGGTGATCCACCCGACCACCGAGCAGGCGCTGGAGCGGGTGATCGGCATGGGCTGCTGGACCCCGGTGCAGACCACCGGTGCTGGTGGCCAGTGGCAGGCGCGCCTGCTCAGCCCCGACGGCTCGCGCTTCGAGGTGCTGTTCGAGGGCGAGGCGCAAGGCGTGGTGGACTGGGCCCTGACTGGCCAGCACAACGTCGCCAACGCCCTGGCCACCCTGGCCGCCGCCCGCCATGTCGGCGTGGCTCCGGCCATGGGCATCGAGGGCCTGAGCGCGTTCAAGAGCGTCAAGCGGCGCATGGAGAAGGTCGCCGAAGTTCAAGGCGTGACCATCTACGATGACTTCGCCCATCACCCGACCGCCATCGCCACCACCCTCGATGGCCTGCGCAAGCGCGTCGGCGAGGCGCCGGTGATCGCGGTGATCGAGCCGCGCTCCAACTCCATGAAGCTCGGCGCCCACCGCGACGGCCTGCCGGAAAGCGTCAACGATGCCGACCAGGTGATCTGGTACGCGCCGCCCAACCTGGGCTGGGACCTGGCCGGCACCGCCGCCCAGTGCAAGGTCCCCAGCGTGGTGGCCGACAGCCTCGAGGCGATCATCGACCGGGTCAAGGGCCAGGCCCGCCCAGGCACCCACGTGGTGATCATGAGCAACGGCGGCTTCGGCGGCCTGCACGGCAAGCTGGCCGAGGCCCTCAAGTGAGCGGGCCGGAGCGCATCACCCTGGCGATGACCGGGGCGTCGGGGGCGCAGTATGGCCTGCGCCTGCTCGACTGCCTGGTGCGTGAGGACCGTGAGGTGCACTTCCTCGTCTCCAAGGCCGCGCAGTTGGTAATGGCCACCGAAACCGACGTAGTGCTGCCGGCCAAGCCCCAGGCGATGCAGGCCTTCCTTACCGAATACACCGGGGCCGCCGACGGGCAGATCCGCGTGTACGGCAAGGAAGACTGGATGTCGCCGGTGGCTTCGGGCTCCGGCGCGCCGGCGGCAATGGTGGTGGTGCCATGTTCCACCGGCACGTTGTCGGCCATCGCCAGCGGTGCCTGCAACAACCTGATCGAGCGCGCCGCCGACGTGACGTTGAAGGAGCGTCGGCAGTTGATCCTGGTCCCGCGCGAGGCGCCATTGTCGACCATCCACCTGGAAAACATGCTCAAGCTGTCGCAGATGGGCGCAGTGATCCTGCCGGCGGCGCCGGGCTTCTACCACCAGCCGCAAACCATCGACGACCTGGTCGACTTCGTCGTGGCGCGCATCCTCAACCTGCTGAACATTCCCCAGGACATGCTGCCGCGCTGGGGCGAGCACCACCACGGGGTCGACGATTGAGGCGGGCGCTGCTGGGGTTGCTGGTGCTGATGCAATTGGCGGGCTGCGCCACGGTGCGCACCCTGGACGCCAACAAGCCCGGGGCGCCGGTGGTGTACGCCGGCACGCGGCTGGACCTGTACGTGATGAACGGCGGCTGTTGCCCCGAAGACCGCTTCGGGGCCGTGGCACCGGCCTATCCGGGGCTGGACCTGCCAGGCAGCGCTTTGCTGGACACGTTGTTGCTGCCCTTGTCCTTGCTGACGGCGGCGGGGGTGGGCTTCAACGCCACGGGCGGGCTTTGACCCTCCGGGGGGCTGCACCTACGCTGATCTTCAAGTGCGCCGCATGCCTGCACGGGGCGGTGGCCTTCTGGATCACGGAGTGTCCGCATGCGCCTGATGCTGTTGACGATGCTGGCGTTATCCTGGGGGGCCAGCGTTCGCGCCGAGCCCCTGCCCAGTTACCTCGATGCCAATGAAACCGAAAGCCGCCTGCCCACGGCGAACCTGCCGGTGGCTGCCTACCGTCCGGGGCAGCCCTTCGTCCAGGTGGTGGCGCCCGACACCCTGCGCCAGCAACCCTTGGCGATGGACACCCGGGTGCAGGTGCGCAAGGTGCGATTCGAGGGTGGTACCGTCTATGCGTTGAGCGAATTGCGCGATCACTACCAGCCCATCATCGGTCAGACGCTCAGCCTGGCCGAGCTGAGCGAACTGACTCAACGCCTCACCCGGCGTTACCGGCAGGATGGTTACCTGCTTTCCTACGCCTACCTTCCGCCACAGGACTTCGCCGATGGTCGAGTGCAAGTGGTCTTGGTCGAGGGCCATGTCCACGACTACCGGATCGAGGGTGAGATCGGTCCGGCGCGCGCCTACCTGGTCAGGCTGCTGGAGCGCCTCAGGGCCGAACGCCCGCTGACCCGGCAGACCCTCGACCGCTATGTCAGCCTGATGGGGCGTACACCCGGTGTGACCTTGCAGGCCAGGGTCGAAGCCACTGGCGCCGACGATGGCGCCGCCCGGCTGGTCATCCAGGTAGCGCGAAGGCCCGTTGCCGGCAATGTGATCGTAAGCGACGGCAGCCGCGCTGACCCGCAGGCATTGCTCAGTGTTACCAGCAACGCCCAGACTCGCCATGCCGAGCAGGTGCGCGCCAGTGTGCTGGTGCCTCCCGGCGAGGACCAGGCGCATTACGCTCGCCTCGACTACAGCCAGTTCATCGATGACCAAGGGTTGCAGCTGCAACTCTCGGCTTCGCGCTACCGCAGCGAGCCAGGCACACGTGTGCGGCTGGACGAGGGCACCGACCTGCGTCAGCACCGTGACAGCGACCGCTATGCGATCGGTCTTGGCCAGCCGCTGATCGCTGCGCCCGACGAATGGCTGGAGGTGGTGGGGCGCTTCTACGTGGTCAAGGAACGGATCGACTATCAAGGGGCGGCGCAGCAAGCGGACACCGCGACCGACGTTCGTGCGTTGTCCTTCGAAGGTGACTGGCGCAAGGTCGAGGTTGGGCGCCTGCGCATCGTCAGTGCCGGGGTCTACCAGGGCATGGACTACCTCGGGGCGCGTAGCAATGCCGGCTACGACCTGGACTTCCTGCGCCTGCGCGTGTCTGGCCTGCAGAGCGATGATTTCTCCGAGCACTGGCAGGGCGTGGCGTCGGCCGCTGCGTACTGGAGCGGTGACAATCTGCCCGACAGTGAGCGCGTGGTGTTCGGTGGCCAGGGGTTCGGTCGGGGTTACCCCCGTGATCAGGCGAGCGGTGACAAGGGATGGGGAGTGGCCTACGAGGTCAACTACAGCTTCAGGCGCGGCGGCGAATGGTTGAAGGTGGTGCAGCCCTACGTCGTGGTCGATGCGGCCAGGACCTGGTTCAACGAGGTGGATGTGCATGAGGCGCAGCTTTCGTCTGTCGCGCTGGGGCTGCGTATGGGGTATGGGCGCGATTTCAACATCGCTGTGGAGTTGGCCAAACCGCTGGCGGACATCGCCCTGGACAGCCTCGACCGTCGACCCAGGTTTACGCTGAGCTTCAGTTGCCCGCTATGAGGGGACCGCACTGGTCCGCGGTCCCTGCAGGAGCGGCCTTTAGCCGCGAAAGGGTTGCGTAGCAGCCCCAGGAATTCGGCCTTGAGCAGGACCGCCGGGGCCGCTTTGCGGCCCTTTCGCGGCACAAGGCCGCTCCTACAGGGCATGGGTAAATCCTGAACACCTTGCTAATTCACCGCCTGCAACAGCGGCTTGGGAAACAGGTTCTCCAGGGTCTCCAGCAAGCGCGCGTGGTAGATCGGTTTGCGGAACAGGTCGAGCACCTGCAGGCGCAACAGGTCGCTGACGTCATCCATGTCGGCATGCCCGGACATCACGATCACCGGCAGGTGCTGGCGGGCGGTGTGGTCGCGCAGGCGCTGGATCAGGCCGATGCCGCTTTCCTCCGGCATGCGCAGGTCGGTGATGACCAGCGCCACGTCCGGGTGACGGGTCAACTGTTGCAGGGCGGCCTTTACGGAGCTGGCGGTGTGGCAGGCGAAGCCTTCGTTTTCCAGTAGCTCGGCCAGTTCCAGCAGGGCCTGCTCGTCGTCGTCCACCAAGAGAATCTGCTGACGCAATGCAGAGGTCGGCATGCTCGGCTCCCGGGCTGTCGGTCAGACGTCCTGGCCTGCGATCACTGGGTGATGGCGGTCTTGATGCTGGTCATGATGGCGCTGACTTCGGTGCCGATGGGGGTGACGAAGCCCGCCAGCACCACCGCGACCATGGCGGCGATCACCGCGTACTCGATACCGGAGGCGCCATCCTTGCGCTGGAGGAAGTGCTTGCAGTGAAGAAGGATCAGTTGCAGCAGCATGGCATGTCTCCTTGCGCTCGTGTGGCGCCGGTCGCGGGGCTTGAAAAGTGACACCCCTTTGCCATCACAGAATCGTCAAGCCATGGCCGGCTGCAAATGTAACAAGGCATTAATACAAAAGTATTGGTCACAATCGGCGAGGCTAAGTTTCTGTTTTGTCAGTGCGTCAATTTCATGGCTCGAAAAACGCTAACCAGTTAATGGCGAATCGGCAGGGCTCGGCTACCGTGCAATAGCGAAATAGTTACTTTTTGCCAGCATCGATCACGGGCGCAGGGAGGGCGGGAATGAGCAGTCGCTTGACCATGATCCTGGCTGGCCTGTTCCTCCTCGCGGCATTGCTGGCGGGTTATTGGGGGCTGCGCCTGAGCCGCCCGCCCGAGCCGCCGGCACCGTTGGTGCCCGCCGCCGATGCCCTGCCAGCGCCGGTTCCCGCCTCTGTCCCCGCGCAACCGCCCGAACCGCCACGCTCACCCATCGTGGTGCTGCGCAAGGCAGTGCCGGCCAACGTGCCGCTGACCGAGGACGATGTGCTGGTCGAGCGTTTGCAGGTCGTGCCCGCAGGCGCGTTCCAGCAGCTCGACCAAGTGCTCGGGCGCAGCAGTTCGCGGCCGTTGGCGGCCGGCAGCTGGCTCGACGAGTCGAGCTTCCAGGCCGGTGGCCCGTTGGCGCGGATGATCCGCGCCAACGAGCGTGCCGTCGCGGTGGCGGTGGATGACGTGAGTGGCGCCGCCGGGCAGTTGCGGCCAGGGGATTATGTCGATGTGCTGTTGTTCCTGCGCGAGGAGAACAACAACCCGCAGTCCTCGGCCCAGGTGGTGCTGCCGGCCCTGCGCGTGCTCAGCGTCGACCAGCAGACGGGCCTGGCCAACGATGGCCGCCCGGCACAGACCGCCGAAGAACAGAAGGCCCGCCGCGACCAGCAATCGCTGAACAGCAACGCCACCCGCACCGTCGGCCTGGCCGTGCCTGAGGCCCTGGCCAGCCGCCTGATGCTCGCCGCTCAGGCCGGCACCTTGCGCCTGGCAGTGCGCAGCGCCGACGAACAATTGCTTGCGCGCTACTGGTCCGGCGAAGACGCCAGCCCCCAATTGGCCGCAGCGAACCGCGATCTCTACCGCTTCAGCCAGCTGTCCCAGGTGCCGCTGGCCAACCCGGCCGCCGCCGCAGGCGCGCCCGGCATGCAGATCATTCGTGGCGCCCAGGCGGCCAACGATCTGAACAAGACCCCCTGACCAGGCAAGGATGCAGCTATGCGTAGTTCCGTGCAGGTTTCCAAATGTCTGTGCCTGGTTGTGCCATTGATGCTGCTGATGCCGCAGGCGCTGGCGACGGGCAAGGGTTGTGCGGCGTTCGACCAGATGCCCACGGTGATCGAAATGGACCAGGGCCTGCAGCAGGAACTGCGCCTGCCCGTGGCCATCACCCGGGTGGCGGTAGGTGAGCCGAAGGTGGCCGATGTCCAGGCCAGCGGCGAACGCGCCGTGCTGCTGACCGGGGTGGGGCAGGGCAACACCAGCCTGATGCTGTGGACCGACTGCGCGCCGAAGCCGCACCGGGCCATGGTGTTCATCAAGGGCCGGGCCAGCGCCGACATGGCCGAGGTGGCGCTGGCCGCCACCGAGCAGCCTCCGCTGCCGACCCAGGTGCAGGCCGACATCCGCTTTGTCGAAGTGCGTCGGCTCAAGTACAAGGAGGCCGGCGCCAAACTGTTCTTCAAAGGCTCCAACAACAGCCTGTTCGGCTCGCCCGGCACGGTGCCCAACACCGTGGTCCGGCCTGGTTATGTGCCGGGCATCCAGACCGGCACCAACCCGGTGACCTACGCCGACGTGCGCCCCGGTATCCCCCTCGACAACGATGTCTTCAACATCGTCTGGGGCGGAGGCAGCAGCCGCTTCCTGGCGATGATCAATGCCCTGGAGAACAGCGGTTTCGCCTACACCCTGGCACGCCCCAGCCTGACCGTGCTCAGCGGCCTGACCGCCAGCTTCCTGGCCGGCGGCGAGATCCCCATCCCGGTGCCCAGCAGCGGCAGCGACAACGTCTCGATCGAGTACAAGGAGTTCGGCGTGCGCCTGGCCCTGACCCCCACCGTGGTCAGCGGCAACCGCATCAACCTGAAGGTGGCGCCGGAGGTCAGCGAGCTGGACTACAACAATGCGGTGGTGATCGCCGGCACCCGGGTACCGGGCCTGAGCGTGCGCCGCACCGACACCAGCATCACCCTCGCCGATGGCGAGAGCTTCATCATCAGCGGCCTGATCACCAGCAACGTGCGTTCGGGCGTGGACAAGATGCCCGGGCTGGGCAACCTGCCGATCATCGGCGCGTTCTTTCGCCAGACGGCGCTCAACCGCGAGGAGACCGAGCTGCTGATGATCGTCACCCCGCACCTGGTCCAGCCGCTGGCGGTCAATGCCAAGCTGCCGGAACTGCCGGGCGAAGGGCTGCGCACCTACGACCCCAGCTGGGGTCACCTGTTCTTCATGGAAAACGGCAGCTTCGATGGCCGTGGCGGGTTGTCGCGATGAACGAGAGCCTTAACCAGACCTACCTCGCGTTGACCCGCAACGAGGACGACCTGCACTGGCTGCAAGGCGCGCTGGCGCCGTTGGGGCAGGTGATCGGCGCCAGCAACGGCAGCCTCGACGAGTTGCTGGCACTGGTCGACATGACTTTCAGCAACCTGGTGTTCATCGGCCTGGACCGCGAGCAACTGGTCAGCCAGTGCGCGCTGATCGAAGGCATGCTCGAGGCCAAGCCGATGCTGGCCATCGTCGCCCTGGGCGATGGCATGGACAACCAGCTGGTGCTGCACGCCATGCGTGCCGGTGCCCGCGACTTCGTCGCCTACGGCTCGCGGGCCAGCGAAGTGGCCGGGCTGGTGCGACGCCTGGGCAAGCGCCTGCCCACGGTGGCCAGCAACCCCAGCCTGGGTGGTTTGACCGTGCTCTACGGGGCCCAGCGCAGCGCCGATGGCGCGTTGCTGACCACGCACCTGGCGCGGGTGGTGCAGGACAGCGGCCAGCAGACCCTGCTGCTCGACCTCGGGCTACCCCGCGCAGACAGTCTGGCGCTGCTGGGGCTGGAGGCGTCGTTTCACTTCGGTGATTCGCTGCGCCACCTGCGCCGGCTCGACGCGACCCTGATCGACAGCGCCTTCACCCGTGACAAGGGCGGGCTGCGCATCCTCGCCTACGCCGACAGCGACGACGCCCTCGAGCAGACCAGCGCCGCCGAGCTGTACATGCTGCTCAGCGCCTTGCGCCAGCACTTCCAGCACATCGTGGTCAATCTTACCGGGCAGGCCGACAGCGAAGCCCTGCGTACCATCGTCAGCCACTGCGACAAGCTGATCTTCTACACCGACCAGAACATCCTCGACTGCCGGCGCAACCTGGAGGTGCTCGAGCAATGGCGTGACCGGGGTATCAAGCTGGAGCACGCCAGCCTGCTGGTCGACCGCTTCCTGCGCCATGTGGCGCCGGATGCCGAGACCCTGGCCAAGCGCTATGGGCTACCGCTGCTGAAAGTCATGCCCTACAGCCCGGAGGTGCGCCTCAACGCCAAGAACCAGGGGCTGAGCCTGTTCGAACTGGCCCCGCGCGAGGGGCTGACCCAAGCCCTGCGCGGGCTCGGCGAACGCCTGGCGCAGCGCTCCGAGAACCTGGCCGCGCCCAGCCACCCATGGCTGCGGCGCCTGTGGGGTAGCCGATGAGCAGCGAAGAACCCTTTGGCGGGCCGCGCCACGCGGCCAGCGACCCCCAGGTACTCAAGCGCGCATTGCACCGTCACGTGATCGACGCCATCGAGGACAGCGGCCGCAACCTGCTGGAGGGCGCGCGCCCGGTGCTTTCGCAGTTCGTCCTCGAACAGGTCGGCGACTATGTCGCACGCCTGCGCCTGGCCCTGTCGCGCTATGAGATGGAGCGCCTGGGCGAAGAGATCGTCGACGAGCTGACCGGTTACGGCCCGCTCGAGGTGCTGCTGCGCGACCCGAGCGTCACCGAGATCCTGGTCAACGGGCCGTACCGGGTGTTCGTCGAGCGCGGCGGCCTGCTGCAGCAGACCGACCTGCGCTTCATCGATGCCCACCATGTGGAGCGGGTGATGCAGCGCATCCTCGCGCCGCTGGGGCGGCGCCTGGACGAGTCCTCGCCGATGGTCGATGCGCGCATGCCCGACGGCAGCCGGGTCAACGCGATCATTCCCCCGGTGGCGCTGGACGGGCCGTGCCTGTCGATCCGCAAGTTCCGCCAGGACATGCTCAAGAGCGCCGACCTGCTGGCCACCCGGGCCATCGACCAGGCGATCTTCGACTTCCTCGAACGCGCCGTGGGCCGGCGTTGCAACATCCTCGTCAGCGGGGGCACCGGCACCGGCAAGACCACGATGCTCAACATCCTCAGCCAGATGATCGCACCCCAGGAACGCCTGGTGACCATCGAGGACGTGGCCGAGCTGCAGATGCACCACCCCCATGTGGTGCGCCTGGAGACCCGCCCGCCGAACGCCGAGGGCCACGGCGAGATCAAGGCCAGCGAGCTGATCCGCAACGCCCTGCGCATGCGCCCCGACCGGATCATCCTCGGCGAGATCCGCGGCGCCGAAGTGGTCGATGTGCTCACCGCGATGAACACCGGCCACGACGGTTCGATGAGCACCGTGCATGCCAACAACGCGCAGGACGCCCTGCTGCGTCTTGAGACCCTGGTCGGCCTGACCGGCCGCCAGGTGGCCGAGAAGACCCTGCGGCAGATGATCTGCGCGGCGCTGGACGTGGTGATCCAGCTGACCCGCCTGGCCGATGGCCGGCGTTGCGTGAGCGAGGTGCTGGAAGTGGTCGGGGTGCGTGACGACGTCTACGTCACCAGTACCCTGTTCCGCCTGGACCGGCGCAGTGGCGATGGCTTCCTGCGCGACGCGCCGCACCCCTCGGGGGCCAAGCTGCGCCATGAGGGGATCCTGTGATGGGCCCGCTGCTGCTGGCCCTTTCGCCGTTGTGCCTGGGCATGGCGCTGTTGATGTTTCGCCTGGGCCTGCACAAGCGGGGCGAGGAACGCATCCTCCTGCGCCTGGGGCGGGCCTATCGCGCGGTGCGCCTGGGCAGCGCCCGGCGCGACTGGCTCGACCCGCTGCTGCAGCGCGCGGGCCTGGCCCATGGCGAGTTCTCCCCACGCAACTGGCTGCTGGTCTGGGGCGGGCTGACCTTGCTGGCGGCGTTGGCCGCGGGCTGGGTCGCGGCGTTGATGACGCTGCTCGGCCTGCCCCTGCTGGGCTACTTCTACCTGAGCTGGCGCTGCCGGCGCCAACTGCGCCAGATCATCGAACAACTGCCGGGCCTGCTCGACTACAGCGTGCGCAGCCTCAAGGCCGGGCGCACGCTCAGCGACGCGGTGCTCGGCGGCATCGAGGCCACCCGCGAGCCACTGCGCTCGGCGATGCTGCGGGTGCGTCGCAGCGTCCAGCTGGGCGTGCCGCTGGACGATGCGGTCAGCGAACTGGCCGAGCTCTACGGCCAGGACGAATTGCGCATGTTTGCCCTGGGCCTGCGCATCAACCAGCGCCATGGCGGCAATGCCAGCGAGTTGATGGAGAACCTGATCAAGCTGATCCGCGAGCACGAGCAGGGCGACCGTCAGCTACGGGCGATGACCGGCGAGACGCGCATCACGGCGTGGATCCTCGGTGCCTTGCCCTTGGGCATGGTCGGCTACTTCCTGTTCGCCAACCCCGGTTACCTGATGGCCATGTGGCGCGACAGCCACGGGCAGATGATGCTGCTGTTCGCCTTTGCCCTGCAGGCCGTCGGTTGCCTGGTGCTGTGGCGCATGATGAGGAGCCTCTGACCATGGCCTTGATGCTCAGCGCGCTGTGCCTGTTCGCCGGTTTCGTGCTGTTGGCGCTGCAACTGGCCTGGCAGTGGCGGGCGCGGCAGCGTGTCGCGCGGCGCCTGCAAGGGCGCATGGCCCGTGACGAGCGGCTGGGCGACTGGTTGCAGTGGCTGGGCAGCAGCCCCCTGGGGCGGCGCCTGCAGCGGCTCGACGGTGAAACCCAGGCGCTGCTCGACCGCCTCGGCTGGCGACGCAGCCGGCAGCGCGCGCTGTTCGCCGCGGTGCAACTGGGGTTGCCGTTGCTGGCGATGGTCGTGGTGCTGGTGATGGTGCATGGCTTGCCGGGAGAGCGGCGCGGGCATTGGGTCGTGCTGGTGCTGTGCGCGCTGGGCGCCGGCTACCTGCTGCCCAAGCGCCTGCTGGCGGCCGCGGCGGCGCGGCGGCAGCGGCGGATCGCCCAGGAGGTGAGCGTGCTGATCCCCTTGCTGCGCATCCTCTTCGAAACCGGGCTGGCAGTGGAGCAGGCCCTGCGCGTGCTGGCCCAGGAAGGGCGCAGCCTGGTGCCGAACATCAGCGACGAGCTGCGCCTGGTGTTGCAGCGGGTCGACTCGGGTCTGGCCCTGGGGCCGGAGCTGGAGAAGAGCGCGCGCCTGCTGGCAGTGGACGAGCTGATCGACACCTGCGTGATCCTTCAGCAATTGCTGGTGCAGGGCAGCGGCTCGATGAAGTCGCTGCTGGCGCTCAAGGAACTGCTCGACGACCGGCGCCTGACCGGCTTGCAGGAGCGAGTGTCGAAGATGTCGGCGAAGATGTCGGCGGTGATGATGGTGTTCCTGTTCCCGGCCTTGCTGATAGTCCTGGCCGGGCCGGGCTTTTCCGCCTTGGCGCGGGCATTGGGGTCCTGAGGGGGAGACGGATGAGAGCGATCATGGTGTTCACCGGCCTGTTGCTGCTGACCGGCTGCGCCGGGCAGCAGCCCGACGGCCTGGCCCGGCTGTTCAATGGCGGCGCATGCGGCAAGCCCGACGCCGACCAGCAACTGAGCCTGGACATGGCCGACCAGATGATCGACGAAGGCCGCCCCCATGCCGGGCTGGCGCATCTGGAGCAGTTGCCCGACACGCTGGAAGCGGTGCGCCTGCGCAAGGCCAAGGTGCTGCGCCAGCTCGGGCGCAGCGACGCCGAGCCGCTGTACCGCAGCCTGCTGGGCGGCTGCCTGGCGGCCGAGGGCGAACATGGCCTGGGCCAGCTGGCCTCGGCGCGTGGCGACGATGTGCAGGCCCTGCGTCACCTGCAGCGCGCGGCGCGCCTGGCACCCACCGACGAGAAGGTGCGCAACGACCTGGGGGTGGTGCAGATGAACCTGGGGCATCACGAGGAGGCCCGTTTCGAACTGCTCACCGCCATCGAACTGAAGGATGACAATCCGCTGCCAGCACTCAACCTGGTGACCTTGGCGTTGGTGCAGGACAACTGGCGCCAGGCCGAGGACCTGGTGAACCGGCTGCGCCTGGGGCCGGCGCAGTTCGCCGAGGCCCAGGCGCGGGCGCAGCAGATCAGGTCCACCGGGCGCGGTCCGCTGGCCAGCACGGCGCCGTCCACTTCGTCGCTCAATTGACCGGAGGTGATCATGTGCAAACCCTGGATCGTCCTGGCTTGCCTTGCCCTGTCGCAAGCCAGCTGGGCGCAGGAGCCGCCCCGGCAGCCACGCCCGCAGACCGCCACCGAAGCGCTTTTGCAGGTGCAGGCCAGCAACCGTCAGGGCTCACGGATACCCCAGGTGCAGACCGACAAGGAGCGTGACCAGGCGATGCAACGCTGGCTGGACAGCTACAAGTACGCGATCCCGGACTTCTACCGCTGGACCAAGGTCAACTCCTCGAACAACTGACGTGTAGGAGCCAGCCTTGCTGGCGAACCGCGGCTCACACCGGACTACCGCGTGGAACCGTTCGCCAGCAAGGCTGGCTCCTGCAGGTTCGCGTCTGGACTGCCGACGAACCGTTGCCTGCCTGAAATGCGGTGTTGTGGTGGGTGAGACTCAATGCGTGGTGAACCGCTGGTGCACCGGCGACGACCGCGGCGTCAGGGCCAGGGCCAGTTGCGTGCGGTTGTGCATGTGGGTCAGGCGCAGCACCTGCGAAACATAGAGCTTCACGGTGTTCTCGGTGATGCCCAGTTCGCAGGCGATCTGGTAGTTGGTCTTGCCCTTGCTCACCAGCTTGGCCACTTCCAGCTGGCGCGGCGACAGCTTCTCGAACGCCGGTGGCAGTTCGGCCTCGCCTTCGTCGGTGTCGGTGGCACGGCGGTGAGCGCCCTGTCCACGGGCTTTCTCCAGGTCCTGATAAAGATCGTCGATGGACTCGGCCAGCTCCTGCAGGCGCTGGTTCAGGCTGCCCAGCTCGCGGAAGTTGCGCCGCCGCTCCAGCAGCGCCTGCTCCTGGCGGCGCACGCCTTCGAGCAGCTCGTCGAGGTCCATGGGTTTTTGGTAATAATCTGCAAAACCTTCGCGCAAGGCGCGGATCACATCCTGCTTGTCGGCTCGGCCGGTCAGCATGATCGCCTCGAACATGCGCTGCGGCCCGGTCATCTGTTTCAGCGCACGGACCAGCTCGATGCCATCGCGGTCAGGCATGTGCAGGTCGCAAAGAATCAGGCCGATGGCTTCGTCGGCCTTGTAGCATTCGATGGCCTCGGCCGTGGAATGGGCCCCTATGCAGCGATATCCCTCGCTTTCGAGGAACTCGCATAACTCTTCGACGATCATCGGCTGGTCATCGACAACCAGCATCTTCACCTCACTGATGGTTTTGCTCACGTTCAACTCCCTGTGAATGCGGCCCTGCTCCCGGGCCAGACGCTCTGGCAGGAAGAAAAGTAGTCGCACTTTGCAATTATGTATATGGACTGTAGCCCGGTTCCGACCGCTGGGCCGATTATTGGATCCACACGGCGGTCAGCAGGAAGCCCGCCAGCACATAAGGCGCAAAGGGCTGCTTGTCACCGACTTCTTCGGCGAGTTTTTGCAGGCGTTTCTTCACTTTCGGGTTGAGCAGGGTCCATAGCCGGCGCCTGCCCAACAGCCAGGCCAGCACCGTGATCCCGGCGCCGATGAAGGTGCCGAGCACGTATTGCGGGCTGGTGGCCAGGGCCAGGGCGCCCATCAGCTTGACGTCGCCGGCACCAAAGCGGCCGAGCATGTAGCCGGGCAAGGTGAGCAGCATGACGATGGCCAGGGCCCAGCCGGCCTCGCTGGCGTCGGCGCCAATCCAGCTGTGGCCGGTGGCGAACAGCCAGGCCAGGGCACAGCCCGCGACACCCAGAGTGAGGGTGTTGGAAATCTGCCGTTCACGGACATCTTGTTCAGTACACAAGGCAAGCCACATCAGGAGAACAATGCTTTGCATTGGCAGAATGCCATCCCTATTCGTTGAACGGTTCTATGCTGTCAGACAGGTCTCACAGTCAGGGTAGACGCGATCATGAAAGCAAGCCCGGCGGGACGGCAAAAAGGCGCGGCAGCCATCGAGTTTGTCGCGGTATTCATGGTGTTTTTCGCGGTGTTCTACGGCCTGGTGAGCTACACCCTGCCGATGCTGATGCTGCAGTCGTTCAACCAGGCCAGCAGCGAGGCGGTGCGCCGCTGCGTGGCGGTGGACCCGAGCAGCCAGACCTACGAGCTGGACGTGCAGGGCCTGGCCCGGCAGGTGATCGGCCAGCAGCTGTCGTGGATGCCCAATGCGCTTGGCTTCAACCTGCTCACCGACACACGCATCAGCGTGGGCACCGACAAGGTGCTGACCGTGGTCATCGACTATCCGCGCACGCGTCTGACCCGTGTGCTGCCCAGCCTGGTACTGCCGGTGGTCGGCGAGGTGCCCAAGCTTCCCGACCGGTTGCAGGCCCAGGCGAGCCTCCAGCTATGAGTGGTGGGCTGTTCGACCGCTGGCGCGCAGCGCCTCCCCCCGCCGTTGAACCACCATCCTTGCCCGCAGTGGGCCTGCAACTGCTGCTTGACGATCAGGCGCAGGTCCTGCGCCTGTCCGGGCCGTTGCGCACCTTGCTGGCCTTGCCGGGGCGGCCGGGCGCACGCCTGCACGACTACCTGCAACGGCGCAGTTGGCTGGTGATCGAGGGCGAGCCTGGCGATTGGCAGGGGCAGCCGTTGGACCTTGATTTCAATACCGTGGTGGGCCATGCATTGCACACCCGTGGTTGGTTGCAGCGTCACGGGCAGGCCTGGTTGCTGCAATTGTTCGATATCGGTGATCTGTTGCGCGAGCAGCGCTGGGATCGCCAGCGGCCACTGCTTGGCGAGATCGGCCACGCCCTGCGCGAATGCGGGTCACAGCGTCTGGCGCAGACCGCCAGCGCTCAATTGCAGGCACTGGCCGAGCACTGGCAGGCGGCGTCGCTGCGCCTGATGTTGCGCGAACCGGATGGCTGGCGCCATTACGCCAGCAGTGACAGCACATGGCCTTGGCCGCAGGACAGCCGCCTGCAGGCCCGGTTGGACCGCTTGCCAGCGGCCACCCTGCTTGACGTGAGGGACGATCCGCAATTCCAGGCGTTGTGTGGCGGTGCTTCACTGCTTCTGCTGCCCTACCGCCAGGGGCAGGATGCCGAAGCCTGGTTGCTGTGCGCCGGCGCCACGCAGGTGCCTGAGGCCGACATGGCACTGGCGTTGGTCCGGACCCTGGTCGAACCACTGTTGGCCCGATTGTGGCGCCAGCAGTGGCAGCAACAGTCCACACACCTCGACGAACTGCAGCGGCAGTTGGGGGCGGGGTGGTGGGAATGGCCGGCGCAGGGGGATCTGCAGCTGGATCCGGGGTTGGCCCAGGCGCTCGCCCTGCCGCACCAGGCCAGCCTCGGGCAATGGCTCGCCCGCCTGCACCCGGCTGACCGCGAGCCCGCGCAGCTTGCGCTGGCACAGGCCCGTGAAGGGCACGCACTGAACCTGAGCCTGCGCTTGCTGGACGACGGAACCCTGGAAACCCCACGCTGGTGGCAGTGGGTGGGGCAGTCGCAGGGGCAGCGGCTGCATGGCTTTCTGCTCGACATCAGCGCGCTCAAGGCCCAGGAGCAGCAGGCCGGAATGGCCCGCGCACGCCTGGAAAACCTGATCGCCAGTTCCCCTGCGGTGATCTATGTGCAGCGCTACGCCGAAGGCGCGTTGCACAGCGACTTCTTCAGCGCCAGCCTGGCACCGTTGCTGGGTTGGGACGTCGATGGCGAGCTGGCGCGCCAGCCCGGCCTGGCCGTGCACCCGGACGACCGCCCGCTGTGGCTGGCCCGCACCCGCAGCCTGTTGCGCGACGGCCAGGTGCGCTGCCGCTACCGGTTGCGTGACCAGCTCGGTGGCTATCACTGGATGCTCGACGAAGCCCGGCTGCTGCGCGACGAGCTTGGCCAGCCGGTGGAAGTGGTGGGGTTGTGGCTGGATGTCAGCGAGGCGACCGAGGCCGCCGAGCGCATGCGCCAGAGCGAGGAGCGCTACCGCGTGCTGGTGGAGGACTCGCCGGCGATGATCTGCCGCTATCGCCCGGACCTGACCCTGGTGTTCGGCAACCGGCCGCTGGCCGACTACCTGCAATGCACGCCGGAACAGCTGTTGGGCGCCAACCTGGGCCAGTGGCTATCCGACGCCCAGCGTGAGGCCTTTTTCGAACGCCTGCGGGCATTGACCCCGGAGCAGCCCCTGAGCAGCGCGGAAATCTGCCTGCAACTGCCAGGCCGTGAGCATGCGTGGTGGGAATGGGCCGACCGTGGCCTGTTCGACGCCCAGGGCCAACTGCTGGAGATCCAGGCCGTGGGCCGCGACAACACCGAACTGCGACGTAGCCAGCAACAGCTGCTGCAGGGGGCCAAGATGGCCACCCTCGGCGAGCTGGCCACCGGCCTGGTGCACGAGATCAACCAGCCGCTCAACGTGATGCGCATGGCGGTGGTGAACGCCCTCAAGCGCCTGGAGATGGGCACGGCGGACCCGGCGTACCTGGGAGACAAGCTGCGCCGCATCGAGGCCCAGGTCGAGCGCGCCTCGCGCCTGGTCGAGCACATGCGGGTGTATGGCCGACGCTCGGCGCTTGAACCCGTGCCGTTCGCCGCCTGGAGCGCGGTGGAGGGGGCCCGTGCGCTGCTGGACGAGGGCCTGCGTGGCAAGGGCGTGGACTTGAGCCTCGAGCCGCCGACATGGCAGCCGCAGGTGCTCGGGCAGCAGGACCAGCTTGAGCAGGTACTGATCAACCTGCTGGTCAATGCCCGCGACGCCTTGCTCGAACAGGGGCGTGCGGGCGCATGGATCCGGGTGCGCCAGCAGCAGGTGGGCGAGTGCCTGTGCCTGCTGGTCGAAGACAACGGTGGCGGCATCGACCCGCAGTTGCACCAACGCATTTTCGAGCCGTTCTTCACCACCAAGCCAGCGGGCGTCGGCACCGGCCTGGGGCTGTCGGTCAGCCATGGCATCGTCAGCCAGATGGGCGGCCGCCTGACCGTGACCAACAGTGCCGAAGGCGCCTGCTTCCGTATCGAGCTGCCGCTCTACAGCACCAACTGAGCGTGGCCGCTGGAGCAGCTCAGGTTGGCGCCGACCTGGGCATTGGCCAGGTCGACCCCCAGGGTCTTGAGCAGGCCGTTGACCAGCGGGTCGAGCACCGGGCTGAGCAGGTTGCGGATCAGCGGTTCGAGAATGTTCTTCACACCGTCCAGCAGGCCTGCGGTCAGCACCAGCACCTGACCGAGCCCGCTGTTGGCGGTCGGCCGGTAGGCCTCCAGGTGGATGCCGGCGAGGGTATCGGACAGGCTGGCGACGACCTGGGCCTGGTCGCTGTCCATCGGCTGGTAGGTGGGCGGCTGGCCGATGTCGGTGGGGGCGGAGGTGCCGGTGAACACCAGGGGTTTTTCCGTGGGGTTGTTGCCCAGCAGCTTGCTGTCCACTCGCAGGCCGATGCCACCGCCCGCGAAGGGCACCCGGGTCCCGCACGAGGGTGGCAGGATCAGCAGGCGGCTGCAGACATTGGTGCCGATGTCGATCAGCGGCAGGGCCTTGACCACGGTGGTGCCCTGGTTGAGGAAGTCGGCCGGGGTGTCGAACTTGCCCACTGCGATCCTCGCCGCCGAGCGCTGGGTGAGGGTGGTCAGGCTCTTGGGCGAGCAGGTGTAGTTGTCCGGTGGTGCCGGGCGCAAGCGGCTGGTGGCCTCGGCCACCTCCACGCCGATATCGATATGGACCTTGTCTTCCAGCAGCTTGATGTCGCTGACCTTGCACGGCACCCCCAAGGCGCAGGTCAGCGATTGCACGGTGCCCAGCAGGTTCAGGCTAAGCAGGTTGTTGAGCACGTTGGTCAGCGGCGCGGCCAGGTCCAGCACGGCGTTGGCCAGGCCGGCGATGCCATTGAGCAGAGGCAGGTCGAGAGACACCAGTGCCCGCACCTGGGCGGTGTGCACCCGCAGCTCGTCGGTGCGCGGGTCGCCGATGGCGGAAAGCTGCTGCGGTTCGATCACCCGCACCTGCACCCGGCCACTGGCCACGCCCAGCAGGTTGATCGGCAGGTCGGCGTTGACCGCGCGCTCCTTGGCCGACAGCTGGATCACCCCCTGCACCAGCTGCAACAGCTGGATACTCGCATCCAGGCCGGCCTGGGCGGTGCCGTTCTGCAGGTCCAGCAAGTCGCCCAGTTGCAGGCCGGTGATCGGCAGATCGAGGGCGAGCTTGCCCAGGTTGGTGACCACATCGGCGGCGGCGCCACCTTGCTGCAGCACTTTGACCGCCGCTTGCAGCAAGGTCGTGGCGCTGGTGTCGAGGCTGAGCAATTTCTGGTAGTCGCCTACTTCGACGTTCAGGTCGATGGCCAGCTGGTCGAGGTAATGCAACAGGTTGAGCTGGGTGTTGGCAATGCCCTGCCAGCCCAGCAGGTCGAGCTGCAATGTACCGCCCAGGGCCTTGGTCAGTGCGTTGAGCAGCGAGCCCTGGCTGGCATTGACAGTGGCCAGGCTGCTGCGAATGCTCAGCATCGCCAGCGGCGGCATGGGGCTGGCGGCCACCGCGCTGGCATGCAGGGTGGTGGTGCGCGGCACGGTGTTGCCCTGGACCATGGCGAACACCCCGGCGGCGACGCTGGTGACCACCACATTGCTGACCTCGACCTTGATCGCCTCGTTGCGGGTATTGTCGGCGACGAAGCGGCGCAGGTTGTCGTTGCCGGTGCGCAGGTAGCCGCAGCTGGCGATCAGCGGGTCGGTGACGGCCAGGCCGTTGCGGGTGGCGGCGTTGCGTGCCAGGGCGAAGGCTTGCGGGCCGCTGCCGTTGCAGCTGGCCGAGTGCTCGGCCGCTTCCAGCGCCGCCATGTCGGCGATGCGCTGGAGCTTGCGTTGTTCGAGGTAGAGGCGACCGCTGTCGACCGACAGCAGCATGAACAGCAGGGCCAGGCCCATGGTCAGCGCGGCCATCAGGCCGATCGCGCCCTGTTGGCGGGCGGCGGAACGAGGAACCACGGGCACTCCTTTGCCGGCCTTCGGCCCGGCAGCGCGGCGGCGGTCAAAGGAGTGTAGTCAAGGTGATGGCAAGTTGCCTTGACCTGGGCGCTCGTGGAACGACTGTCCTGCCTCTGTAGGAGCGGCTTTAGCCGCGATCCAGGCACCGCGGTGTCTGGCACCCGCTCAGCGGGTGATCGCGGCTGAAGCCGCTCCTACAGGCGCTCAATGCGGCGGATACTGGCTCAACACCTGCGCCACCGTCTTCTGGATCGCCACGTTGCGCTCCTGCGGGCTGGGCGGGTAGTTGTTCATGATCTGCTCGGCGCTGCCGCGCCACACCAGCTTGCCGTCGCGACCGTCGAACAGGTCGATCTGGATGGTCGCCACCTTGTAGTCGACGCTGCGGGTCTCGTTGTACATCGGGCCGCCCCAGTAGCCCCCCCAGTAACCGCCCCAGGCACCACCGTAGTTGGTGGTGATCTGCTGCTGGCGGTCCTCCACGATCAGGTAGACGCGCACCCTCACATCAGGCTTGGCGTTGGCCTGGGCCGGGCGCAGGCCACGCTGGTCGAGCTGCTCGGCCACCGCCTGGCGGATGCGTTGCTCGGTCAGGTCGCTCTTGATGCGCGGATCGTCCGGGCGATACTGCAGGCCGGGTTCCTGCCAGGCCCAGCTGCGATAGGCGGCGAAATCGCGACTGGCATCGAAGTCCTGCTGGACGTTGTTGCTCGAGCAGGCCGCGAGCAACAACGCGAAAGCAAGTAGAACGTGGCGGCGCAACATGATGGTTCTCCAGGGCGAAGTTAACTGGGAGGATAGCCGCTCAGCGCCTTGCCCACCGATTCGCGCAGGGCGCTTTCGCGATCACGCGGCGAGTCCTTGCCACTGCCACTCTCGGCGCTGGCGCTCCATACCGGCTGGCCGTTGCGGGCATCGAACAGGTCGATGCGCACCACCAGCACCTCGACTTCGTAGGTGCGCACGATCGGTACGCTGCCATAGGCGCCATAGCCGTTGCGGTAGCCACCGTAGCCGATGCTGCCGTAGGGGTACGGGCCGTAGTAGGGGTCGTAGTAGTCGTAGTCGCGCACCTGGCGCAGGCGCCGCTCCAGGCGCAGGTCAGCGCTCACCAGTAGGTCCGCCGGCCCACTGCGGGCCGGGCGCAGGCCATGCTGGTCGAGGGCGCTGCTGACCGCGTCGGCGAGTTGTGCGGGGTCGGCGCTGGCCATGCCGCTGGGCAATTGGTTGTTGCGCCAGCTCCAGCTGCGATAGCGGCCGTAGTCGCGTGGCGCAGCCGGGTAGGCGCTGGCGTCGAAGGTGCTGGCCGCCTGGGGCGGTGCCGGTGGCAGGGGCTTGCTGCTGGCCACGTAGGGGTTGCTGCCCTGGCAGGCGGCCAGGGCGAGGGGCAGCAGGGCCAGGCAGAGCGAGCGATACAACATGGTGTCTCCTGGCCGGGGTGTCAGTGGGGGCGGCAGATCCAGTGCAGGTAGCGGCCCAGCCCGGCAAAGCCTGGGTGGCGACGGTGGGCCAGTTCCATTTCCAGCAGGTCGAGCAGCTCGGCCTTTTCCTGGAACTCCTTGGGCATGTAGTCGTGGAACACGCGCACGCCACTCTCGCTTTCGACCTGCCACAGAGGTTCAAGTTGCGCCTTGAGGTCCCGTGGATCAAGTGGTTTTTGCGGGGTCAGGCTCTGTTTCTCGCCGGCCATGCGGTTGCTGCGCAGCTTGCGGAAATGCCCCTTGAGCAGGTTGCGGTAGACCAGCGCGTCGCGGTTGTAGAAGGCCAGCGAAAGCCAGCCTCCGGGCGCGGTCAACTGGTGCAGCACCGGCAGGATGCTCTCGGGTTCGGCCAGCCATTCCAGCACGGCGTGGCACAGCACCACGTCGTAGGGTTCGGTGAGCTGGCCCAGCAGATCCTGCCAGGGCGCCTGGATGAACTCGGCGGCCTGGCCGGCTTCCTTGAAGCGCTCGCGGGCGCCGTCGAGCATGGGCGCGGCGGGTTCGGCGAGGGTCAGGTGATGGCCGCGCTGGGCCAGCCACAGGGCCATGTGGCCCAGGCCCGCGCCGATGTCGAGAATACGCAGCGGGCGGTCGGGTAGCGTCTCGGCGAGGTCGGCCTGGAGCACCGCCAGGCGGATGGCACCCTTGGCGCCACCGTAGATCTTCTCGGCGAAACGGGTGGCCAGTTCATCGAAGTGACGGTCGTTCATTTGGCGAAGCGCCTCTCGCTGTCGGCCAGCTTGGCTCGCACCACCTCGTTCATGTCCAGGCCCAGCTCGCTGCACAGCAGCAACAGGTACAGGACGATGTCGCCGACCTCCTGGCCGGCGTGGGCGAGCTTGTCGGCAGGGAGCTGGCGCGATTCGTCCTCGCTCAGCCACTGGAAGATTTCCACCAGTTCGGCCATCTCGACGCTGGCGGCCATGGCCAGGTTCTTCGGGCTGTGGAAGCCGCGCCAGTCATTGTTGTCGCGAATGCGGTGCAGGCGCTCGGTCAGTTCTTGCAGGTTCATCGGGGTCTCCTCGTGGCGCATAGCTTCCGGCGAGGGGCACCGCAAAGCAAGCGCCAGTGGCAACCGGCTTTGCCAGCGAAGGCCGAGGCAGCGTTCAAAGCGGCTTCCACCCTCCGGTCATGTGCAGCAACCCCCCGTGCCCATCCAGCCGCAATTCGCCTGCCTCACCGGCGTCGCTGGCACTGAGCACCACTTCAGAAGGCAGGCGCACCGGTTTGCGGAAATCCACCGCGAACTCATAACCCGCCGCAGGTAAATGCCCCTGCAACGCCGCCAGCGCCATCGCCTTGCTCCACATGCCATGGGCGATGGCCTTGGGAAAACCGAACAGCCGGGCCGTGACGCTGCTCAGGTGGATGGGGTTGTAGTCGCCGCAGACCCGGGCATAGCGCCTGCCGATGTCGCTGTCGGCATACCAGCGGGTGGCTTCGGGCAGGACGGCGGGCTCGGTTTCGGGCGTTTCAACGCCCTGATAATCGAGCTTGAGGCCACGCACCAGCATGCGGCTGGTTTCGCGCCAGAGCAGGCCCAGGCCGTCTTCGGCCTCGGTGACCAGGTCGAAGGTGCCGCCTTTCTCGTGGGGTTGCAGGTTGTCGGCGTACACCGCAAAACGCAGGCCGTCGATGCCGCCGAGCGGGCGCAGGACCTGGATGGCATTATGCAGGTGCACCAGGCCCAGCAACGGGAAGGGGAACTCATGGGCAGTCAGCAGCTGCATCTGCAGGGCGAACGCCAGGACATGGGGGTAGGTGCCCGGCAAGCGGCCGTCGTCGACGAAGTGGCAAAGCCGACGGTAAGCCGCCAGCTGTTGCGGGTCGACCCGCAGGAAGCAGCGCAGGCCCTGCTCGGGCAATGTGCTGCCATGGATCTTGCGTTTGGCCAGCGCCCGCAGGTACAGGCTGGTGCTCGAATCGGGGCTGTGCAGTTCATGCCAGGGTCGGTTCATGCTCAGGCCCCCATCAATGCCTGGCCACAGACCCGCAGCGCCTGGCCATTGACCGCCCCCGAGCCCGGCTGGCTGAGCCAGGCGATGGCCTCGGCGACATCCTGCGGCAAGCCACCCTGGCCCAGCGAGCTCAGGCGCCGCCCGGCCTCGCGCAGGCCCATGGGCATGGCGGCGGTCATGTGGGTCTCGATGAAGCCCGGCGCCACGGCATTGATGCTGGCGCCGCGCTCGGCCAGTGGTTTCGCCCAGGCCTGGGCGAGGCCGATCAGCCCGGCCTTGCTGGCGGCGTAGTTCGATTGGCCACGGTTGCCGGCGATGCCGCTGACCGAAGCGAGCAGGGTGATGCGCGCGTCGTCGCGCAGCGTACCGGCCTCCAGCAGTGCCTGGGTCAGCACCTGCGGCGCCTTGAGGTTGACCGCGAGCACCGCGTCCCAGTACTCCGGGGTCATGTTGGCCAGGGTCTTGTCGCGGGTGATACCCGCGTTGTGCACCAGGATATCCAGGCCGTCGGGTAGTGCCTCGACCAGTTGCGCGGTAGTGTCGGCGGCGCAGATGTCCAGGGCCAGGGCGCGGCCACCGAGGCGCGCGGCCAGGGCGTCGAGGTCCTTTTGTGCCTGGGGCACGTCCAGCAGGGTGACCTCGGCGCCATCACGGGCCAGGGTCTCGGCGATGGCCGCGCCGATGCCGCGGGCGGAGCCCGTGACCAGCGCGCGGCGCCCGGCCAGCGGACGCGTCCAGTCCTCGACCTGGGCGGCGCATGCGTTCAGGCGCAACACCTGGCCGGAAACGAACGCGCTTTTGGGGGACAGGAAAAAGCGCAAGGCGCCGTCCAACTGGTCTTCGGCACCGGCGCCGACATACAGCAGGTTGGCCGTGGCGCCATTGCGCAGTTCCTTGGCCAGCGAGCGACTGAAACCTTCGAGCGCGCGCTGGGCGACGCTGGCCTGTGGGTCGTCGAGGCCCTCCGGCGGGCGACCGAGGATCACCACGTGGGCGCAGGGCGCCAGGCTGCGCAGCAAGGGCTGGAAGAATTCGCGCAACTGCTTGAGCTGGTCGCTGTCGGACAGGTGACTGGCGTCGAACACCACGGCCTTGAGCTTCGGCCCGAGGCCGGCGACCCAGGGTGCGCAGACCAGGCTGTCGTCATTGAAGCTGTAGCAATCGGCGGTCAGGCGCGGGGCAATTGTCTCGACATGCCTGGCCAGCGGCCCGCCACCGAGCACCAGCGCACCCTCCACCGGGCGCAGGCGGCCGGCTTGCCAGCGCTCCAGCGGCACCGGGCGCGGCAGGCCGAGGGCATCGACCAGGCGGCGGCCGAGGGCGGAGTTGGCAAAACCGATGTAGCGATCGCTCATGGGGGTTCTCCCTGAAAGGCAAGCATGCAGTGTGGACCAAGTTTGTCGCAGGGGCGTTCGAATGCTGTAAAAGAACCTAGTCTTACGGATCAATTTGTTTCAGGAGGAACAGGCATGCGTTCAACTCGCCGGGTCGCGATCCTGGGTGGAAACCGGATCCCTTTCGCCCGCTCCAATGGCGCCTATGCCAAGGCCAGCAACCAGGCGATGCTCACCGCCACCCTGGAAGGGCTGATCGAACGCTTCCGCTTGCATGGCCTGTGCCTGGGCGAAGTGGCCGCAGGCGCGGTGCTCAAGCATTCCCACGACATGAGCCTGACCCGCGAATGCGTGCTCGGCTCGCGGCTGGCGCCGCAGACCCCGGCCTACGACATCCAGCAGGCCTGTGGCACGGGGCTTGAAGCGGCGTTGCTGGTGGCCAACAAGATCGCCCTTGGGCAGATCGACAGCGGTATCGCCGGCGGTGTCGACACCACCTCCGACGCGCCGATCGCGGTCAACGAGGGTCTGCGCCAGATCCTGCTGCTGGCCCATCGCGGGCGGAACCTGGGCGAGCGGCTCAAGCCGTTTCTCAAGCTGCGGCCCAGGCATCTGATCCCGACGTTGCCGCGCAACGGCGAACCGCGTACGGGGTTGTCCATGGGTGAGCACTGCGAGCAGATGGCCCAGGCCTGGCACATCGAGCGCGCCGAGCAGGACGAGCTGACCCTGCTCAGCCACCAGAACCTGGCGACGTCCTATGCCGAAGGCTGGCACGACGACCTGCTAACCCCGTACCTGGGCCTGGCCCGCGACAACAACTTGCGCCCGGATCTCACGCTCGAACAACTGGCAGCGCTCAAGCCGGTGTTCGACCGCAGTGGCCTGGGCACCCTGACCCCAGGCAACTCCACGCCGCTCACCGATGGCGCCTCGCTGGTGCTGCTGGGTAGCGAGCAATGGGCCGAAGAGCACGATCTGGAGGTCATGGCCTACCTGGTCGATGGCGAGAACGCCGCAGTGGACTTCGTCCATGGCCAGGAGGGGCTGCTGATGGCACCGGTGTACGCGGTGCCGCGCCTGCTGGCGCGCAATGGCCTGACCCTGCAGGATTTCGACTACTACGAAATCCACGAAGCCTTCGCCGCCCAGGTGCTGTGCACGCTCAAGGCCTGGGAAGATGCCGACTACTGCCGCACCCGGCTGGGGCTCGAGGCGCCGCTGGGGGCCATCGACCGCAGCAAGCTCAACGTTCATGGCAGCTCGCTGGCGGCAGGGCATCCGTTCGCCGCGACCGGGGGGCGGATTCTGGTCAACATGGCCAAGTTGCTGGCCAGGCGGGGCAAGGGGCGCGGGTTGATTTCGATCTGCGCGGCGGGGGGGCAGGGGGTGACGGCGATCGTAGAGCGCTGATCGACCAGGGTCCGAGTCGATCCTTTCGCGGGTAAACCCGCTCCCACAGGAGCACCGCTGAACCTGTAGGAGCGGGTTTACCCGCGAAAGGGCCAACGCCGACCGACACCTGTTACGCTTGTCTGGTCAGCGCCACAAGAAGCCCTCATGCCGAGTATCGGACATCCCCGCCCCATTCCCGACCTGGACCGACTCCCCCGGCCACTCTACGCCCGCGCCGAAAGCCTGGGCGCCGGCTCCTGGACCACCCGTCACCAGCACGATTGGGTGCAGTTCTCCTACGCCATCAGCGGCGTGCTCGGCGTCTACACCAGCGACGGCAGCTATTTTGCACCGCCGCAGTGGGGCGTGTGGATTCCCGCCGGCACCGAGCATGAAGTGGTGACCTCGATGCAGGCCGAGATGCGCAGCCTGTACGTGCGCCACGATGCCTGTACCTGGGCGCCAGCGGAGTGCCGGGTGCTGGAAGTCACGCCGTTGGCGCGGGAACTGATCAAGCAGTTCTGCACTTTCGCGGTGGACTATCCGGAGGGGGAGAGCACCGAGGCGCGATTGGTTGCGGTGTTGCTGGACCAGTTGCAGACCTTGCCGCAGGTGGGGTTTTCCCTGCCGTTGCCCCGTCACCCGGGGTTGCTGGCGTTGTGCAATGGCCTGATCGCCGAACCAGATCAGCCCCAGACCCTGCAGCAATGGGCGCTGCAGTTGGGCGTCTCGGAGAAGACGTTGATGCGCCTGTTCCAGCGCGAGACGGGCTTGAGTTTTCGCAACTGGCGCCAGCGCATGCGCCTGCTGTCGTCGCTGGCGCTGCTGGAGGCGGGAGAGAGCGTGACCCAGGCGGCGCTGGGCTGCGGGTATGACTCGACATCGGCATTCATTGCGGCGTTCAAGCAACTGTTTGGCGCCACCCCCGGAGAGCTCAAGCTCTGAAGCCAGCCCCTGCAGGTCTGTCGCGAATCGACCTTTAGGGGCAGTCTGTTGCGGCGCCAGGCACCTCAGGTCCTGAACCTGCGCACCAAGGCATCCAGTTCGTTGGACAACCCCGCCAAACTCTCGGAATCCTGCCGCGCCGCCTGGGCCAGCTCTGCCACCAGCTGGGCATCCCCGTGGATCTGGCTGATGTGCCGGTTGATGTCCTCGGCCACCTGGTGCTGCTCCTCGGCGGCGGTGGCGATCTGGGTGTTCATGTCGCGAATGATGTCCACCGACTCACGGATCTGCCCGAAACTGTCGCGGGCCATACCGATACGGCTGACCGACTGCTGCGACACCTCGATGCTCGCGTGCATCTGCTCGGCTACCTGCGCGGTGCGGCTGGCCAGGTTGCCCAGCAGGCCATCGATCTCAGCGGTGGAGTCAGCGGTGCGCTTGGCCAGGGCGCGTACTTCATCGGCCACCACCGCAAAGCCACGGCCTTGTTCGCCGGCGCGGGCCGCCTCGATGGCAGCGTTGAGTGCCAGCAGGTTGGTCTGCTCGGCGATCGAACGGATGGTACCGAGAATCGACTGGATCGCGTTGCTGTCGCGCTCCAGCTGCTGGATCGACTGTGCCGACTGTTCGATTTCCTGGCTCAGGCGATCAACGCTCTGTACTGCCGCGTCGATCTGCTGCTGGCCTTCACGGGCCTGCTGCTGGCCGCTGTCGGCCGACATCGCCGCCTGGCTGCAGGAGCGGGCCACTTCGTTGGCGGTGGCGACCATCTCATGGAACGCGGTGGAGACCATGTCCACGGCTTCGCGCTGGCGTCCGGCGGCCTCTGCCATGTCGCCGGAAACCCGGGTCGAACTGCTGGAGGTGCTGAGGATCTTGTTGGCCGCCGTACCGATATGCTGGATCAGGCTGCGGATGGCCCCGAGGAACTGGTTGAACCAGCTGGCCAGCTGGGCGGTTTCGTCGCGGCCACGGATCTCCAGGTTGCGGGTCAGGTCGCCTTCACCTTGGGCGATGCCTTCCAGGCCACTGCTGACGCTGTTGATCGGGCGCACGATGAGCTTGGCGAACGCCGCGCCGACAGCCGCGAACACCGCTGCCAGGACCAGCGCGACGGCACCGATCAACCAGGTCAGGCGGGTGGTGGTCTGCATGACCTCGTCCTGCTGGATCAGGCCGATGAAGGTCCAGCCCAGTTGCTCGTCGGGATAGACGTTGGCCATGAAACGCTCGCCGTTGATCTCGACTTCCGCCAGGCCCTTGCCGGCCTTGGCCAGGTCGGCGTAACCACCGCCCAGGCTGGCGAGCTGCTTGAAGTTGTGGCTGGCATCGCGCGGGTCGACCATCACGTTGCCGTTGTGCTCCATCAGGATCAGGTAGCCGCTCTCGCCCAGCTTGATCTGCTTGACGATCTCGGTCAGGCCCTTGAGCGACACGTCGATGTTGACCACCCCGCCCGGGTTGCCCAGCTGGTTGGCCACCGCGCGCACGGTGCTGACCAGCACTGCGTCGTCACCGGCCCAGTAGTAGGGCGCGGTGCGCAGGGTCTTGCCGGGGTTGGCCATGGCGGCCTGGTACCAGGGGCGGGTGCGCGGGTCGTAGTTGGCCATCTTCGGGTCGCCGGGCCAGAACGCGTAGCCGCCGTCCTTCAGTCCGTAGGAGACGTAGGCGTAGTCCGGGTGGCTCTGAGCCAGGCGCGAGAACAGGTCGAACAGCGCCTTGTCCTGCTCGCCGGGCACGATAGTGGCGGCGTCCGCGCTGATGTGTTTCTTCACGTTGTCGGTTGTGGCGGCCACCAGCGGTTGGGCGGCCAGGTAGTCGACGTTCTGGGTGATGCCCTGGAAGAAGATGTCCATGGCGTTACCGACCTGGCGGATTTCCCGGCTGCTGTTGTCGAGGAAATCGTCGCGGGCTTCGCCGCGCAGGTTGAGCACCACCAGGGTGGCGACCAGGACGATGGGCAGGCCGGCGATCACGGCGAAGGCCCAGGTCAGTTTCTGCTTGATGTTCATCCACGCTCCCAGATTTTTTCTTGTCGATGCTTGAGGCCGGTATCAGGGCATCGGCACGGTCTGGGTTTCTTGAAGGGGAATGCCAGTATTTATTGGGCGAAAGTCAGGTTTGAGGGGGTATCGGTCGGCGCAAGGCTAATATGGCATACCAAATGCCCGTTGTAGGAGCCGGCTTTGGCGGCGAGCCATCCACCGCGTCGCTTGGTTCGCCAGCAAGGCTGGCTCCTACAGGGGCCGGGTCAATGGCAGCAACCGCTGCCATTGGCCAGGTCCTTGAGGATCGGGCAATCCGGCCGGTCATCGCCCTGGCAGTGGCTCACCAGTTCACCCAGGGTATCGCGCAGGCTCACCAGCTCCTCGATGCGCCGGTTCAATTCATCGATATGTTGCATGGCGAGCGCCTTCACATCGGCACTCGCGCGTTGGCGGTCCTGCCAGAGGGTCAGCAACTTGGCCACTTCTTCCAGGGAAAACCCCAGGTCACGGGAGCGTTTGATGAATGCCAGGCTGTGCAGGTCTTCCTGCTGGTACAGGCGGTAGCCGCTGTCGCTGCGCTTGGCCGGGCGCAGCAGGCCGATGGACTCGTAATAGCGGATCATCTTGGCGCTGAGCCCGCTGCGGCGGGCGGCCTGGCCGATGTTCATGGCGCCTCCTGGTCGATCGTGGTGGGTTTCCAGGTTTTCAGCCACAAGGCATTGCTCACCACGCTGACGCTGGACAGGGCCATGGCCGCCCCGGCCAGTACCGGGTTGAGGTAGCCCAGGGCCGCCAAAGGGATGCCCACCAGGTTGTAGATGAAGGCCCAGAACAGGTTCTGGCGGATCTTCGCGTAGGTCTTGCGGCTGATCTCCAGGGCGGCTGGCACCAGGCGCGGATCGCCGCGCATCAGGGTGATGCCGGCGGCCTGCATGGCCACGTCGGTGCCACCGCCCATGGCGATGCCGATATCGGCGGCGGCCAGGGCCGGGGCATCGTTGATGCCGTCGCCGACCATGGCCACCACGCCGTCCTGCTTGAGCGCGGCAACGGTGGCCGCCTTGTCGGCCGGCAGCACTTCGGCGTGCACGTCGTCGATGCCCAGGGCATCGGCTACCACCTTGGCGCTGCCACGGTTGTCACCGGTCAGCAGGTGGCTGCTGATGCCACGGGCATGCAGCGCCTCGATGGCCTGGCCGGCGCCGGGCTTGAGGCTGTCGCCGAAGGCGAACAGGCCCAGTACTCGAGGCTGGTCGCCACGCTCGATCAGCCATGACAGGGTGCGGCCTTCTGCTTCCCAGGCGTGGGCGCTGGTCGCCAGCTCGCCGGGTTGGAGCAGGCTTTCATCGAGCAGGCGACGGTTGCCCAGCGCCAGCTCCCGACCCTCCACCTGGCCGGCGATGCCCCGGCCGGTGAGGGACTGGCTGTCGCTTACCGTCGGTACATCCAGATGCTGTTCAGCGCAGGCGTCGAGCACGGCCCTGGCCAACGGGTGTTCGCTGCCGCGTTGCAGGGCACCGGCCAAACGCAGCAGTTCGCTGCCATCGCCGTTGCTTGCCTGGCTGTGGACAATCCGTGGGCTGCCCGAGGTGAGGGTGCCGGTCTTGTCGAATACCACCCGGTTCACCGCGTGGGCGCGTTCCAGGGCTTCAGCATCCTTGATCAGGATGCCGTGGCGGGCGGCGACGCCAGTACCGGCCATGATCGCGGCGGGCGTGGCCAGGCCGAGGGCACAAGGGCAGGCGATCACCAGCACGGCCACGGCGTTGATCAAGGCGGTTTCCAGCGGCGCACCGGCCAGCCACCAGCCGATCAGGGTGATCAGCGCCAGCACCAGCACCGCAGGGACGAATACCTGGCTGACCCGGTCGACCAGTTTCTGGATCGGTGCCTTGGCCGCCTGTGCGTCCTCGACCAGGCGAATGATGCGGGCCAGCACAGTCTCGGTGCCCAATGCCTGGGTCTTGACCAGCAGGCGGCCTTCACCATTGATCGCGCCCCCGGTGACGGTGTCGCCGGGTTGCTTGGGCACCGGCAGGCTCTCGCCGCTGATCAGGGCTTCGTCGGCGTGGCTGCTGCCTTCGAGCACTTCGCCGTCGACAGGGAAGCGTTCACCGGGCTTGACCAGGACCAGGTCGCCCAAGCGCAGCTGGCTGATCGCGACGTCCTCCTCGCGGCCCTCGACGACACGCAGAGCCCGCTCGGGGCGCAAGGCTTCCAGGGCGCGGATGGCGCTGGCGGTCTGGCGCTTGGCGCGGCTTTCAAGGTACTTGCCCAGCAGCACCAGGGCGATCACCACCGCCGAGGCTTCGAAATACAGGTGCGGCTCCATGCCGGCGTGGGCATTGGCCCATTGGTAGAGGCTCAGGCCGTAACCTGCGCTGGTGCCGAGGGCCACCAGCAGGTCCATGTTGCCGGCACCCGCGCGCACGGCTTTCCAGGCGGCCACGTAGAAGCGCGCGCCGAGGATGAACTGCACGGGCGTGGCGAGCAGGAACTGGGCCCAGGCGGGCAGCATCCAGTGCAGACCGAAGGGTTGCACCAACATAGGCAGCACCAGAGGCAGGGCCAGCAGCAACGCGGCGCCCACCGCCAGGCGCTCGTTGCGCAGCCGCCGTTTTGCTTGCGTGTGGTCGTCGTGAGCCGTGCGTGGCAGGCTTGCGCTGTAGCCCGCTTTTTCCACCGCGTTGATCAAGACGCCGTCATCGACCGCCTGCAGTACTTCAAGATGGGCGCGCTCACTGGCCAGGTTGACGCTGACCTGCTCCACGCCCGGCAGCTTGCCGAGGGCGCGTTCGACACGGCCGGCGCAGCTGGCGCAGGTCATGCCGCCGATCTGCAGTTCGAGGGTGCGGGTGGGTACGCTGTAACCGGCCTCGCGCACCGCGCCGACCAGGGCGGGCAGGCTGTCGGCCGGGGCCTGGACCCGGGCCTGTTCGGTGGCGAGGTTGACGCTGACGTGTTCGGTGCCTGTGACCTTGCGCAAGGCGCGCTCGACGCGACCGGCGCAACTGGCGCAGGTCATGCCGGCGATCGGCAGGTCGAAGGTGGTGGATGCGGGCATGGCTCTCTCCTCCGTGGACTGGCCTCCAGCATCAACCTTGCCATGCGGTCAAGGTCAATAGCCCAGGTCGGCTCGCTTCAACACCAGGCCATCATGCCCCATGGCAATGCGGTACTTGTTGATCTGGCCCGCCTGCAGCGTCAGGCGCGTGCTGCGCTGGTCCTCGACGCCCGGGGCGCAGCCCGGCACCTGCCCAGGCAGCAGGCGCAGGCGCACATCGACCGGGCCTGGCGGCAGGTTGAACGAAGTCGACTGTTCCTGGAACACGCGGCCGGACAGCTGATCGTTGAGGTAGACGCCGATCTCGCAGCTGGTGGCCACTTCCAGGCGCTCCCGGGAAATGATCAGCACGCTGTAGTCCGCGTTGCCCTCGGCGCTGGCCGGTGGTACCACGGCCAGCGCACCCAGCAATCCGGCGAGGGTCAATGCAGCCCTGATCATGATGAATCTCCTGCTTGGCTAAATCGTCAAAGGCGCAGCTTGGCCGAGCCGCGCGCGGATTTCCAGCCCGGCCGTTTCAGCCAGAACTTGACCTTGCCCCGATGGCAAGGTCGAAACTGCGGCAAACCCTGAAGGAGGCAACCTCGATGCAAGTGTTCAACGTACAAGGCATGACCTGCGGCCACTGCGTGAAGGCCGTGACCCGGGCGGTGCAGGAGCAGGACGCGGCGGCGCGGGTGGAGGTGGACCTGGCGGCCCGTCAGGTCCGTGTGCAGAGCGCGCTGGACGCCGAGCGCATCCTTACCGCGATTCGTGACGAGGGCTACCAGGCCGACGTGGCCTGACCGGGTTGACGTGGCCTGACCGGGTTGACGTGGCCGGCCGGCTGTGCCGGGCATCGCCAGCAACGCTGGCTCCTAGCGGTATTGCACGGTACCTGTGGGAGCGGGTTTACCCGCGAATGCGGTAGTGAATTCACCTCCTTATTCGCGGGCAAGCCCGCTCCCACAGGCTCTTGCAGCGCTGGAATAACCCCTCAACTGTTACAAAGGTTTTCATCGTAAGGCCCCCATGCAGGTAGACTAACGGCACTTGCTTAGCCTGCTATGGATTCCCCATGAACCTGCGAACCTTGCTGATCCTGGGCGCCCTCAGTGCGTTCGGGCCCTTGGCGATCGACTTCTACCTGCCCGCTTTCCCCGCCATG
Organism: Pseudomonas entomophila; assembly: GCF_018417595.1. Taxonomy (NCBI): domain Bacteria; kingdom Pseudomonadati; phylum Pseudomonadota; class Gammaproteobacteria; order Pseudomonadales; family Pseudomonadaceae; genus Pseudomonas; species Pseudomonas entomophila. Next base: position 692,742 of record NZ_CP070982.1, read on the forward strand.
GCCCATGCCTTCGGCACCGACGAGAAGCATGTGCAGACTACGTTGGCCGCCTATTTTCTCGGCCTGTCCCTCGGTCAGCTGGCCTATGGCCCGATCGCCGACCGCTTCGGCCGCCGCATCCCGCTGCTGTTCGGCGTCGGCCTGTTCACCTTCGCCTCGCTGGTTTGCGCCTATGCCCCCAACCTCGACAGCCTGATCCTGGCGCGCTTCGTCCAGGCGCTGGGTGGTTGCGCCGGCATGGTGCTGTCGCGGGCGATCGTCAGCGACAAATGCGACGCGGTAGCTTCGGCCAAGGTGTTCTCGCAGTTGATGCTGGTGATGGGCCTGGCGCCGATCCTCGCGCCGATGCTTGGTGGCGTGCTGGTGAACCTGGCCGGCTGGCAATCGATCTTCCTCGCTTTGAGCCTGTTCAGCGCCGTGTGTCTGTTGGCCGTGGCGCTTGGTTTGCCGGAAAGCCTGCCGGCCTCGGTACCGCGCCAGCCACTGTCCGGCGCCCTGCGCCAGTACCTGCGGCTGTTGGGCGATCGCGTGTTCATCGGCCATGCCTTGACCGGGGGCATCGCGATTGCCGGGATGTTTGCCTACATCGCCGGGTCGCCTTTCGTCTTCATCAAGCTCTACGGTGTGCCGGCCGAGCACTATGGCTGGCTGTTCGGCACCAATGCCGCTGGGTTCATCCTCATGGCCCAGGTCAACGCACGCCTGTTGTCCAAACGTGGCCCGGCGTTCCTGCTGGCGCGCGCAGTGTGGCTGTACCTGGCAGCCGCCATGGCGTTGCTGGCGGTAGCGGCGTGGCACCCGGACGCGTTGTGGCCGCTGTTGGTGCCGCTGTTCATTTGCATTGCCAGCCTGGGTTGCATTGCCCCCAATGCATCGGCGTGCGCCATGAGCGGGCAGGGCGCGCGCGCCGGCAGCGCCTCGGCACTGATGGGCTGCCTGCAATTCAGTGTCGCCGCTGGTGCGGCGGCGCTGGTCGGGTTGCTGCATGATGGCAGCGCGGTGCCCATGGCCCTGGTGATCAGCCTGTGCGGCGCACTGGTGGTCAGTGTCGCAATGCTGACCCGGCGCTGGCAGTCCAGTCGGCCGGCGTGAGTGGGTGTGGCGCCTTCAGGCGGGTTTCCAGCACGGCGACGAATGCCCGCGCTTCGGCTTCGCTGCGGAAACTCACCACGTGTTGATCGAGCTGGACCTGCCAGGGGCAGTTCGGGTTTCGGTTCGACGCACTGACGACAATCTTCATCGCGATCCACCTCCAGTGAGCGAAAGCGGATGAAGTTTAGCGCCACTGTGGGCGCCCGGCATGACCGTGGTCAGGACTCAGACTGACGGTCATGGTGGGGAGGTGGCGGGAAGCTTTCTGTTTTATCCCTGGTATTTGGTGTAGCGACTTGTCGGTCTTGTCGGGCGGCCTGCGTACGGTGGCCGCACCTTGTCAGGCGGTAGCCAAGGTATTCCGGGAGTATCGGGCACAATGCGCGGGCTGGCACCCTGAAGTTTCAGGCAACGCATGCCGCGCGATACCACGGGAGCGGCCTACTTAACGGGTTGGGCGAGCAGCTTATACTGCCGCCGCAATCCAGCGCCCCGGGGAGGCCGGTTGTCGCTATCCGACGAGATCATTCAGGGAGCTCCACAGTCATGAACGCAGTCCGCACCATCAGTCAGGTCGCCGGCCTGATGGCCGACCCCAAGCGCAGCGCCATGCTATGGGCGTTGATAGATGGTTCACCACGGGCGGCGGACGAGCTGGCGCTGACCACAGGGCTGAGCCTCGCTTCGGCTTGCGCGCACCTGTCGCTGTTGTCGTCGGCCGGTTTGCTCAAGCTCGAGATCCGCAGGCGCAAGCGCTACTTTCGCTTGGCGACACCGCAGGTTGGCGCGGCAGTGGAGGCGCTGGCCAGTGTGCAGGTGAACGGGCATTCGCCCGCGTCCCGGGTGGCGCCGGCCCAGGTCCCTCTGTCGATGCGCAGGGCGCGCTTGTGTGGTGATCATCTGGGCGGTGAAATGGCTGCCGATCTGTTCCAGCGACTGTTGAACGCGGGTTGGCTGGAGGGCAGCGAACAGCGTCTGTGTGTCAGCCAGCAGGGCAGGGAGCAGTTGGGTGCGCTGGGTCTCTACATCGATGGGTTGGCACCGGGGCATCAACGCGGTTGTGTCGTCTGCCACTGCAGCGAGTGGAGCGACCAGGGCCCGCACCTGGGCGGCAGCCTTGGGCAGGCGCTGCTCACGTTGTTCCTGCAGTCGGGCTGGATCCGCGAACAGGAGGGAAGCCGGGCGGTGCAGATCACCGCGCTCGGCATCCAGCAGATCAACGGCATCGCCCGTCTGCCTGCGCTGCAGGCGGGTTAGCGCACCAGGCGGGCGTCCAGGCTGTTCTGCGCCAGGCGTCGGGCCTGGTCCTGGGTCATGCCGAGGTGTTCGTACAGGGCATGGAAGTTCTCGGTGACATAGCCACCGAAATAGGCCGGGTCGTCCGAGTTGACCGTTACTTTCACGCCACGCTCGAGCATGTCGAGGATGTTGTGCTGGCTCATATGCTCGAACACGCACAGCTTGGTGTTGGACAGCGGGCAGACGGTCAGCGGAATCTGCTCGTCGATGATGCGCTGCATCAGGCGCTCGTCCTCGATGGCGCGCACGCCATGGTCGATGCGCTGGATCTTCAGCAGGTCGATTGCCTCCCAGATGTACTCGGGTGGGCCTTCCTCGCCGGCGTGGGCCACGGTCAGGAAGCCTTCGCTGCGGGCGCGGTCGAAGACACGCTGGAACTTGCTGGGCGGGTGGCCTTTTTCCGAGCTGTCCAGGCCGACGGCGACGAAGGCATCGCGGAAGGGCAGGGCCTGGTCGAGGGTCTTCTGCGCTTCGTCCTCGCTCAGGTGGCGCAGGAAGCTGAGGATCAGGCCGCTGCCGATACCCAGTTGTTCACGACCATCCTTCAAGGCCTGGGTGATGCCGCCCAGCACAACCTCGAAAGGGATGCCCCGGTCGGTGTGGGTCTGCGGGTCGAAGAACGGCTCGGTGTGGATGACGTTCTGCGCCTTGCAACGTTGCAGGTAGGCCCAGGTCAGGTCGTAGAAGTCCTGCTCGGTGCGCAGGACATCGGCACCCTGGTAATAGAGGTCGAGGAATTCCTGCAGGTTGTTGAAGGCGTAGGCACTACGCAGGGTTTCCACATCCGCCCAGGGCAGGGCGATCTTGTTGCGTTCGGCCAGGGCGAACAGCAGTTCGGGCTCCAGCGAGCCCTCCAGGTGCATGTGCAGTTCCGCCTTGGGCAAGGCGTTCAGCCATTCATACATGTGTGCAGTCTCGATCAGGTACGGTTGGCCGACATTCTACAGGGCCTGGCCGGGCATTGCGCTCGGCCAGGCCCTTGATCGGTCAACCGGCGATCAGGTGGGCCGCGGCCTGGCGGTGGTCGGCGATCAGGCCTTGAACGTCCAGCCCTTCGATCTGGCCGTCGATGACGCGCCACTGGCCACCGACCATCACCCGGTCGGCGCGATCGGCAGCGCACAGCAGCAAGGCCGAGAGTGGGTCGTGGCTGCCGGAGAAACGCAGTTCATCGAGCTTGAACAGCGCCAGGTCCGCCTGCTTGCCCACGGCAAGTTCACCGATGTCGCTGCGGCCCAGCAGTCGCGCCGATCCACGGGTGGCCCAACCCAGGGCGCGTTCCGGGGTGATCAGCTCGGCGCCGTAGCGCAGGCGTTGCAGGTACAGGGCCTGGCGCGCCTCGAGGATCATGTTCGAGGCGTCGTTGGATGCCGAGCCGTCGACGCCCAGGCCCACCGGCGCGCCAGCTGCTTCCAGGTCGACGGTCGGGCAGATGCCCGAGGCCAGGCGCATGTTCGAGCTCGGGCAATGACAGATGCCCGTGCCGGCCGCGCCCAGGCGGGCGATTTCATCGGGGTTGAAGTGGATGCCGTGGGCCAGCCAGGTGCGCGGGCCGAGCCAGCCGACGCTGTCCAGGTAGTCCACGGTGCGCAGGCCGAAGCGTTGCAGGCAGAAGTCTTCTTCGTCGAGGGTCTCGGCCAGGTGGGTGTGCAGGCGCACTTCCAGCTCCTCGGCCAGTTCGGCGCTGGCGCGCATGATTTCTGGCGTGACCGAGAACGGCGAGCAGGGCGCCAGGGCGATCTGGATGCGCGCGCCGTCACCGCGCTCGTGGTAGCTGTGGATAAGTCGTTGGCTGTCGGCCAGGATCACTTCGCCCTGTTGCACGGTCTGCTGCGGCGGCAGGCCACCGTCCTTCTCGCCCAGGCTCATCGAGCCACGGGTGAGCATGGCGCGCATGCCCAGCTTGCGCACCGCCTCGACTTGCACATCGATGGCGTTGTCCAGGCCTTCGGGGAACAGGTAGTGGTGATCGGCGGCGGTGGTGCAGCCCGACAGCAGCAGCTCGGCCAGGGCGACCTGGCTGGCCAGTTCCAGCTTGGCTGGCGTGAGGCGCGCCCAGACCGGGTAGAGGGTCTTGAGCCAGGGGAACAGGGGCTGGTTGACCACGGGCGCCCAGGCGCGGGTCAGGGTCTGGTAGAAGTGGTGGTGGGTGTTGATCAGGCCGGGCAGCACCACGTGCTCACGGGCGTCGAATACCTGGTCGCAGGGGGCGCTGGGGGCTTGGCCGGCGGCGAGCAGTTCAGTGATGCGGCCGTCTTCGATCACCAGGCCGCCACGGGCGTCCTCGTTGTTGGCGGTGAAGATGGCGAGCGGGGATTTCAACCAGATGCGGGTCGCAGGCATGTTGCCGGCTCCTCTGAAAGTGGGTTCAGGTTAGCCAGCTCAGTGTTGCCCTGTCTGCTGATCCAGGTCCGCCGCGGGGGCGAGGTTTCGAGTCTACTGCCTCGCCACGCGGCTTTCAATTCACCAGGTGAGCGCTTCGCCCTTGTAGTTGATGAAGCGCAGCCCGCCCTTGCCGCTGTGCGCCTTGACCTGCTCGAGCATGCCACGGGTGCTGGTGGGCACGTCGATCTCGGCGTTCTCGCCGCCCATGTCGGTCTTCACCCAGCCCGGGTGCATGGCCAGCACGCACAGGTCGGGGCGTTGCAGCTCGACCACGAAGCTGTTGATCATCGAGTTGAGCGCGGCCTTGCTGGCCTTGTACAGGCAGATCTCGCCACCGTCGGGGACGGTCACGCTACCCAGGATCGAACTCATGAACGCCAGCACGCCATTGCCTTCGCGAATCTGCCCGGCCAGGCGGCGGGCGACACGGATCGGCGCCACGGCGTTGGTCATGAACAGGTCGCCGATTTCCTGCACCTGGACGCGCTCCAGGTCTTGCGGCAGCGGGCCCATCACCCCGGCGTTGACGAACACCAGGTCGAACACTTCACCGTGCAGGCGCTGCTTGAGGCCGTCGAGCTGTGCGGTGTCATTCATCTCCAGGCGCTCGATGCGCACCCCAGGGATGTCACCCAGGGCACCCGGCTTCTGCGGGTCGCGCACGGTAGCGACGATGTTCCAGCCATCCTCGTGCAGGCGTTGCACCAGGCCGAGACCGAGGCCTCGGGAGGCGCCGATGATCAGGGCGGTCTTGTTCTGGGTCATTTCGATGCTCCTTTCAATGATGAGCCTTATGTACAGGCGATGCTGCGCACACGGTAACGGCAGGCCAGGGTGACGAGCATAGCCCAGGTGCCCATCCGCTGATCAAAAAATGAGCGGCAGGCTGGGAGGCCGATGCCACCGGCCTTTGCCGGGGTGTTCAACGGGTTATCCACAAGCTGCTCCACAGTAATTGTGTGCAAGCCCAGCCGTATGGAAATACTTGTTTCTGAGCGTCGAGGCCGTCTGGGCTGGGGATAACTCACAGGCTTTCAGTCACTTGGGTCACTGTCACACAATTGTGATCAAAATATGCTCAACCTTCTGGAGGCCTAGAGGCACAAGGGCTGCATAAGAGTGCCCAAAGCTTATCCACAGGCAGGCCCACAGTAGATGTGAGCAACGTTCATTGCCGCTCCAACAGGATGCGCCCGCGGCTGATGTCCGCATACTGTTGTTGCAGTGTGTCCAGGTGGGTATCGCCAAAAGCGATGCGCAGGTCCACGCCGTTGGCGGTGAACTGCTCATCCAGCACCAGCCCATCCACTTCCGCCAGGCGCAGCTTGACCAGCGCCAGTTCGCTGAAAGTGCAACTGCAACTGAACTCGCTGCGTTGCACCAGCAATCGCTTGGGTGCCTGCTGCAGGCATTTGTTGGCGCCGCCGCCATAGGCGCGGGCCAGGCCGCCGGTGCCCAGCTGGATACCGCCGTACCAGCGGATCACCAGTACCACTACCTGGTCGCAGTCCTGGGCCTCGATGGCGGCGAGGATCGGCCGCCCGGCGGTGCCGCCAGGTTCGCCATCGTCGCTGCTGCGGTACTGGCCGCCCAGTTTCCAGGCCCAGCAGTTGTGGGTGGCCGCCAGGTCGCTGTGGCGTTCGATGAAGGCCATCGCCTCGGCGGCGCTGCTGATGGGGCCGGCGAGGGTGATGAAGCGGCTCTTGCGGATGTCCTCGCGGAACTCGCAGAGGTCGAGCAGGGTAGAAGGCATAGGTCCGGGTCAGGCGCGCGTGATGATGCCGCAGCCTTTGAGAATGATGTGGATAAGGTTGTTGCTGGCGTCTTCCATGTCCTGCTTGGTCAGGCGGGTACGGCCGGTCACCTGGCAGATCTGGGTGGCGAAGTCGGCGTAGTGCTGGGTGCTGCCCCAGAGCAGGAAGATCAGGTGCACCGGGTCCACCGGGTCCATCTTGCCGGCGTCGATCCAGGCCTGGAACACCGCGGCGCGGCCACGGAACCATTCGCGGTAGTCGGCGCTGAAATATTCGCTCAGGCATTCGCCGCCGCTGATCACTTCCATGGCGAAGATCCGCGAGGCCTGTGGGTTGCGTCGTGAGAACTCCATCTTGGTGCGAATGTACTGGCTCAGCGCCTCGGCCGGATCGTCCTCGACGCTCAAGGCGTTGAAGGTGCTGTCCCACAGCTCGATGATGTTGCTCAGCACCGCGATGTACAGGCCCAGCTTGTTGGTGAAGTAGTAATGCAGGTTGGCCTTGGGCAGCCCAGCCTTGAGCGCGATGGTGTTCATGCTCGTGCCCTTGTAGCCGTGGCGGGCGAATTCGTCTTCGGCGGCCTGGATGATGGCCTGCTCGTTCTTCTGGCGGATGCGGCCGGCGGGCTTGCCCGAGGCGGGGGAGCGATGCGCTGGGACTTCTAGGGTCATGGACGATTCCGGACGGGTCGGTGACAACGAATGTTGGACAGATTACCTGCCTGCGCCGAAGTGACAAGCATTAGCGTCAGGCACAGGCATCAGCGTGTCGCAGACAGGCTCTCGAGGAAGCTTTCCAGGACCAGGTTCGGCCTGCGCCCCTTGCGTGTCACCCAGCTCAGGCTCAGGTCGTAGAAGCGTTGCGCCGGCTTCAGCGCGCGCAGGCGGCCTTGTTGCACCCAGAACATCGCGTAGTGGTCGGGCAGGTAGCCGATGTAGCGGCCTGTCAGTATGAGGAAGGCCATGCCTTCGCGGTCCGAGGCGCTGGCGGTGCAGTGCAGGGCCTGGTAGTGCGCCTGGATGTCGGCAGGCAGGCGGAAGGTCGGGGCGATGGCGTCCTGGCTGTTGAGTCGCGCGTCATCGATCTGCTGGTCATCGGCATAGAACAGTGGGTGTCCGACCGCGCAGTAGAGCAGCGAGCGCTCGCTGTAAAGTGGCTGGTACTCGAGCCCGGACAGTGGGCTGGTCTGCGGCACCACCCCGACATGCAGGCTGCCGTCGAGCACCCCTTGCTCGACCTGGCTGGGTGCGATCATGCGGATCTGGATGTGCACGTCGGGACCACGGTCCTTCAGTTCGGCCAAGGCGTGGGTGATGCGCATGTGCGGCAGGGTGACCAGGTTGTCGGTCAAACCGATGTTCAACTCGCCGCGTAGGTGCTGGTGCAGGCCGTTGACCTCGGTGCGGAAGGTTTCCAGGGCGCTGAGCAGTTGCAGCGCCGAGTGGTAGACCTCGCGGCCCTCCTCGGTCAGCGAGAAACCGGCGCGACCGCGCTGGCACAAGCGCAGGCCCAGGCGTTGCTCGAGGTCGTTCATCTGCTGGCTGATCGCCGAGCGGCCGATGCCCAGCACGTTCTCCGCCGCAGAGAAGCCGCCGCACTCCACGACACTGCGGTAGATCTTCAACAGGCGGATGTCGAAATCGCTGACCTGGGCAAGAGGATCGGGGCGTCGGCTCATTAGTTTAGTTATCCGCTGACTGAAGGTTAGAAATGTTGGGTTTTTCGAACTTTATCCCCGTGACAACTTAGCTGCAACAACACCCATCGTTGCCTAATCGTCTTCCGAGGAACCGCCGATGAACATGCCCGAAAACGCCCAGGCCGGCCTGGCCAGCCAGCTCAAGCTGGATGCCCACTGGATGCCCTACACCGCCAACCGCAACTTCCAGCGCGACCCGCGCCTGATCGTGGCGGCCGAAGGCAACTACCTGGTCGATGACAAAGGCCGCAAGATCTTCGACGCCTTGTCGGGCCTGTGGACCTGCGGTGCCGGGCATACCCGCAAGGAGATCAGCGAGGCGGTGGCTCGCCAGGTCGCCACCCTCGACTACTCACCCGCTTTCCAGTTCGGCCACCCGCTGTCGTTCCAGCTGGCCGAGAAGATCGCCAACCTCGCGCCGGGTGACCTGAACCATGTGTTCTTCACCAACTCCGGTTCCGAATGCGCCGACACCGCGCTGAAGATGGTCCGCGCCTACTGGCGCCTGAAAGGCCAGGCGACCAAGACCAAGATCATCGGCCGCGCCCGTGGCTATCACGGCGTGAACATCGCCGGCACCAGCCTGGGCGGCGTCAACGGCAACCGCAAGCTGTTCGGTCAGTTGCTGGATGTCGACCACCTGCCGCACACCGTGCTGCCCGCCAACGTATTCAGCAAAGGCATGCCGGAGGAGGGCGGGATCGCCCTGGCCGACGAGATGCTCAAGCTGATCGAGTTGCATGACGCCTCGAACATCGCCGCAGTGATCGTCGAGCCGCTGGCCGGCTCCGCAGGCGTGCTGCCGCCGCCGAAGGGTTACCTGAAGCGCCTGCGCGAGATCTGCACCCAGCACAACATCCTGCTGATCTTCGACGAAGTCATCACCGGCTTCGGGCGCATGGGGGCCATGACCGGTGCCGAGGCCTTCGGTGTCACCCCGGACCTGATGTGCATCGCCAAGCAGGTCACCAACGGCGCGATCCCGATGGGCGCGGTGGTGGCCACGGGCGAGATCTACCAGACCTTCATGAACCAGCCGACGCCTGAGTACGCGGTGGAGTTCCCCCACGGCTACACCTACTCGGCGCACCCGGTCGCCTGCGCCGCCGGTATTGCCGCCCTGGATCTGCTGCAGAAAGAGAACCTGGTGCAGTCCGCCGCCGAACTGGCGCCGCACTTCGAGAAGTTGCTGCACGGTATCAAGGGCACCAAGAACGTCGTCGACATCCGCAACTACGGCCTGGCCGGCGCCATCCAGATTGCCGCGCGCGACGGTGACGCCATCGTCCGCCCATACGAGGCGGCGATGAAACTGTGGCAAGCCGGCTTCTACGTGCGCTTCGGCGGCGACACCCTGCAGTTCGGGCCAACCTTCAATACCCAGCCGCAGGAACTGGATCGCCTGTTCGACGCGGTGGGCGAAGCCCTGAACAAGGTCGACTGATCGTTGTGAATTCGATGTCAGGCGCGTGAGCTTTGCGCGCCTGCTTTCACCTTCTTTATCTGGAGTTCTGCATGAGCATTGTTCAG